>NZ_JBEYHT010000001.1:0-329000 GCF_040635425.1 Streptomyces laurentii | reverse complement strand
CCCAATCAGTATGGGCATGCGCCCATACCTGCTATCCCGTTACGATCGGGGGGAGTCGCGTCCCAGGTGGCGCCCCTTCATCGTGAGCCGGGACAGGCCGGGCCAGTGGCCCCGGGTCCAAGCGGATCAGGCAGGTCAGGCAGGTCAGACGTTGACGACGCCCTCGCGGCGGGCGCGGGAGGCGATGACCGCGTCCTCGGCCTCGCGCTTCAGCTTGCGCTCGGCGAAGAAGCCGCCGGTCGGCAGGACCGAAAGGACGAAGTAGAGGGCGGCCTTGCCGAAGCTCCACTTGGTGCGGTTCCAGGCGTCCAGCCAGAACAGCACGTAGAGGACGAACAGCACGCCGTGGATCATGCCCATGACCGGCACCGCGTCGAAGTCCGTGGTGCGCTTGAGCACCGAGCAGACGAGGAGCAGCAGGAACGAGACGGCTTCCGGGGCGGAGACGAGTCGGAGCCGGTGCAGGGCGGAGGCGGTCTTGATGTCCACGGCAGGAGTCACCTTCGGTCGATCTTGTGAACGGATGCACAAGGGTCTGTCCATTGTGCATGGCGGTATGGCTGTTCCTGGGTCCGGGGGGCCAGTACCGTCGCTTTTCGTGGCAACGTTCCGACTCCAGGGCAGCAGAGTGCTCGCCGTGACCTTGACCGGGGACGCCGTGAAGGCGAAGAACGGCTCGATGGTCGCCTACGACGGCGAGATGTCCTTCAAGAAGATGACCGGCGGCGGCGAGGGCCTGCGCGGCATGGTGACGCGCAGACTCACCGGGGAGCAGATGGAGGTGATGGAGGTACGCGGGCAGGGCACCTGCTGGTTCGCCGACCGGGCGACCGAGATCAACCTGGTGCGGCTTCATGGCGACAAGCTGTACGTCGAGGCGAGCAATCTGCTCTGCACCGACGCCTCGCTGCGTACCGGCACCACCTTCACCGGTCTGCGCGGCAGCTCGTCCGGCAACGGCCTGTTCACCACCACGGTGGAAGGCAGCGGCCAGGCGGCGCTGCTGTCCGACGGGCCGGCGGTGGTGCTGCGGGTGACACCGCAGTATCCGCTGTGCGTCGACCCCGGCGCGTACGTCGCCCACCAGGGCAATCTCCAGCAGCACTTCCAGTCCGGCGTGACCTTCCGCACGTTCATGGGCGAGGGCGGCGGCGAGGCGTTCCAGATCCGGTTCGAGGGCGACGGGCTCGTGTACGTGCAGCCCAGCGAGCGGCGGACGATCGGGGGCGACCTCTGATGGCCTTCCGGGAGATCAACTCCAAGATGATCGAGGCCCGGCTCGTCCCGGGTCAGCGGCTGTTCAGCCAGCGCGGCGCCATGCTGGCGTACCGCGGCGACGTCACGTTCACGCCGAATCTCACCGGCGGCCAGGGCGGCGTGATGTCGATGATCGGCCGCCGGGTGGCCGGCGAGGCGACCCCGCTGATGACGGTCGAAGGCGACGGCACGGTGATGTTCGGGCACGGCGGCCATCACATCCAGGTCGTCGAGCTGGCCGGCGACACCCTGTACGTGGAGGCGGACCGGCTGCTCGCCTTCGACGGCACGCTGGAGCAGGGCACCATGTTCCTCGGCTCGCAGGGCGGCGTGATGGGCCTCGTACGCGGTCAGGTGACCGGGCAGGGGCTGTTCACGACCACCCTGCGCGGGCACGGCTCGGTGGCCGTGATGGCGCACGGTGGCGTGATCGAGCTGCCGATCACGCCCGGCCGCCCGGTGCACGTCGACCCGCAGGCGTACGTGGCCCACCACGGCGACGTCCGCAACAAGCTGTCCACCGCGCTCGGCTGGCGCGACATGGTGGGGCGGGGCTCGGGCGAGGCGTTCCAGCTGGAGCTGAGCGGCAGCGGTGTGGTGTACGTGCAGGCGTCGGAGGAGAAGCTGTGACCGGTCCCGTAGTCCACGACCCGAGCACGCTGCCGGTGGACGACAACGTCGACGCGTACACCTTCTGCGTGGAGCTCAAGGGCTCTCCGTGGTTCCTGCAGAAGGGCAAGATGATCGCCTATTACGGGCGGATCGAGTTCAACGGCATCGGCCACGGCCGACTCGACCGGCTGGTCCGGACGTCCTTCCACTCGCCGCTGCACGCGAGCGACTGGGTGGTGGCCGAGGGCAGCGGGAAGATGCTGCTCGCGGACCGGGCCTTCGACGTGAACTCGTACGACCTGGACGAGGGCAATCTGACCGTCCGGTCCGGCAATCTGCTCGCCTACCAGCCGTCGCTCGCGCTCAAGCAGTCGATCGTGCCGGGGTTCGTGACGCTGATCGGGACGGGGAAGTTCGTGGCGGCGTCGAACGGGCCGGTGGTGTTCCTGGAGCCGCCGCTGCGCGTCGATCCGCAGGCGCTGGTCGGCTGGGCCGACTGCCCCTCCCCGTGCCACCACTACGACCACGGGTATCTGACCGGTGTGATGGGCGGGGTGCGGGCGCTCACGGGCATCGGGGGCACCTCGGGCGAGGAGCACCAGTTCGAGTTCGTCGGGGCGGGGACGGTGCTGCTCCAGTCCTCGGAGCAGATGCTGGCGGAGCGGCCGACCGGCGACCCGGGGGCGGGGCCGGGCGTGCCGGGATCCTCGGGGAATCCGGGCGGCGCCGGGGCGCCGGGTTCCGGCCAGGGCGGGCACGGCTCGACACCGCGCCTTCCCGGCCAGCTCGGAGATCTGCAGCGGCGCTTCGGTCTGTGAGCGGTAGCCTGCGGAGCGTGACGCGTCGCCCAGCCGCACAAAACTCGTCCAGAATTCAACTTCTTAGGTAGAATGCATTCATGGAGACCGAGACGGCCACCCCCTGGCTCACCGACGCCGAACAGTGCGCCTGGCGCACGTATCTGGACGTCAACAGAATGCTGACGCATCAGCTGGAGAAGGATCTCCAGCCCTTCGGCCTGACGATGAACGACTACGAGATCCTGGTCAATCTCTCGGAGTCGGCGGAACGGCGACTCCGCATGAGCGACCTCGCCACCGCCACCCTTCAGTCCAAGAGCCGGCTCTCCCACCAGATCACCCGGATGGAGAACGCCGGACTGGTCCACCGCGAGCACTGCGAGTCGGACCGGCGCGGACTGTACGCGGTGCTCACCGACCTCGGCATGGAGACCATGCGCAAGGTCGCGCCGCACCACGTCGAGGCCGTGCGCAAGCACTTCATCGGGCAGCTCAGCCCCGAGGCGCTGACCGCCCTCCACGAGTCGCTGAAGCCGGTCGCGGAGGAACTGCGCGGCCGCCGCGGCAAGCTCTGAGACATAGGTACGGGACGGGCCCGGCGCCCCCGAGGGGGTGCCGGGCCCGTCCCGTGTGCGTACGGGTCCGTCCCGCCTACTGGCCCGTCAGGCTCGCGATCAGCTCGTCCGCCGCCGCGTACGGGTCGAGCGCGCCCGCCGTGATCCGCTCCGCGAGCGCGTCGAGCCGCCGGTCGCCGTGCAGGTCGCCGATCCGCTCGCGCAGCGCCGTCACCGCGATCGTCTCGACCTCGCGGGCCGCCCGGGCCCGGCGGCGCTCCGCGAGCACCCCGCGCTCCTCCATCCACGCCCGGTGCTTCTCCAGCGCCTCGACGACCTCGTCGACGCCCTCGCCGCGCGCCGCGACCGTCTTGACGATCGGCGGCCGCCAGTCGCCCGGGGCGCGCGCCTCGCCGAGGCCCAGCATGTGGTTGAGCTCGCGGGCGGTGGCGTCGGCGCCGTCCCGGTCGGCCTTGTTGACCACGTACACGTCGCCGATCTCCAGGATGCCCGCCTTCGCGGCCTGGATGCCGTCGCCCATGCCGGGCGCGAGCAGCACCACGGAGGTGTCGGCCTGGGAGGCGATCTCCACCTCCGACTGGCCGACGCCGACCGTCTCCACCAGGATCACGTCGCAGCCGGCCGCGTCGAGGACGCGGATGGCCTGCGGGGCGGACCAGGCGAGGCCGCCGAGGTGGCCGCGGGTGGCCATGGAACGGATGTAGACGCCGGGGTCGGAGGCGTGCTCCGACATCCGGACCCGGTCTCCGAGCAGCGCGCCGCCGCTGAACGGCGAGGACGGGTCGACGGCGAGGACGCCGACCCGCTTGCCCGCCCGCCGGTACGCGCTGACCAGCGCCGAGGTCGAGGTCGACTTGCCGACGCCGGGCGAGCCGGTGAGGCCCACCACGTAGGCGTTGCCGGTCAGCGGGGCGAGCGCCGCCATCACCTCGCGCAGCTGCGGGGACGCCCCCTCCACGAGTGAGATCAGCCGGGCCACGG
This sequence comes from Streptomyces laurentii, assembly GCF_040635425.1. Classification (NCBI taxonomy): domain Bacteria; kingdom Bacillati; phylum Actinomycetota; class Actinomycetes; order Kitasatosporales; family Streptomycetaceae; genus Streptomyces; species Streptomyces laurentii. The sequence continues at coordinate 324,775 of NZ_JBEYHT010000001.1, read as the reverse complement.
CGCGCGGCCGGCCCTCCCGTGCCTGGGCGACCAGTGCGGGGACGTCCACCATCTCAGCGTGCTCCTTGCGTCGAGCGTCGGGATCTTGCGGGCCCGGTGCGCGTACGCGCGCGTACACGCACCGGGAGGGACGCGTACCGGATGCGCGGACCGCGGGGCCCGGGGGTACGCGTCAGGCGTACGGGTCCGGTGCGTGCACCGGGCCCGTACGCCTGTGTACCGGACCGCCCGCCGGACCCGGGTCCCTCCCCGGGGCCGGCGGCCTTCGTCCGGCCTGGTCCGGAAGACAGGACCTGAGTGTCCGGCCTACTTCTTGCCGGGGACGCGCACGATCAGGGCGTCGCCCTGGCCGCCGCCGCCGCACAGGGCCGCCGCGCCCGTGCCGCCGCCGCGCCGCTTCAGCTCCAGGGCCAGGTGCAGCACCAGACGGGCGCCGGACATCCCGATCGGGTGACCGAGGGCGATGGCGCCACCGTTCACGTTCACCTTTTCCGGGGTGATGCCGAGGTCCTTCATGGACTGGTACGAGACCGCGGCGAACGCCTCGTTGATCTCGATCAGGTCCAGGTCGGCGACCTCCTTGCCCTCCTTCTTCAGGGCGTGCAGGATCGCGTTCGACGGCTGCGACTGGAGCGAGTTGTCCGGGCCGGCCACGTTGCCGTGGGCGCCGATCTCGGCGATCCACTCCAGGCCCAGTTCCTCGGCCTTGGCCTTGCTCATCACGACGACGGCGGCGGCGCCGTCGGAGATCTGCGAGGACGTGCCGGCGGTGATCGTGCCGTCCTTGGTGAAGGCCGGGCGGAGCTTGCCGAGCGACTCGGCGGTCGTCTCGGGGCGGATGCCCTCGTCCTTGGCGAAGACGACCGGGTCGCCCTTGCGCTGCGGGATCTCGACCGGGGTGATCTCGGCCTCGAAGACGCCGTTCTTCTGGGCGGTGGCGGCGCGCTGGTGCGACAGGGCGGCCAGCTCGTCCTGCGCCTGGCGCGGAATCCCCAGGCGGGTGTTGTGCTTCTCGGTGGACTCGCCCATGGCGATGCCCTCGAAGGAGTCGGTGAGACCGTCGTACGCCATGCAGTCGAGCATCTCGATCGCGCCGTACTTGTAGCCCTCACGGGACTTCGGCAGCAGGTGCGGGGCGTTGGTCATCGACTCCTGGCCGCCCGCGACCACGATGTCGAACTCGCCCGCGCGGATGAGCTGGTCGGCGAGCGCGATGGCGTCGAGGCCGGACAGACACACCTTGTTGATGGTGAGCGCCGGGACGCTCATCGGGATGCCGCCCTTGACGGCGGCCTGGCGGGCGGGGATCTGGCCGGCGCCCGCCTGGAGCACCTGGCCCATGATCACGTACTGCACCTGGTCGCCGCCGATGCCGGCCCGGTCCAGGGCGGCCTTGATCGCGAAACCGCCCAGATCGGCGCCGGAGAAGGACTTCAGCGAGCCGAGCAGGCGGCCCATGGGCGTCCGGGCGCCCGCGACGATCACAGAGGTGGTACCGGTCGTTCCAGTCATGAGCCGCGGCCCCTTGGGATGAGGAGTGAACGAGGGTTTACCTTCAATGTACTGAGCGGTGCCGGGCCCGGTCACCGGCCTTCCGGTGTGACGGCGCGCACGTTGCGTAACCATGCGGCCGGCGCTGCACTGGAGACATGCTGACGCGAATCGACCACATCGGGATCGCCTGTTTCGACCTGGACAAGACCGTCGAGTTCTACCGGGCGACCTACGGCTTCGAGGTCTTCCACTCGGAGATCAACGAGGAGCAGGGCGTCCGGGAGGCCATGCTCAAGATCAACGAGACCTCGGACGGCGGAGCCTCGTACCTCCAGCTCCTGGAGCCCACCCGCGAGGACTCGGCGGTGGGCAAGTGGCTGGCGAAGAACGGCGAGGGCGTGCACCACATCGCCTTCGGCACCGCGGACGTCGACGGCGACGCCGCGGCCATCCGGGACAAGGGGGTCCGGGTGCTCTACGACGAGCCCCGCGTCGGCTCCATGGGATCCCGCATCACCTTCCTCCATCCCAAGGACTGCCACGGCGTCCTGACCGAGCTCGTCACCTCCGCGACGCCCTCTTCCGGCCCTTCCGCTGACCACTCCTCAGCGGAGCACTGACCTGACGGATTCCCGGCCCGGTAGAGTGGGCCACTCCGGGCCGGGGCCGGTCGGAGCCGTGTGCGCGCGGCACCGAAGTCAGGATGTCGGGGTCGTCCGATCTGCCACGATTCCCCGGGGGTCCGCCCTCGGCCGTGAGGGCGTGCTCGTTGGAGTGTTGCGACCAGGGGACGGATGGACCGCGCAGTGCGGGGCTACGAACGCCAGGAGAGCCAGCGAGCCGAGGACGACCATCTCTCGCGGTTCGAAGCCGAGATGGAACGGCTGAAGAAGGAACGAGAGAAGGCCGTCCAGCACGCCGAGGATCTCGGGTACCAGGTCGAGGTCCTGCGTGCCAAGCTCCACGAGGCGCGCCGCACCATCGCGTCCCGGCCCGCCTACGACGGCGCCGACGCCGGCTACCAGGCCGAGCAGATGCTGCGCAACGCGCAGGCGCAGGCGGAGCAGTTGCGCCAGGACGCCGAGCGCGAGCTGCGCGAGGCGCGCGCCCAGACGCAGCGCATCCTCCAGGAGCACGCCGAACAGCAGGCCCGGCTCCAGTCCGAGCTGCACACCGAGGCCGTCCAGCGCCGTCAGCAGCTCGACCAGGAGCTCAACGAGCGCCGTAAGACGGTCGAGTCGCACGTCAACGAGAACGTGGCGTGGGCCGAGCAGTTGCGCGCGCGTACGGAGTCCCAGGCCCGCCGGCTGATGGAGGAGTCGCGCGCCGAGGCGGAGCAGTCACTGTCCGCCGCGCGCGCCGAGGCCGCCCGGATCGCCGAGGAGACCCGGCGCCGGGTCGGCGCCGAGGCGGAGGCGGCCCGGTCCGAGGCCGAAGCGATTCTGCTGCGCGCCCGCAAGGACGCCGAGCGGATGCTCAGCACCGCGGCCGGGCAGGCCGAGGAGGCCGTCGGCCACGCCGAGCGGCTGCGTTCCACCACCACCGCCGAGACCGAGCAGGCCCGCCGCGAGGCCGCCGAGCTGTCCCGCGCGGCCGACGTGCGCGTCCAGGAGGCCGAGGAGGAGCTCCGGCAGGCCCGGACGCGGGCCGAGCGCACCCTGGCCGCGGCCAAGGACGCCGCCGCGAAGGAGCTGGCGGGCGCCGAGTCCGTCAACGAGGCACGTACCCGTACCGCCAAGGCCGAGATCGCCCGGCTCGTCGGCGAGGCCACCAAGGAGGCCGAGGCCCTCAAGGAGCAGGCCGAGGAGCAGCTGCGCGAGGCCGCCGACGCGGCCGAGCGGATGGCCGCCGAGGCCTCGGAGAAGGCCCTCGCGGCCGCCGCCGAGGACTCCGCCGCCGCGCTCGCCAAGGCCGCCCGGCAGGCCGAGGAGATCCTGAGCAAGGCGTCCGACGACGCCCAGGAGACCACCCGCAAGGCCGCCGAGAAGGCGGAGCGGCTGCGCACCGACGCCGAGACCGAGGCGGACCGGCTGCGGCGGACCGCCGAGGAGCAGGCCGACGAGCTGCTCGGTTCGGCGAAGGACGACACCAAGGAGTACCGCGCCAAGACGGTCGAGCTGCAGGAGGAGGCGCGCCGGCTGCGCGGCGAGGCCGAGCAGCTGCGGGCCGAGGCGGTCGCCGAGGGCGAGCGGATCCGCGGCGAGGCGCGCCGGGAGGCCGTCCAGCAGATCGAGGAGTCGGCGAAGACCGCCGAGGAGCTGCTGACCAAGGCCCGGACGGACGCCGACGAGCTGCGCGCGAACGCGAACGCCGAGAGCGAGCGGGTCCGCGGCGAGGCCATGGAGCGCGCCCAGACGCTGCGTACCCAGGCCGAGGAGACGCTGGAGCGCACCCGCGCCGAGGCGGAGCGGCTGCGCGTGGAGGCCGAGGAGCAGGCCGAGTCGGTCAAGGAGGCGGCCGACGCCGCCGCCCTCGCGCTGCGCGAGGAGGCCGAGCGGGGTGCCGAGGCGCTGCGCGCGGAGGCCGCCGAGGAGCTGGCCCGGCTGCGTACCGAGGCCGCGGACAAGCTGGAGTCGGCCGGCCAGGAGCTGGCCGGCGCGCGGGCCGAGAGCGAGCGGATCCGGCGCGAGGCCGCCGAGGAGACGGAGCGGCTGCGGACGGAAGCCGCCGAGCGGGTCCGTACGCTGCGGGCGCAGGCCGAGGAAGAGGCCGAGCGGCTGCGCACGGAGGCGGCCGAGGACGCGTCCACGGACCGCGCCGAGGCCAAGGCCGCGGCGACCGCGCTGCGCGAGGAGGCCGCGGCGGAGGCCGAACGGCTGAAGTCGGAGGCGCAGGAGACCGCCGACCGGGTACGTGCCGAGGCCGGGGCCGCCGCCGAGCGGATCGCCGCCGAGGCCGCCGAGGCGCTGGCCGCGGCCCGCGAGGAGGCCGAGCGGCGTCGCCGGGAGGCCGAGGAGACGCTGGAGTCGGCGCGTTCCGAGGCGGGCCGCGAGCGCGAACTGGCGCGCGAGCGGAGCGAGGAGCTCCTCGCCGCCGCGCGCAAGCGGGTCGAGGAGGCCGCGGCCGAGGCCGAGCGGCTGGTCGAGGAGGCGGAGGCCCGGGCGACCGAGCTGGTGTCCGCCGCCGAGCAGACCGCGCACGAGGTACGCGAGTCGGTCGCGGGTCTGCGCGAGGCGGCCGAGGAGGAGATCGCCGGGCTGCGCAGCGCGGCCGAGCACGCGGCGGAGCGCACCCGTACCGAGGCGCAGGAGGAGGCGGACCGGGTCCGCACCGACGCGTACGAGGAGCGGGAGCGGGCCTCCGAGGACGCGACCCGGACGCGCGAGCGCGCCCAAGAGGAGTCCGCGGCCGCGAAGGACCTGGCCGAGCGGACGGTCAAGCAGGCGATCGCCGACGCGGAGAAGCTGAAGTCGGACACGGCCGAGTACGCGCAGCGGATCCGTACCGAGGTGTCGGACGAGCTGGCGGCGGCGGACCAGGACGCGGCGCGTACGCGCGCGGACGCCCGTTCCGACGCGAACCGGATCCGTTCGGAGGCGGCCGGACAGGCCGAGACGGTGGTCGGCGACGCCCGTACGGAGGCGGAGCGGATCGGCGCCGAGGCCGAGCAGGTCCTCGACGACGCCCGCAAGGCCGCCGACCAGCGCCGTACGGACGCCGCCGAGCAGGCCGACGCGCTCATCGGCGAGGCGACGACCGAAGCCCAGCGGGTCACCACCGAGGCGACCGCGGAGGCCCAGCGAGTCACCACCGAGGCGACGACCGAAGCCCAGCGGGTCACCGCCGAAGCGACCGCGGAGGCCCAGCGGCTCACCACCGAGGCCGCCGAGCTGCTGGAGTCGACCGAGCAGGACGCGGCCCGCACACGCGCGGAGGCCGAGCAGGTCAAGGCCGACGGCGAAGCCGAGGCGGAGGCCCTGCGGGCCGCCGCCCGCGCGGACGGCGAGCAGGTCCTCGACGAGGCGCGCAAGGCCGCCGACAAGCGTCGTTCGGACGCCGCCGAGCAGGCGGACACGCTCATCGGCGAGGCGTCGGCGGAGGCTGAGCGGCTCACCACCGAGGCCGCCGAGCTGCTGGAGTCGACCGAGCAGGACGCGGCCCGCACACGCGCGGAGGCCGAGCAGGTCAAGGTGGACGGCGAGGCGCACGCGCAGGCGCTGCGCAGTGCCGCGCTCGCGGACGCCGACCGGATCCTGGACGAGGCGCGCAAGAAGGCGGACCAGCGCCGTTCGGACGCGGCGGAGCAGGCCGACACCCTGATCGGCGAGGCCCGCAAGGAGGCCGAGCGGATCGGCGCCGAGGCCGAGCAGGTCCTCGACGACGCCCGCAAGGCCGCCGACCAGCGCCGTACGGACGCCGCCGAGCAGGCGGACACGCTCATCGGCGAGGCCCGCAAGGAAGCCGAGCGGATCGCCGTGGAGGCGGCCCGGGTCAAGGACGCGGCGGAGAAGGCGGCGGAGGAGATGCGCGCGTCGGCGCGCGCCGAGGCCGACCGGACGCTCGACGAGGCCCGCGAGTCGGGCGCGAAGAAGCGCGCGGACGCGGCCGAGCAGGCCGACCAGCTGATGGCCAAGGCCCAGGAGGAGGCGCTGCGCGCCACCACCGAGGCGGAGGAGCAGGCGGACACGATGGTCGGCGCGGCCCGTACGGCGGCCGAGCGGATCGTGGCCGAGGCGACCATCGAGGGCAACTCGCTGGTGGAGAAGGCCCGTACGGACGCCGACGAGCTGCTGGTCGGCACGCGTGCCGACGCGGCCGCCATCCGGGAGCGCGCGGAGGAGCAGCGCACCCGGGTGGAGAGCGAGGTCGAGGAGCTGCACGAGCGGGCGCGGCGTGAGACGGCCGAGCAGATGAAGTCGGCCGGCGAGCGCGTCGACAAGCTGGTGAAGGCCGCGGAGGAGCAGAGCACCGCGGCCGAGGAGAAGGCCAAGCGGACGCTCTCGGAGGCGAGTTCCGAGGCGAGCAAGGTCCGGATCGCGGCCGTGAAGCGGGCCGAGTCCCTGCTGAAGGAGGCCGAGCAGAAGAAGGCCTCGCTGGTGGCGGAGGGCGAGCGCATCAAGGCGGAGGCCGAGGAGATCAAGGCGGAGGCGGAGCAGGAGGCCGAGCGGACGGTGTCCGAGGGCCGCCGTGAGCTGGAGGTCATCGTGCGCAGGCGCGAGGACATCAATGCCGAGATCTCCCGTGTCCAGGACGTCCTGGAGGCGTTGGAGTCTTTCGAAACGCCGTCGGCCGACGGGAAGGACGGGACGAAGGCGGGGGCATCGGCTGGTTCAGGCCGTTCGGGTGGCAAGAACTCTCGGTGACAGCCACTCAAAAGACTGGACATTCTCCAGATCAAACGGGCATATGCTCGATGACACGCCGCTTAGACCCCTAGGATTCCCTCTAACACCTCACACCTCACAACACACCGGTCTCTTTCGACAGGAACCCCATGAGCGACACATCCTCCCCCTTCGGCTTCGAGCTCGTGCGGCGCGGTTACGACCGCGGTCAGGTGGACGACCGCATTACCAAGCTCGTCGCCGACCGTGACAGTGCTCTGGCCCGAATCACCTCGCTGGAGAAGCGGATCGAGGAGTTGCACCTCGAGACGCAGAACGCCCAGACCCAGGTCACCGACGCCGAGCCGTCGTACGCCGGTCTCGGTGCCCGCGTGGAGAAGATCCTGCGTCTCGCCGAGGAGGAGGCGAAGGACCTGCGCGAGGAGGCCCGTCGCGCCGCCGAGCAGCACCGTGAGCTGGCGGAGTCCGCGGCCCAGCAGGTCCGCAACGACGCCGAGGCGTTCTCGGTCGAGCGCAAGGCGAAGGCCGAGGACGACGGGGTACGGATCGTCGAGAAGGCGCAGGGCGAGGCCAACTCGCTGCGCGCCGACGCGCAGAAGGACGCCCAGTCGAAGCGTGAGGAGGCGGACGCCCTCTTCGAGGAGACCCGCGCCAAGGCCGCCCAGGCCGCCGCGGACTTCGAGACCAACCTGGCCAAGCGCCGTGAGCAGTCCGAGCGCGACCTGGCGTCCCGCCAGGCCAAGGCGGAGAAGCGGCTGGCCGAGATCGAGCACCGGGCGGAGCAGCTGCGCCTGGAGGCCGAGAAGCTGCGGACCGACGCGGAGCGCCGGGCCCGTCAGACGGTGGAGACGGCGCAGCGCCAGTCCGAGGACATCGTGGCCGACGCGAACGCCAAGGCCGACCGTATCCGCAGCGAATCGGAGCGCGAGCTGGCGGCGCTGACGAACCGCCGCGACTCCATCAACGCGCAGCTGACCAACGTCCGCGAGATGCTGGCCACGCTGACCGGTGCCGCCGTGGCCGCGGCCGGCTCCCCGATGGACGAGGACCGCACGGCCGGCGTCCCGGCCCAGCAGTCGCGCTGATCTTCCGGGCGCGCGTCTTCCCCCGGGCGCGCGCCTGACGGTGCCTGATCGCACCCGACGGCGTCGAAGCACGACGGAACATGCCCGATCACGCCTGATCACCTCTGGGCATGTCCGAAAGAAACCCTCTGTCATTCCGGTGGCGGAGGGTTTTTCGTGCCCTTAGGTTGGTACGCATGATCGAGCTGGCGGGTCTCACCAAGCGCTTCGGTGCGAAGACGGCGGTCGACAACCTGACCTTCTCGGTACGGCCGGGGGTGGTCACGGGCTTCCTCGGGCCCAACGGGGCGGGCAAGTCGACGACGATGCGGATGATGCTGGACCTGGACAACCCGACGAGCGGGACGGTCCGGATCGACGGCAAGCACTACCGCGACCTGAAGGAGCCCCTGAAGTACATCGGGGCGCTGCTCGACGCCAAGGCGATGCACGGGGGCCGTTCGGCGTACAACAACCTCCTCTGTCTGGCGCAGTCGAACCGCATCCCGGAGCGGCGGGTCGGCGAGGTGCTCGACCTGGTGGGCCTGACGGCGGTGGCGCGCAAGAAGTCGAAGGGCTTCTCGCTCGGCATGGGCCAGCGGCTGGGGATCGCGTCGGCGCTGCTCGGCGATCCCGAGATCCTCATGTTCGACGAGCCGGTGAACGGCCTCGACCCCGAGGGCATCCACTGGATCCGCAACCTGATGAAGGCGCTGGCGGCCGAGGGCCGGACCATCTTCGTGTCCAGCCACCTCATGAGCGAGATGGCGCTGACCGCGGACCATCTGATCGTCATCGGCCAGGGCCGACTGCTCGCCGACACGTCGATGGCCGAGTTCATCCAGCAGAACTCCCGGAGTTACGTGCGGCTGCGCTCCCCGCAGCAGGAGCGGCTGCGGGACATGCTGCACGGCGAGGGCTTCGTCGTGGTGGAGGCGGGCGGCGGGGTCCTGGAAGTGGACGGGACGACGACGGAGCGGCTGGGCGAGCTGGCGGCCGCGCACCGGATCACGCTGCACGAGCTGAGTTCCCAGCGGGCGTCGCTGGAGGAGGCGTTCATGCAGATGACGGCGGCGGCGGTGGAGTACCACGCGCAGGGGACGGACATCCACAGCGGCGCGGTCGCGGCCTGGCCCGGGACCGAGCCGGACGCCGGTTCCGAACCCGGGTCCGGAACCGGAACCGGGCCGGAGTCCGGGCCGCGCTGGGGCGACAGCTTCAGGGGAGGGGCCTGAGCGATGGCGGCGGCATCCGCGGTCCTGCGGTCGGAGTGGACCAAGATCCGGACGGTCTCGTCCACGGTGTGGACGCTGGCGAGCGCCCTGGTGGTGACGGTGGCGATGGGCGCGGCGCTGAGCGCGCTGATGCGCTCGCAGTTCGACCACCTCGACCCGATCCAGCGGGCCACCTTCGACCCGACCTTCGTCAGCTTCTCCGGGATGGTGCTCGGGCAGCTGGCGATGGTGGTCTTCGGCGTGCTCGTGGTCGGCACCGAGTATTCGTCGGGCATGATCCGCACCTCGCTCGCGGCGGTCCCGCAGCGGGCCGCCTTCCTCTTCTCGAAGATCACGGTGGCGGCGGTGCTCGCCTTGGTGGTGGGGCTCGCGACCGGCTTCCTGTCGTTCTTCCTCGGCCAGGCGCTGCTCGGCGACCACCGCACCACCCTCGGCGCGGACAACGTGCTGCGCGCGGTGATCGGTGCCGGCCTCTACATGGGGCTGATCGCGCTGTTCTCGATGGGCGTGACGACGATGCTGCGCAGCTCGATGCTGTCGCTGGGCATCCTCGTGCCGTTCTTCTTCCTGATCTCCCAGATCCTCTCGGCGGTCCCGAAGGCCAAGGAGGTCGCCCGCTACTTCCCGGACCAGGCCGGCTCCAAGATCATGCAGGTGGTACCGGAGGCGCTGGGCGGCGAGAAGGCGCCGTACGGCCCGTGGGGCGGCCTCGGGATCATGGTCCTGTGGGTGCTCGCGGCGCTGCTCGGCGGGTACGTGGTGCTCAAGAAGCGGGACGCGTAGATCTGCCCCACCTCCCCCGGAGCGCCCGAGAGATCACGATTCGGCTGACGCGGAACCGTAAAGAGCTGGTTAAGCTCTTCGCTCGTACGGGGGATTCCGGCCGACGGCCGTCACGCCCCGACGACCCGACCTTGTCGATGGGGCTGGAGAATGATCGAGGCAGTCGGCCTGACCAAGCAGTACGGCGCGAAGACGGCGGTGGACAACCTTTCCTTCCAGGTACGGCCCGGGCACGTGACCGGCTTCCTGGGCCCCAACGGCTCGGGCAAGTCGACGACGATGCGCATGATCCTCGGCCTCGACCGGCCGACGGCCGGGCACGTGACGATCGGCGGGCACCCGTTCCGGCAGCTGCCGAACGCGCCCCGCCAGGTCGGCGCGCTGCTCGACGCGAAGGCCGTGCACGGCGGCCGCAGCGCCCGCAACCACCTGCTGTCGCTCGCGCAGCTCGCCGGGATCCCGGCCCAGCGCGTGGACGAGGTGCTCGGCGTGGTCGGCCTGCAGGACGTGGCCCGGCGCCGCTCCAACGGCTTCTCGCTCGGCATGGGCCAGCGCCTCGGCATCGCGGCGGCGCTCCTCGGCGACCCGCAGGTGCTGCTGTTCGACGAGCCGGTCAACGGCCTCGACCCGGAGGGCATCCTCTGGGTCCGCAACCTGATGAAGAAGCTGGCCTCCGAGGGCCGCACCGTGTTCGTCTCCAGCCACCTCATGAGCGAGATGGCGCTGACCGCGGACCATCTGATCGTCATCGGCCGCGGCCGGCTGCTCGCCGACATGAGCGTGACGGACTTCATCTCGGCGAACTCGGCCGACTTCGCCCGGGTGCGCACGCCGCAGACCGATCCCGCCCAGCGCGAGAAGCTGACGACGGTGCTGACCGAGGCCGGCGGCGGCGTGATGCCGGAGCCGGACGGCGCGCTGCGGGTGACCGGTCTCGCGCTGCCGCGGATCAGCGACCTCGCGCACGAGGCGGACGTCCGGCTGTGGGAGCTCTCGCCGCACCAGGCGTCGCTGGAAGAGGCGTACATGCGCATGACGCAGAGCGCCGTGGACTACCGGTCGACCGACGACCGGCTCGCCCACCTCCAGCCGCCGGCCGCGCCGTACCAGCTGCCGGAGCAGCAGGGGCCGGTGATCCCCGAGGTGCCGCAGCAGGGCTGGTACGCCCCGCCGCCGCCCGGACAGAACCCGTACGCCACCCCGGCGGCGCCCGTCGCGCCCGCGGCCCCGGCCGTACCGCCGCAGAACGCTCCCGCCGCCCCGCGGACGATGCAGCCGCAGCCCCAGTCGCCGCAGAACGCCGAGGACGCCCGATGACGACCCCTCCCCCGAGCCCCAGCCCGGCTCCGATCCCGGTCCCGAACCAGGCGCCGAACCAGGCGCCGAATCCGAACCAGGCGCCGGTCCACCACCAGGCGCCGCACCCGGCTCAGGCGCCGCACCCGGCCCAGGCCCCGATGCCGGTCCCCGGTCCGGCGCAGGGCATGGCCCCGGCCGCCGCGTACCCGGGCATGCCGCCCGCGATGCCGCCGGGCGCCGCCCCGCACGCGTACGTCTCCCCCATCCCGGTCCGCGCGGCCCACCTCGGTGACGCGCTCGCCTCCGAGTGGACCAAGATCCGCTCGGTGCGCTCCACTATGTGGACGCTGGGGACCATGGTGCTGCTGATGGTCCTCATCGGGCTCGGCGTCGCCCTGGTCGCCTCCTCGGCGGCCGGGGAGAGCTCGTCCGATTCGGCGCTCGCCCTCGGCTTCTTCGGCCTGCTGCCGGCCTCGATCTGTGTGATGACGCTCGGCGTGCTGACGATCAGCTCGGAGTTCGGCACGGGCATGATCCGTACGACGCTGACCGCCTGCCCGAGCCGCGCCCGGGTGCTCACCGCGAAGGCGCTGATCTTCTTCCTGCTGGTGTTCACCCTGGTCACCGTGGTGGCGGCGGTGCTCGGCGCGATGCAGGTGGCGATGGTCGGCTCCGCGACGCCGTCCGCCGCGGAGTGGCTGCGGGCCACCGTCGGCGCGGGGCTCTACCTGGCTCTGCTCGGGCTGCTCGCGCTGGGCGTGGGCGCGATCGTGCGGCATTCGGCGGGTGCGATCACGGTGATGATCGGTGTGCTGCTGCTGCCGCTGGTGGCGGCGCTGTTCATGTTCTCCGAGGCGATGCGGCCGCTGCAGGAGCTGCTGTCCACGTACGCGATCCCCTCGCAGATGATCGCGCTGTACAGCGACACCGCGCCGTTCGGCGACAGCGGCCCGGCGGGCTGGGAGCCGGTGCTGATCATGGCCGGGCTCGCGGCCGCCGCGCTCGGCGCGGCCTACGCACTGCTCGGCAACCGGGACGTGTGAGGACCGGTCGCCCGGCCGTCAGGGCCGCTCAGTAACGAGGCGCGTTACGGGACCGCTGCACCCGCGAGGTGCGGCGGTCCTTCGCGTTCCAGCAGGCCTTGTGCCAGTGCCGGCGGTCGTCGACGCCGCCGTACTCCGGCCAGGCCACCACGTGCGGCGCGGCCGCCGGGATCTCCTGGTCGCAGCCGGGGCAGCGGTAGCGCTTGCCGGGCGCGCTCGCGCCGGCGACATTGCGGACGTACCACTCCTCGCCCTGCCAGGTCTCGGTGCTCTGCGCGCCGCCATACCGGTCGCCGTCCGAATCTCCCTGCCGTACGGGCTTCTCACCGCCGCGCGGGCGGTTGTGACGCGGGGACACTTCGACACCTCACCGAGGTCGGGAACACGGACGGTTCCTTCCAGCGTACGGGCCGCGATCAGGTGCCTCCGACCTCGGGTGCGGGGGATCAGCCGAAAATCGCAAGAGATTCGCGGAAGGCCGTTGCCTTTGGCACGTGTCAGGCGTTGTTGCCATGGAAGGGGGAGTTCGCCGGGGGCTCCGTGGGAGGAGACGCGCCGGCCACGAGGAGGCAGAAAAGCAATGCGCGTGGGTACGTTCGTCCTGGCCGCCCAGTTCCCGGGCCAGGGTCAGGCGGAGCCGCTGTACCGGGCCGTCCGCACCGCCGAGGCCGCCGAGGAGGCGGGGCTCGACGAGGTGTGGCTGGCCGAGCACCATTTCGTGCCGTACGGGGTGTGCCCGTCGGCCGTCACCCTGGCCGCCCTGCTCCTGGGCCGGACCCGCCGGATCCGGGTCGGCACCGCCGTCAGCGTACTGCCGACCGTCCACCCGGTGGCACTCGGCGAGCAGGCGGCGCTGCTGCACGTGACCTCGGGCGGGCGGTTCACGCTCGGGGTGGGCCGGGGCGGCCCGTGGATCGACCTGGAGGTCTTCGGCGCGGGACTGCCCGCGTACGACGAGGGCTTCCCGGAATCGCTCGACCTGCTGCTGCGCTGGCTCACCCGGCCGCGGGTGGCCGCCGCCGGGGAACGCTACGCGTTCCGCGAGGTGGCGGTGGTGCCGGCGCCCGGGGAGCTGATCGGCGGGGCGGCCTCGCCCGAGGTCCTGGTGGCCTGCACCTCGCCGAAGAGCGTGCGGCTCGCCGCCGAGCGCGGCCTGCCGATACTCCTCGGCATGCACTGCGGCGACGAGGACAAGGCCGCGATGGTGGAGTCCTGGGCGCGCCACGCACGGGAGGCGGGGCGCGAACCGGACGAAATCGCCCGGATCGGGGCCGGACACGTCTCCGCCGGGGTGGTCCAGCTCGCCGATCACGGCCCGGAGGCGGCGCGCACGCTGTTGAAAACGATGCCGGGCTGGCTGAAACAGGGCCTCGGAGCCCATGTCACGGCGGACGGACGGCAGCGGGTGATGCGCGATCCGGTGGCGTACACGGAGCTGTTGTGCGGACTGCACGCGGTGGGGACGCCACGGCTCGCGGCGGACCGGCTCGCGGCGACGGCGGAGCGTACGGGCATCACGCGCTTCGCCCTGCTGGCCGAGGGGTCGGGCGATCTCGCGACGACCGAGGAGAACGTGCGGCGGCTGGGCGCCGAGGTGCTTCCGCAGCTGCGCTGAGGGGGCGGGAACCCGCGCGGAGGCCCGCGCGGACGCCGTGGACCCGGCCCCCGAGGGGGTCGGGTCCTCGGCCGTGTTCGGGAAGTTTCTCCCCTGGAGGTTCACCTGGGGGTCCACTGGGGGTTCTCCCAGGCCACGGGCAGACGACACTGCTTCCCGGACACGGCCGAGGCAGGCGCCCCGGGTGCCGCCCGACGCGAAAGACCGTGCCGCCACTGCCGTGTCCGCGGTGCTTCCCGGGTCGGTACGGCGCGGCGGCGCCGGGCGCTTCGGTCAGCAGTCGCGCAGTTCCGGCGACTGGTTGAGCAGCTGCCCTCGTACGGAAGTGAAGCGGGCGAGCCGGTCGTCGGAGGCGGCGTCCAGCGGGAAGACCGCCACCCGGTGGCAGTTCTGGAAGGCGAGGCGCACGCCGAAGTGCCGCTGGAGGGCACCGCGGATGGCATCACTCGCGAGCGCGCGCAGCAGCTGGCCGCGTGCCTGCTCGTCCGGCGGCGGGGTCTGGTTGTCGGCGAACTCTCCGCCTTCGACCTCCAGCTGTGCCACCAGAGAGCTGATCATCTCCCACGCGTAGGGCAGGGAGGTCCGGACGCAGTCGACGAAGTCGGCTTCGTCGACCTCGCCTCGCTCGGCCTGTGCCAACAGCGCCGGTGAGACGTCGAGCGACATGGGTTCTCCTCTCGCGACCCCGGAAGGCGGGGTCTTACGGGCAGGGCCGGGGGGCCGCGGCGCGCACACAGCGTGCACGGACGACGACCTCCTGTCCTCCACGGTAAGGGCCGGGTCCGGCCCGCACCAGGAGAATGGGCACACAACCAGCCATGCCCACAGGGGAGTTGGACGTACGCCGGGCGTACGCCGGGCGGTCACCCGAGCCCGCCGGGCGCCCGAATCGCGCCGGACGGGCTCCGTCTTGTAGCGTTGCGCACCATGCGTCTCGTCATTGCCCGCTGCTCCGTGGACTACGCGGGTCGGCTCACGGCCCACCTGCCCTCCGCGCCCCGTCTGATCCTCGTCAAGGCAGACGGCAGCGTCTCCGTTCATGCGGACGACCGGGCGTACAAACCGCTCAACTGGATGTCGCCGCCGTGCACGCTCAAGGAGTCGGCGGGCGGTGACGCCGCGTCCGGCGCCAACGGCGACGGCGGCGGCGGCGAGACGGTCGCCGCGGCGGTCTGGACCGTCGTCAACAAGGCGGGCGAGAAGCTGATCATCACGATGGAGGAGATCCTCCACGACTCCTCGCACGAGCTGGGCGTGGACCCGGGCCTGATCAAGGACGGTGTGGAAGCGCACCTCCAGGAGCTGCTCGCGGACCGGATCGAGACGCTCGGCGAGGGCTGGACGCTGGTCCGCCGCGAGTACCCGACGGCCATCGGCCCGGTGGACATCCTGTGCCGGGACTCCGACGGCGCGACCGTCGCGGTGGAGATCAAGCGGCGCGGCGAGATCGACGGCGTGGAGCAGCTGACCCGCTACCTCGACCTGCTCAACCGCGACCCGCACCTCGCGCCGGTCAAGGGCATCTTCGCCGCGCAGGAGATCAAGCCGCAGGCCCGCGTGCTGGCGAACGACCGCGGCATCGACTGCGTGGTGCTCGACTACGACGCGCTGCGCGGCATCGAGGACGACAAGCTGCGGCTGTTCTGACCGGCCACGCCGCCGCGTAGGACGGCCGTACGGCGCAGGGCCCTGGTGCGAGCGATCGCACCGGGGCCCTGTGTCGTACCGCCGTACCCGCCCTTCGCCCCGGACCAGGCGGGAGCGTCGAACGGGTCGTGTCCGGTGCTCTCGGGCAGTACGCGTCCGCCCCTGTCCGGCATCGTCATGGCGAGGACTCTGCCACGCCGCGCTGACACCGGCCGGGCACGACGACGAGGGGTGACCCGGGCACCGGGTCACCCCTCGTACGCGTCGTGAGGCCCTCGCGTCAGGCCGTCGCGTCCGTCGACGCGGCCGGGGTGTCGCCGCCGAGGGAGGCGGAGGCGGAGCCGCTGGGGCCGGTGGGGCCGGTGTTGGTGGGGTCCGGCTCCGTGGCGGTCGGCTCGGTGGTCGGCGGAGTCGTGGCGGGGTCGGTGGCCGGCGGCGTGGTGGGCTCCGTGGTCCCCGTCGGGCTCTGGGTCGGGCGCGGCGAGTGCGTGGTCTCCGTGGGGGTCGGCGAGGCGGACCCGGTCGCGGAGGGCGTGTCGGACGGGGTGGCCGTCGGGTCCGTCGAGGCGGTGGTGGTCGGCGCCGTGGTGGCGGTCGGGTCCGGGGCCGCGGGGCCGCCGGGACCGTCGGTGGCGGCGTTCTCGGTGGGCTCGGCGTCGCCGCCGGTGCCGTCCTGCGTACCGTCCTGGGCGGGCGTGCTGTCCGAGGTGACCTGGTCGCCGGCGCCGGGTTCGTCGCCCTCGCCGGAGGTGGCGCCGAGGGTGACCACGGTGCCGAGGACGGCGGCGAGGAGGACGCCCGCGCCGATGGCGGCCACGTTGCGGCGGGCGCCGGAGAGGATGCCGCCGCGCATGCCGTGCCGGCCGCCCTTGCCCCGCTTCACGGCCGGCGTCACGGTGGTCGCCTGGCCGGGGCGCGGGGCGGAGCCCGGGCCCGCGGCCTGGAGGCGGCCCGTCGCGGCGGTGGCCGCGGGGTCGTCCGGGAAGGCGGCGAAGGCGTCCAGGGACGCCTTGGAGGCCACCGGGGGCATCGGGGTGGCCGGGGTCGGCGGCGCGAGGTCGGGGAAGGCGGACTTCGCCGACAGCGCGCCCGTCGCGGCCGCGCCGCTCATGGGCCCGGCCTTCGGTCCGCTCTTCGGGAGTGCGGCGGTCGGCGCCGCGGCGGGCCCCGTGGGACCGGCCGGGAGCGCGGCGGTCGCGGCGGTCGCGCCCACCGCGCCGCTCGCCGGACCGCCCTTCGGACCGTTCTTCGGTCCGGTCGTCGGAAGCGCGGCGGTCGGCGCCGTCGCGGGACCTGCGGAGCCCGTCGGAAGTGCGGCGGTCGCGGCCGTGGCACTCACCGGACCGGTCTTCGGGGTGCCGCGCTGCGGCAAGGCGGGTCCCTCGCGGCGCGGCAGCCCGGACGCGAGCGGGGCGGGCGTGGCCGGCCCCGGCCCCGGTACGGCGGCGGGCGCCTCGTCCATCGGCGCGACGGCGGACTCGCCGGTGAGGTCGGCGACGAGCGCGAGGGCCCGGCGGCCGGCGACGGTGCCGCGCTTGTCGGCGACGGCGCCGCGCAACCCGATGGACGCCTCCAGTTCGGCGCGGGCCCGCTGGAGGTTGCCCCGGCACAGCGCGAGAACGCCCAACTCGTGGTGGAAGTACGCCTCTTCGGCGACCTCGCCGGCCCGCCGGGCGGCCTCCAGGCCGGCCCGCAGGGCGCGTTCCCAGGCGCCCCAGTGCAGCGCGGCGGCGAAGGCGGGCGCGGCGGCGCGGGCCAGCGGGACGGCGGCGGCGCGCTGTTCGGCGTCGGTGGCCGAGACGAGCGCGGCGAGGGCGGCGAGCAGCGAGTCGGCTTCGGCGCCGGCCCGCTCGGGGGTGACGGAGGGGTGGCCGGCCCACCAGGCGTAGTGCTGGGCGACGGTGTGCGCGCGACCGGCCGGGTCGGCCTCGTACTCCTCGGCGAGGAGCTGGGTGAGGACACCGGCGGCGAGCCGGAAGCGAGTGCCGACCGGGGAGAGCAGGCCGCAGGACAGGAGTTCGCCGACGGCGGCGTCGGCGTGGGTGTCGCCGACGAGCGCGGGCAGGTGCGCCTGGTGCGGGACCTCGCCGCCGAGGGCGACGGCGAAACGCAGGGTGTCCTGGGCGGCACGGCTGAGCCGGGAGGCGAGCAGCACGGCGGGGGCGGCGCCCTGGCCGAGGCTCGGCAGGGAGACGTCGCGCGGCGCGGCGTCGGCGTCCCCGGCGGCGGACGGGGCGCCCGCGCCGGGGCCCGTGCCGAAGGCTTCCTCCAGCGCGCCGAAGGCGTCGAACTCGGCGGGTTCGGCCCGCAGTCGGTCGAGCTGTCGCAGCAGGGCGCCGGCCTGGACGAAGCGGAGCGGCAGCCCCTGGGACTCGAACCACAGGTCGCCGGCCCAGGCGGTCTCCTCGTCGGTGAGGGGACGGCCGGCGGCGGCCGTCAGGAGCGCGACGGCGCCGGCCCGGTCGAGGCCGGTCAGCTCGATCTCTTCGAGGGAGGCCTCGGGCGAGGCGGCGGGGGTGTCGGTCCCGGCGGCGAAGAGGAAGGCGCAGTCGGGGGTGGCGGCGAGCAGTTCGTCGAGCGCGGCGCCGCCGAATTCGAGATCGTCGACGAGGACGATGGCCCCTATCGCGGCCACCTCGCGGTGCAGGTCCTCGCGGTCGGGCCGGAAGGCGGGGGCGTGCTGGACGGCGTAGAAGAGGTCGTACAGCACGTCGGCCGGGGTGCGGTGGTAGCCGGTGAGCCGGACCACGCCGTCGGGGGCGACGCCGGCGCAGTCGGCGGCCACGGCGTCGAGCAGGGCGGTGCGGCCGGAGCCGGCGGGGCCACTGATCCGGGCGGAGCGGCCGCTGGTGAGGTGCTGGACGAGCAGCTCGCGCTGTTCCTGACGCTCGATCAGCCGGAGGGCGGGCGCGGCGGGTCCCGGCGGTACGGGCGGGGCGGCGGCGCGGGCGGCCTCGGCGCGCTCCCGCTCGGTGCGGCGGCGGGGTTCGGCCGGGAGTTCGCCGGGCGGGCAGACCTCGATCTCGCTGCCGTCGAGCGGGTTGAGGGTGAGCAACAGGCCGCCGGAGACGAGACGCGCGGTGCGTACCCGGGTGGAGGCGGTCGGCGCGGGCGCGGGTACGGTGTGCCCCGGGCGGGCGTCCGCGCCCTCGGTGTCGCGACCGTACTCCTCCGGTCCCCGGTTGATCGGGTCCATGGTGCAAGCTCCCAAGCGGCGGACGATGTGCAGGCGAGCCGACCCTAGACGGTTGTCCGAGGTGCGGGAACAGCCGGGGTGCCATGGAGACCAAGACGTCACGGTCTTGTGAGGATTGGGTGTGACGCCTGGTTCTCACAGCGGCTTCACAGGCGCGTGTCGCGTCTGTGACACGGGACGCGCGCGAGGGTGGGGTAACCGTACGGCATATGACGGTGCGACGGACGCGTCGTAAGACATATGCCCGCTGTACGCCGGCAGGCACGCCGGTGCCCATGCCGATAAGCAAGCCGACACGTACGTCGATACGTACGTCGACGCGCACGCCGATACGCGCGCGGGGCACAGTGCGAAGTGGTGCGGTGTGGTGTGGTGTGGTGCGGGGCCCGGAACCGGTCCCGTCCTGACGCCGGCGGGGTCAGACCCTCGGCAGCGATTCGGCGGCGAGGCCGCCCTCGATGGCGAGGATGCGGTGCAGCCGGGTGGCGACGAGCAGACGCTGCATCTGGGGCGGTACGCCGCGCAGCACCAGCCGGCGGCCGCAGCGGCCGGCCCTGCGGTGGGCGCCCATGATGACGCCGAGCCCGGTCGCGTCCCAGGAGTCGAGGCCGGTCAGGTCGAGCACGAGGTCGCCGACACCGTCGTCGACCGCCGAGTGCAGGACCGTTCGGGCGTCCGCCGCACTTCGGACGTCGAGGCGGCCCCCGACGACCAGTTCGGCATGGTCGCCCCTGATGTGCATATGCGCTCCCCGAAATGCTCCGTCGTATGCCCGTCTACGCAACCCTTGACTGCCGCATCGGCAGAAGCGTTGCGCCTTGTAAGCGAACCGATATCGAATTTCACCCCTGGGGGCGATGGTGCCGGGGCGGCCGGATCCCTGTGCGGAATCGGTTCACCGCCCCGGCTCGGGGTCCGGGACCTGGTCGTGGAGTGCCCGGACCGGTGTTCTTCGCCGGCCCGCGTGATGCGTAGCTGTCCGTACGTGTCCGTGCGTACCCGCGCGGGTCAGTACGTGTAGAAGCCCTGCCCGCTCTTGCGGCCGATGTCACCCGCGTCCACCATCCGGCGCATCAGCTCCGGCGGCGCGAACTTCTCGTCCTGGGTCTCGGTGTAGATGTTGTTCGTCGCGTTGACGAGGATGTCGACGCCGGTGAGGTCGGTGGTGGTGAGCGGGCCCATCGCGTGCCCGAAGCCGAGCTTGCAGGCGATGTCGATGTCCTCGGCGGTGGCCACGCCCGACTCGTACAGCTTGGCGGCCTCGACGACGAGCGCCGAGATGAGACGGGTGGTCACGAAGCCGGCCACGTCGCGGTTGACGACGATGCAGGTCTTGCCGACGGACTCGGCGAACTCCCGCGCGAAGGCGAGGGTTTCGTCGCTGGTCTTGTAGCCGCGGACCAGCTCGCAGAGCCGCATCATCGGGACCGGCGAGAAGAAGTGGGTGCCGACCACGGCCTCCGGGCGCTCCGTCACGGCCGCGATCTTGGTGATCGGGATGGCGGAGGTGTTGGAGGCGAGGACCGCGCCGTCCTTGGCGACCTTGTCGAGGGAGCGGAAGATCTCGTGCTTGACCTCCAGCTTCTCGAAGACGGCCTCGACGACGATGTCGGCGTCGGCGACCGCTTCGAGGTCGGTCGTCGCCGTGATCCGGCCCAGCGCCGCCTCGGCGTCCGCGGCGGTCATCCGGTCCTTGGCGACGAACCGCTCGTACGAGGTCCGGATCGCGTCGGTACCCCGCGTCAGCGCGGCGTCGGTGACGTCACGCAGGACGACGTCCCAGCCGGCCTGGGCCGAAACCTGCGCGATACCGGACCCCATGAGTCCGGCTCCGATGACGGCGAGCTTCCTGGCCACGTTTCTTCCACCCCTTATCGCCCGAGTCGCCCATCACGACTGTTCACTTTCGGCTCTCCGGCGGAGATTAGCGGGCGGTGGGCGCCATGTGACCGTGAAGTAAGGCATGTCACGCCGGGTTCGACGGACGTCACACTCGCGACACTCCTCCCCCGGGCCGAATGGCCCTGCCCGGGCGGGACCGCGGGGCCCCGGCGGGCCGGGCGCCACGGGTCGGCCGGCCGGCCCGTACGGGAGGATTCGCCGCCCGCTCGCCCCGCCCGCGCGGAGGGACTCGGCCCTCCCGCGTGAACCCGCTCATCCCTCCCGTACCGCGTAGTCGAGCACCGCGTCGCTGAGCAGTTCCTCGACCTCGTCGAGCAGGCCGAGGGCCTCGCGCGACACCTCGTGCGGGTGCCGCCCGGCGAGCATCGCGTCGGTGACGAACTCGACGACGGTCTCCTGGATCCAGATGATCTGACCGCCCACCAGGAACGGCATCGGGTCGCCCGGCCCGGTCCCGGCCTCCTCGCGCAGCGCCTCGACGGTGGCCCGCCGGACCTCCTGCTGGAGGTGATAGAGCCGGGCCTTGAGGGTCGGGGCGTCCTCGATGACCCGCATGAAGTCGGCGAAGCCCTCCATCAGTCCGTACGCGGGCGAGACCGCGCCGACATGGCCCCGGATCTCGCGGAGCACGGCGCGGGCGGCGGACTCCCCCGCGTCCCGGCCGCGGATCATGCGCGCGAGCCGCTGGGTGATCCCGTCCATGCGGTCGAGGAACAGGTCTTCTTTGGCGGGGAAGTAGTTGTACACGGTATTGACGGAGACGTCGGCGGCCTCCGCGATCTCCGCCACCGTGACGGCCGTGAAGCCACGCTCCAGGAAGAGCCCGGTCGCGATGTCCGAGATCCGCTGTTTCGTCTGCCGCTTCTTGCGTTCCCTCAGCCCTTCAGCCATGCCGCCATCCTAGATGCCCTGAAATTTTGGTGTCATTGCAAAATTTCAGTGACTCTGTTTTTGTAGTCGCATGCACACCACGTCCGTCATCGACGCGTCCGGGCTGTCCCGGACCTTCCGCACCCGGCAGGGCGGCACCGTGGAGGCCGTCCGCGGGATCGACCTGACCGTGCGGCCCGGCGAGATCGTCGGCCTGCTCGGCCCCAACGGCGCCGGCAAGACCACGACCCTGCGCATGCTCAGCACCCTGCTCCCGCCCACCGGCGGCGCCGCCACGATCGCGGGCCACGACCTGCTCCGCGACCCCGTCGGCGTCCGCCGCGCGATCGGTTACGTCGCCCAGTCCAGCGGCGTCGACCCGCAGGAGACCGTCCGCTCCGAACTCGTCATCCAGGGGCGGCTGTACGGGCTGACGCGCGCCGAGGCGGCGGCCCGCGCGGCCGGCGTCGCCGCCGACCTCGACCTCACCGACCTCCTGGACCGCGGGACCACCGCCCTCTCCGGCGGCCAGCGGCGCCGGCTCGACATCGCCCTCGGGCTCGTCCACCGGCCCACGCTGCTCTTCCTCGACGAGCCGACCACCGGCCTCGACCCGGGCAGCCGCGCCGCGCTGTGGGCCCTGGTCCGCCGGCTGCGCGACGAGCACGGCACCACCGTCGTCCTCACCACCCACTACCTCGACGAGGCCGACGCGCTCGCCGACCGGCTGGTGGTCGTCGACGGCGGCGTGGTCGTGGCCGAGGGCTCCCCGGCCGCGCTCAAGGCCGCGCACGGGGCGGACACGCTCCAGGACGCCTTCCTCGCCCTCACCGGCCGCGACCTGACCCCGGCCGACCCGGCCCCGCTCTCCGTCTAGCCCCCTCCGACCAGCCCCTCCGACCAGCCCCTCCGTCCAGCCTCCTCCGTCCAGCCTCCTCCGACCCTCTTCAGTCCCTCTTAGGAAGCCGTCATGTGGCACGACACCGCGGTGCTGTTCGGGCGTTACGCCCGCCAGACGCTCCGCTCGCCCTTCCAGATCTTCTTCGGCGCCCTGATGCCGCTGCTCTACCTGTTCTTCTTCGGTCCGCTGCTCACCCACCTGCCGCTCGGCCGGACCGGCGACTCCTGGCAGATCCTGGTCCCCGGCCTGCTGCTCCAACTCGGCCTCTTCGGCGCCTCGTTCGCCGGCTTCGCGGTGATCATGGAGAAGAACTGGGGCGTCCTCGAACGCCTCCAGGTGACCCCGGTCAGCCGGCTCGCGCTGCTGCTCGGCCGCACCCTGCGCGACACCGCGCTCTTCGTCTTCCAGGCCGTGCTGCTGATCCTGGCCGCCCTGCTGATGGGCCTGCGGGCGCCGCTCGCCGGGATTCTCATCGGCTTCGGCTTCGTCGCCCTGCTGACGTTCTCGCTGGCCTCGCTGTCGTACGCGCTGGCGCTGAACCTGCGCACCCCGCAGGAGTTCGGCCCGGCGGTCAACACCCTCGCCATGCCGTCGATGCTGCTGTCCGGCCTGATGCTGCCGATGGCCCTGGCCCCGGGCTGGCTGGACACGCTCTCGCACTTCATGCCGTTCCGCTATCTGGTGGACGCGGTGCGGGACGCGTACGTGGGCCGGTACGCGACCTCCACGATGCTGTACGGGGTGCTCGCCGCGATCGGTCTCACGGCGGTCGCGGCGCTGGTCGGGACCCGGACGTTCCGCAAGGCGAGCGCCTGAGCCACCGCGGCCTCCCCCTCCCCCTGCTCCGGCCACGGCGCCCAGCACTCGCCGGGCGCCTGGATACGCTGGTTCCATGGTCAATCTGACGCGCATCTACACCCGTACCGGCGACCAGGGCACCACCGCCCTCGGCGACATGAGCCGGACCGCCAAGACCGATCTGCGGATCTCGGCGTACGCCGACACCAACGAGGCCAACGCCGTCATCGGCGCGGCCCTCGCGCTCGGGCAGCTCGACGAGGAGGTCGTGAAGGTCCTCGGCCGCGTGCAGAACGACCTGTTCGACGTGGGCGCCGACCTGTCGACCCCCGTGGTGGAGGACCCGAAGTACCCGCCGCTGCGCGTCGAGCAGAGCTACATCGACAAGCTGGAGGAGGACTGCGACGTCTTCCTCGCCGAGCTCGACAAGCTGCGCTCCTTCATCCTGCCCGGCGGCACGCCCGGTGCGGCGCTGCTGCACCAGGCGTGCACGGTGGTCCGGCGGGCGGAGCGTTCGACGTGGGCGGCCTTCGAGGTGCACGGGGAGACGATGAACCCGCTGACCGCCACGTATCTCAACCGGCTGTCAGACCTGCTGTTCATCCTGGCCCGGACGGCGAACAAGTCCGTCGGGGACGTCCTGTGGGTCCCGGGCGGGGACCGCTGACCGCTCCGTCTTCTCCAGGGTCCACGCGGTGGCCTTCTCCGCGTGGTGCCCCGGGGCGGCCACCCCACCCGCTTCCCCCGCGGAGTCCTTCCCCGCCGGGTCCTTCTTCGGCCAGAGCAGGTAGGTCAGGGCGATCACTCCGTGGATGCCCGCCGCCCGCCAGGAGATGGCCATCCACTCCTTGAGCGACGAGGTGTCGCCGGAGTCGCCCACGTACAGGATGGCCAGGAGCAGCAGCCCGGTCGCGACGGCCGCCGCCACCAGCGTGCCCAGCCAGATCTTCCCCTCGTGGCGGGCGCGGGGCATGCCGTACTTCGGCCGGACGACCGGCGGCGGCCCGCCGCCGAGGCGGTGGGCGGCGTGGCCGTCGAGCCACTTCACGGTGGTGTGGCCGTGGCCGACGGTGTAGCCGATGTAGAGGGCGGCGATGCCGTGCTTGGCGCTCGGCTCGGCGCCGTTCTTCAGGTCGATCGCGGTGACCACGAGCAGCAGCACTTCGAGCAGCGGCTCGGCGAGCAGCAGCGCGGCTCCCGCGCGGGGCTTTTTGAGCAGGTAGCGGGTGGCGAGCCCGGCGGCCAGCAGCACCCAGAAGCCGACCTCGCAGATCACGATCAGCGCGACGATCACGGCGTTTCCCCTTTCGGTCCCCTTCCAGGCTTCCGCCCGCCCCGCCGCCCCGCGTCGTCGGCGGTGAGGAATCGCCGCTACATCCTTCGACGGAGGCGACCGGGCCCGCGGCTCCGCCCCGGCGAGGACGCCCGGGAGCGTGGCCGGCCTGTTGGATGGTGCCGTGCACCTTCCCCGCCCCCTCCTTCTGCTCCGCTCGCTGTCCCGCCCCCTCCTTCTCCTCCGCTCGCTGTCCCGCCCCCACCGCGACGATCTGCTGATCGCCGCCGCCGGTCTGTCCTGCGGTCTGCTCCTGTGGTCCTACGGTCTCTACACGTCCGGCGGCCGGCTCTTCGAGCAGCGCTGGGCCCCGTTGATCCCGCTGGCGGTGATGACGGTGATGGAGGCGCTGCGGCGGACGGCTCCGCGGACCGCGCTGATCATCGGCTCGGTGGCCATCGCCGCGGACCAGTTCACCAACGGCAGTCTCGCCACGGTGCTGATGTTCACGGACGTGGTGTACGCGGCGGTGGTCTACGGTCCGCCCGCCTCGGCCCGGCGCATCCCGTACACCACCGGTCTGATCTCCGTCGCGGTCACGGTGGTGCTGCTGGTCTGGTGGCAGAACGCGTTCGCCCTGCTCGTGGGCGTCCTCGCGGGCATGCTCTCCTTCATGCCCGCGGTCACCGGCGCGATCGTGCGCAATCACCGCGACGCGGCGGAGGCGGCGCGGCTGCGCGCCGAACAGACGGCGCTGCTGGCCGAGATGGACCGGACGCAGGCGATCGCCGCCGAGCGCACCCGGATGGCGCGGGAGCTGCACGACATGGTCGCCAACCATCTGTCGGCGATCGCGATCCACTCCACGGCCGCGCTGTCGATCGACGACGGGGCCACCACCCGGCGGGCACTGTCCGTGATCCGGGAGAACAGCGTGGCGGGCCTGGAGGAGATGCGCCGGCTGATCGGCCTGCTGCGCGACGGCTCGGGCGCGGACGACGCGCCCGCCGCCGTGCCGCGCCTCTCGGGGCTGGCCGCGCTGATCGAGCAGGCGCGGGCGAACGGGGCGCCGAGCGGGCTCGCGTTCTCCCTGGACGACACGCGCGCGGAGGCCGAGGAGGCGCTGCCGGCGCCGGTGGAGCTGGCCGCGTACCGGATCGTGCAGGAGTCGCTGACGAACGCGATCAAGCACGCCCCGGCCGGTACGGTCGCGGTGGTCCTGGCGCGCGACCCGCGGGCCCTGACGGTACGGGTGACCAGCCCGTACGGGGAGCGGCCCGGGCCGCGGGCGCCGGGTTCGGGGGCCGGTCTCGTCGGTATGCGGGAGCGGGTGGCGCTGCTGGGCGGGGAGTTCGAGGCGGGCCCGGTCTCCGACGGGGGCGGGGCGAGGATCTGGCGGGTACGGGCGGTGCTGCCCGCCGAGGAGAGGACGGCGGAGGCATGACGACGGCACGGACGATCCGGGTGGTCGTGGCGGAGGACCAGAGCGCGGTACGCGCCGGACTGGTGCTCATCCTGGGCAGCGCGCCCGACATCGAGGTGGTCGGCGAGGCGGCGGACGGCGAGCGGGCGGTGGAGCTGGCCCGCGAACTGCGGCCGGATCTGGTGCTGATGGACGTCCAGATGCCGAAGCTGGACGGGGTGTCGGCGACCCGGCGGGTGGTGGCGGAGGGGCTGGCGGATGTCCTCGTCCTGACCACCTTCGATCTCGACGAATACGTGTTCGGGGCGCTGCGCGCGGGTGCGGCGGGCTTCCTGCTCAAGAACGCGGAGGCGGCGGAGCTGATCGGGGCGGTCCGTACGGTGGCGGGCGGCGAGGGGCTGATCGCCCCGGCGGTGACCCGGCGGCTGATCGCCGAGTTCGCGGCGGCGGGCGGGCGGCCGGCGCCCGTGCCGGGTCCGGACCGGTCGGTGCTCGACGGGCTGACGCCGCGGGAGCGGGAGGTCCTCTCGGCGCTGGGCGCGGGCCTGTCGAACGCGGAGATCGCGACCCGTCTGGGGATGGCGGCGGCGACGGTGAAGACCCATGTGTCGAAGGTGCTGGGCAAGCTGGAACTGCGATCGCGAGTCCAAGCGGCGGTGCTGGCGCGGGAGTGGGGAATCTGAGAGAACGGGTTCCATCGTTGGTCTGGACCTCTTGACGATTGGTACAGACCTTCCTACGCTCACGGGGCGCGCGCTACTCCGGACCACCCCCACCGTGACCGTCCGCTACTTGAGGAGCACCGTTGAGCACTCAAGCACCGACGCGCAGGACCAGGTTCAGAAGCCGGGCCGCCGCCGGCTTGACCGCCCTGGCCCTGCCCCTGGCCGCCCTGGTCGGGCTCGCCTCCCCGGCCGAGGCCGCGACCTCCGCCTCCGCCACCTACACCAAGACCCAGGACTGGGGCACCGGCTTCGGTGCCAGCTGGACGGTCAAGAACACCGGCACCACCGCGATCAGCTCGTGGACCGTCGAGTGGGACTACCCGGCCGGCACCGCCGTCACCTCCGCCTGGGACGCCACCGTCACCAACTCGGGCAACCACTGGACCGCCAAGAACCTCGGCTGGAACGGTTCACTCGCCCCCGGCGCCAGCATCTCCTTCGGCTACAACGGCTCCGGCTCCGGCGCCCCCACCGGCTGCAAGATCAACGGGGCCTCCTGTGACGGCTCCACGCCGCAGCCCGGCGACGCCGCGCCCTCCGCGCCCGGCACTCCGGTGGCCTCGAACGTCACCGACACCTCGGTGAAGCTCACCTGGGCCGCCGCCACCGACGACAAGGGCGTCAAGAACTACGACGTCCTGCGCGGCGGCACCAAGGTCACCACCACGACCGGCCTCACGTACACGGACTCCGGCCTGACCGCCGGCACCGACTACGCGTACACGGTCGTCGCCCGTGACACCGCCGACCAGACCGGCCCCGCCAGCGGCGCCGTCCAGGTCCGCACCACCGGCGGCGACGGCGGGGGCAACCCGCAGCCCGGCTCGACGGTGAAGATGGGCTACTTCGCCAACTGGGGCGTGTACGGCCGGAACTACCACGTCAAGAACATCGCGACGTCGGGCTCCGCGTCCAAGATCACGCACATCAACTACGCCTTCGGCAACGTCACCGGCGGCAAGTGCGCGATCGGCGACTCGTACGCCGACTACGACAAGGCGTACACCGCCGACCAGTCCGTGGACGGCGTCGCCGACACCTGGGACCAGCCGCTGCGCGGCAACTTCAACCAGCTGCGCAAGCTGAAGAAGATGTACCCGAACATCAAGGTCATCTGGTCCTTCGGCGGCTGGACCTGGTCCGGCGGCTTCGGCCAGGCCGTGCAGAACCCGGCGGCGTTCGCGCAGTCCTGCTACGACCTGGTGGAGGACCCGCGCTGGGCCGACGTCTTCGACGGCATCGACCTGGACTGGGAGTACCCGAACGCCTGTGGTCTGACCTGTGACACCAGCGGCCAGGCCGCGTTCAAGAACATGATGCAGGCCATGCGCGCCAAGTTCGGCGCGAACAACCTCGTCACCGCGGCCGTCACCGCCGACGCCTCGACCGGCGGCAAGATCGACCTCACGGACTACGCCGGCGGCGCGCAGTACATGAACTGGTTCAACGTCATGACGTACGACTTCTTCGGCGCGTGGGACGCCAAGGGCCCGACCGCCCCGCACTCCCCGCTCACGTCGTACGCCGGCATCCCGCAGCAGGGCTTCAACTCCGCCGACGCGATCGCCAAGTACAAGGCCCAGGGCGTCCCGGCCAACAAGCTCCTGCTCGGCATCGGCCTCTACGGCCGCGGCTGGACCGGCGTCACCCAGGACGCCCCCGGCGGCACCGCCACCGGCCCGGCGCAGGGCACGTACGAGCAGGGGATCGAGGACTACAAGGTCCTCAAGACCTCCTGCCCGGCCACCGGTACGGTCGCCGGCACCGCCTACGCCAAGTGCGGCACCAACTGGTGGAGCTACGACACCCCCGCCACCATCAACTCCAAGATGAGCTGGGCCAAGAGCCAGGGCCTCGGCGGCGCGTTCTTCTGGGAGTTCAGCGGCGACACCACGAACGGCGAGCTGGTCAGCGCGATCAACTCCGGCCTGAACTAGCGGGTCCGGCCAGGGCGCCAAGGCACCCGAGCACCGAAGAGCCCCGTCTCACTCCCTCCCCGGGAGTGCGGCGGGGTTCTTCACGCCCAGGATCGCGTACATCCCGCGCAGCGCCCAGTCCTCCGTCCGGCTGTCGCCGTGCAGGAGCCGCGCCGGGGTGATGCCGACGGCCAGGGATTCGAGCCCGAAGACGACCTGGGGCGGGTCCGTCTCCGGCGGGAGGTCCCCGGCGGCGACGGCCAGCTCGATGTCGCGGCGCACGATGTCCCGCCAGCGGGTACGGACCGCGGCGATCCGGTCGTGCACGGCGCCGTCGCGGCCGTCGTAGTCGTAGGTGACCTGGGTGAGCAGACAGCCCCCGGGGTAGCCGGGGTCGGCGGCGTAGCGCACCCAGGACGCGCAGAGGGCCAGCAGGCGCGGCAGTCCGGTGTCGAGGTGGCGCACCGGTTCCCAGACCCGGGCGCGGGCGTCCTTCGCGACGAGGTCGACCGTCTCCAGCTGGAGCCGTTCCTTGCTGCCGAACTGGCCGATCACGCCGGCCTTGCTCATCCCGAGCCGGTCCGCGAGCCGGCCGATCGTGACGCTGTCCAGGCCTTCCATGGAGGCGAGTTCGGCGGCGGCTCCGAGGACCGACCGCCGGGTTTCGAGCGCTGCCTGAGCCGATGCACGTCCTGCCATACCGGCAGCTTAGCAAACGACCGTACGCCATTGACGAACGAACGATCGTACTCTTGAATCCTCGCCATGACGCCTCCCGCCCCGGCCGCCCGCCGGGCCTCCCTCGCGCTCTTACTCGCCTGCGCCGGCACCTTCCTGAGCTTTCTCGACGCCACCGTCACCAACCTGGCGGTTCCGCCGATCGCCGCCGGCTTCGACGTCTCGCTGACCACCGTCTCGTGGGTCGCCACCGCCTACGTGATCCCCTTCGCCGCCCTGCTCGCCCCGGCCGGCCCGCTGGCCGACTCGGTCGGCCGGGCCCGGCTGTTCCTGGTCGGCGTCGCCGGCTTCACGGTGTCGTCGCTACTGATCGCCCTGGCCCCGAACCTGCCCGTCCTGCTCGGCGCCCGCGCCGTCCAGGGCCTCGCGGCGGCGCTGCTGGTCCCCGCCTCACTGGCCCTGGTCCTCACGGAGATCCCCGTCGAGCGCCGGCGCGCCGCGATCGGCCTGTGGAGCGCGGCGGGCGCCCTCGCCGCCGCCGCGGGACCCGCCCTCGGCGGCCTCCTGGTCGAAGTCCTCGACTGGCGGGCCCTGTTCTGCCTCAACCTGCCGGTGGGCGCCTGGGTGCTGATCGCCGGACGGAAGCTGCCGGCCGGCGAGTCCCGCACCGGCAAGGGGCCCGACCTCGTGGGCGGGGTACTGCTCGCCCTCGGCATCGGATCGGCGGTGTACGGGCTGACGCAGGGCCCCGACCACGGCTGGACCTCCGTCCACGTGCTCGCCGCCGCCGGCGTCACCGTGCTCTCCGGCGCGGCGACCGTGATCCGTTCGCTCCGGCATCCGCGCCCGGCCCTGCGGCTCGACCTCTTCCGCAGCCGGACCTTCGCCGTCGCGAGCGGCGTCTCCGCCGCGTACGGCGCCTCACTGTTCGCCACGATGCTGCTCGGCGTGCTCTTCATGACCGACGCCTGGGGCTACTCCACCCTGGAAGCCGGCCTCGCGATGAGCCCGGCGGCGCTGGCCACCGCCGTGGTCGGCGTCGGCATCGGACGGCTCGGCCTCGCGCTCACCCCGCGCACGATGGTGGCGGCGGGCTCGGCGGTCATCGCCGCCTCGACGGCCGCCCTGGCCCTGCTGATCGACACCGAACCGCACTTCTGGACGCTCTGGCTCCCCGCCGGAGTGGTCATGGGCGCGGGCGTCGGCCTGGCCACCGTCGGCATCTCCAGCGCCGCCGCGCTCTCCTCCCCGCCGCAGCACTTCGCCGCCGCGACCGGCATGGTCATGGCCGCCCGCCAAGTCGGCGGCGGCCTCGGCATCGCGGCCACGGCCGTCATCATCGCGGAGGTCTCCGGTACGGGCGCGGAGCCGTACGCCGCCGTGTACGGGAGCGCCACCGGCGTCAGCCTGGCCGCCGCCGTCGCCGGTCTCGCCCTGCGCGTCCCGGCCCCGGCCGTACCCCCGGCCCCGGCCGCGCCGCCGCAGCCCGTCGCTTCGCCCGAGCAGGCCCCGGCCGCCGCCCGCGTCCTCGAAGGAGACCAACGATGACCTCCCACTCCCGCCCCACCCCGGTTCGGGACCTGCCCGACGGCTTCGCCGCCCCGGCCACGACCCTGCTCCGATCCGGGCGACCATGCCCTGACATCCGTACGCGTGACGAACCCCGCCGCACTCCCGGCCAAGGGGGTGCGGCGGGGCTCTGCGGCGCGCGTCAGACGAGGTCGAACCCGTCGCCCTTGACGCCCGCCACGAAGACGGCGAACGCGGTGGTGGAGACGTCGAGGACAGGTCCGGTGACGTTCTTGGAGTCGCGTACGGGGATGGTGCCGGTGACGGATGCACACGCCGGGGCCCACTCGACGCATGTACCCCCGTTGTTGCTGTAGGAAGACTTGAACCAGCGAGGGGATTCGGTCGTCATCTCGTGCCCTTTCGTACGGAGAGTCGAAGGGGTGCATGGCGAAGCCCCGCCATGCTGCCGAACTACTGCTGGGGCGGGGCTTCTTGGTGCGTCAGGCGCCGAGGGTGTCGTCCTTGACGGAGCCGACGAACGCGGCGAACGCGGCGGCGGTGACGGCCAGGGACGGACCGGCCGGAACCTTCGAGTCACGGACAGGAACGATGCCACGCGCGGCGATGAGGTTGGTGGCGACCTCGACGCAACTGCCGCCATTGCCACTATAGGAGGACTTGAACCAGCGGGGGGATTCGGTCGTCATGGATGCCCCTTCGTACGGTGAGCCGAAAAGGGTTCCCCTACAACGTAGGTCGTGGCGGAACAGGCGACCAGGGCACATGAAGAAGCCCCGCCCTGCTCTTGAGCTGAGGGCGGGGCAGGGCCTCTTGATGCGTCAGGATCCGAGGGTGTCGTCCTTGACGCCGGTGACGAACGATGAGAACGCGGCGGCGGAGACGCTGAGCGAGGGCCCGTCGGAGACCTTCGAGTCACGGACGGGGACGGTGCCGTGCGAGGCGGCGAGGTTGGTGGCGACCTCAACACACTGACCGCCGCCACCGGAGTATGAACTCTTGATCCACTGAGGGGAATCGGTCGTCACGTCATGCCCTTTCGTACCTCATTAATCATGGCAACCGAGGCACTTTGCGAGAGCGCTTCGGCCTGTAGCTGATGGTAGGCCGTCAGTATGGGGACGATCGACGAGCTTTCCCTGTCCAGGTGACCTCGCTGCGAGGACTCCGCGTAGGCCATGAGAGACCTGTCCGGCATGGTCAACACCGTGATGGGTAGCGTGAGCGACCTACGCTCCCCCATCGCGAACGGAGCGATCTGCAGGACCGTCGTGGGCTTCTTGGCAAAGTCGAGCAATGCTTCGAGCTGAGCGACCACGGCAGACCTGGTCCCCACAGGACGCCGGATACAACTCTCGTCCAGGACCACGAAGACCAACGGGGGAGGCATCCGCACTAGAGATGCCTGCCGCTGCGACACCAACTCCACCCGCGCGTCCGCTTGGTCCTGCGTGACGGCCCCTCGCTCGACCATGCCGGCTTCCAGCGTAGAGGCGTACTCGGGTGTCTGGAGCAGGCCCGGTATGACACCGACCTCGTAGAGCCGGATCTCCACAGCGCGGCGCTCCTGGTGGACGTACTCGGGGAACCCCTCCAGCAGCAGGCCGTGCCTCAGCTTCCGCCACTCGCGCTCGAACGACTCTGCCGTTTCGACCAGCCCAAAGACCACGTCAAGGACCCTTGAGAACGCAAGAGTTGAAGACCTGCGAGCAGTTTCAACCGCTGAAATATGCTTGCTGGAATATCCCGTCTGGATAGCAAGGTCATCCTGCTTCCACCCCCGCTCCTGACGCACCCTGCGCAAACGTGCGCCATAGGCGGCTTCGGGCCCGCTGTCTGGGTCAAGAGCTTTGATGTTGACCATAACTCTCCCTACCCGGCTCGTACCTTGAAGACTTACGAACTCTAAGCCACGCTGGCGACGCCTCGTAGTGGATTCGCTACAGAAAGGGACAGCGATGCCTGCGTTCGCCGCCCAGCCAAGCCCGCAACCTGCGCCGATGCCCGCCATCGGGTCGTACATGGTCGACACCCGCGTGAAGACCACACGACCCGGACGGGTGATGGCCCACGAAGACGACCTCGTCTACCTCCGCCCCGCGGGCGGAGGCAGGGAATGGACCGCGCGAGCCGAGGACCTGCGCCCGCCGACGGAGAACGAGTGCGACAGCATCCGCACCCTCACCACCCCCGTACTCCCGCCGGGGAAGCCGTGACGACCACCACCGGACTGTCCACCGACCACGGCCTCCGCCACCACCCCGCCCCGGCCCCCGGCTGCACGGTCTGCGCACTGCTCGTCGCTTGGTTCCGCCACTACGCATCGACCGGACCGCGGTTCGACGCCTCCGCGGCCGTGGACTGCGCGGTGGAAATCCGCAACCACCCCCACGACCCACCGAAGCTGACCCTTCGGGCGGACGCGCCGCCGACCGTCGGGAGCCGGGCGACGAGACGGAGCGGCTGATGCGGCGTACGGCCATCGCCGCACTCGGCGTCACCGCTTGGATCGTCACGATCACCGCACTCGTCTCACGACACTAGAGCCCCCCGCCCCGCCCGGCTCCTCCACCCCGGGCGGGGCGGGGCCACGCTCGCCACGGCAACCACCCCCCTCCCTCAAACTTGAACGCGTTCAAGTCTCGTGTCAGGGTACGGCTGGCATGCGCGAGCCAGCCGCTCGCACATGCGACCCTGAGGAACCCAACTGGGGGTGGAGTGTGTCGCGTTCCTGTCGTACCACGCTGATCCTGCTCGTCATGAGCCTCGCGCTCACGGCCTGCGGAAGGATCTGGAACCGGCCGCCACCCGAGGGCGAGCCGGTCCTCCTGACTCAGGACCAACTCACCGCCACATGGACGGACTCCGAGGGCGGCACGCTCACCCTGAAGCCGGACGGGACGTTCGTCGCCGAGGATGCCTGCAACGACTACCACTACATCGACGGCTTCGGGCTGAGCGATGTCAAGCGGTCCGGATCCGGCAAGTGGGAAAGCGGCTCCAACAAGAAACAGAGCTTCGTCGGCGTGTCCTTCGACGTCGATCACGGGCAATGGCTGAGCGCCTACGCCGCCTTGAAGCGGGGCAAGGTCCTGATGCTCTGGATCCGTGTCGGCGACGAGGACAACGACGATCCCCACTGCATCCTGACCAGTCAGGCGAGTTGACCTGACCGCCGCGAGGCCGGGCGGCCCGTTCCTCCGGCGGGACGCCCGTGGTCATGCCCCACACACCTCGCCCCGGCCGGTCCGCCCTCGCGCGACGCGCACCCCTCGTCCGACGGAGGTGACCTACCGCAGCAGCGGTAGCCGGTGTCACCGCCCGAGGCGTAGTGCTTGCCACACTCCCCACAGAGCCCTCGGGAGGCCCGTCCCGGCCGAACCCGCCGCCCGCCGAATGGGGCTCCTTCCGGCGGCCGAGACCCTCAAATAGGCACCCTGGCCTGGGTGTTCATCTGATGTTCATCTAGCTGCCCCACTCTCTTCGAGCCAGCTGCGCACGGCCTCCACACGAGGCCGTGTTCGACGTCTCAGCCCTGGAAGGGGGTGCAGTGATGAAGCTTCTCTTCGCCATTCGCAACAAGGTGTCCGCGCAGAAGAGCCTGAAGGCCAG
Organism: Streptomyces laurentii; assembly: GCF_040635425.1. Classification (NCBI taxonomy): domain Bacteria; kingdom Bacillati; phylum Actinomycetota; class Actinomycetes; order Kitasatosporales; family Streptomycetaceae; genus Streptomyces; species Streptomyces laurentii. The sequence goes on along the minus strand of NZ_JBEYHT010000001.1, from coordinate 290,486 downwards.
TGCCTGGTACATCTGGTACTAGAACGCCTAGTCGTCCCCGCCGCGAGGCGGGGACGACGCCGCTCGCCGATGTCTGTCCGCTCGGCCTCCCGGAGACTTGCCATGCGCGCCACGGTGTTCCACCCCCGCCTCGCCACCCTGTTCCGGGACCATCTCGGGCAGGACGTGTTCCGGCTCGAACCCGACACGATCGGGATCGCCGGGCACGAGGTCGCCGACCGGATCCTCGCCGCCCGCCGGGCCACCGAGACGGAACGGCCCACGTTCAAGCCGCTGCACGGCCGTTCGATCGCGCGGAGTGAAGCCGCCTCCGTGATGCGGACCGTCGGCAGCGACGTACGCGAGGCGCTGAAGCGGGAACAGCCCCGGCCCGAGGACGTCGATCTGTCCGGGGAGTGGCCGCTGACGGGGCACATGTTCCTGCGGGACATGGTGCTCGGCAACGACCCCTACCGGCTGCGGATGTTGATGAGCCGCAACCTCGAACTCACCACCAAGCTCACCTGGTCGGTGATCGCGGCGGGCGCCGCGTTCCCGCTGTCGAAGCGGGCCGGGCGGCAGGGCGCGCCGCTGACCTCGCTCGCGGGGCTGGTGGCCGACGCCGGCACGTATCAGGACCGCCGCTACGCCCTGGGCATGTACCGCCGCGCGGCGGCGCCCGTGTGCTTCACGGTCTCCACTCTCGTCGCGAACACGCTGTGGCTCGGCTCGCCGTTCGACCCCGAGACGCCGAACGAGCACCTGCTGTACGAGTCGCTGCGGCTGCTTCCGCCGTCCTGGAACATCCTGCGCAACGCGTGCCCCGAGTACCCCGCCATCGACGAGCGGATCGGCGCGGGCGACGACGTACTCCTGCTTCCTCTCCTCTCCCACCGGGATCCGAAACTGTGGGACTCCCCCGACGAGTTCCGCCCGGAACGCTGGGAGACCCTCGACCCCGACACCGCCCCCGGCTACCTCCCGTTCGGCCACTCCTCCGAACGCTGCTGGGGCCGGCACATGGTGATGCCGCTCGCCGGGCTGCTCCTCGACCTCATCCGCGGCTCGGACCTGGGCATCGACCCCGCGCAGACCACGGCCAAGGTGCCGCTCGCCGGGCTGCTCGGGGTGGCCGACATACGGGTGACGAAGGTACGGCGTGCCGCCACTGTCTGAACCGACGGCCGACGGGGTCGAGGTGGTGGACGCGTCCGTCGCCCGCGACCCGCACGCGGCCTACCGGGCGTGGCGGGAGGCGGGCGGGGTCCGCAAGGTCCGCTTCGCCGGGCCCGTACCGCTGGCCGGGTGGGTCGTCACCGGATACGCGGCCTGCCGGGCGGCGCTCGCGGATCCGCGGCTGAGCAAGGACGGGGCGACGGAGACGTACGCCCGGTACGCGGGACTGCCCACCGGCGGCCCCGGCGGCGGGCTCACCCGCCACATGCTCAACTCCGACCCGCCGCGCCACACCCGCTTACGCCGGCTGGTCCAACAGGCCTTCACCCGGCGGCGGGTGGCCGCGTTGCGGCCCAGGATCGAGACCCGGGTCACCGCACTGCTCGACGCCCTGGACAAGGGGACGGGCGAGGGTGCGGGCGAGGTCGATCTGATCGAGCGGTTCGCGCTCCCGTTACCCCTGGCGGTCCTCTTCGACCTGCTCGGCACGGAGCCGGACGAGCCCGGCGTCCTCCAGGTCCGGGGGCACACGGAGGCCGGGGACCAGGGCGACGGCGAGGTGTCCGTCCCCACGGCGGAGGCGATCCTGGACCGGCTGCGCGCGCTGGTCGCGCGGAAACGGGCCCGGCCGGGCGACGACCTCCTGTCCGCGCTCGTCGCCGCCCGCGACGACGGCGACCGGCTCACCGAGGAGGAAGTCACCTCGATGGCGTTCCTGCTGGTGATCGCGGGCCACCAGACCACCGTCAATCTCGTCGCCAACGGCGTCCACGCCCTCCTCACCCGCCCCGCGCAGCTCGCCGCCGTACGCGCCGACGCCTCCCTGATACCCGGTCTGGTCGAGGAAGTCCTGCGCTGCGAGAGTCCGTTCGGCATCGCGACCCTGCGCTACACCACGGAGCCGGTGACCATCGAGGGCACGACGATCCCGGCCGGGGAGTTCGTGCAGATCGCGCTCCTCGCCGCGAACCGCGACCCGGAGGTCTTCCCGGACCCCGACCGCTTCGACGTCACCCGCGACGCCTCCGGTCACCTGGCGTTCGGCCACGGCATCCACCACTGTCTGGGCGCCCCGCTGGCCCGCCTCCAGGCCGGCATCGCCTTCACCCACCTCCTGCGCCGCTTCCCCGCCCTCCGCCTCGCCGCCCCGGCCACGGCCCCCGCCTGGCAGGACAACCCCCGCCACCGCGGCCTCCTCACCCTCCCGGTCCGCCTACACTGACAGCCGGCCGCAGGGGCGCCTCGATCGCGCGCCTCGACAACACCCAGAGGGATGCGCGTGGTGACGAGAGCCGAGGCTTACTACCGGCGTGAGCACCGCGAGAGTCCCGCGGTCATCGAAACGGCCGAGGATGTGGATCGGATGATCGACTACCTCCTCTCCGGCGAGGAATGGCACACGGCGGCAAGCGTAGGGTCCACCGACCGCCCCCTTCTTCCATCCGGGTCCACGGACCACGAGTTCCTGGTCGGCGTGAGTCCGCAGAAGGTCGCGGGCGTCATCACCTTCGGTTGCGGAGGACAGACCCTCGCCACCCTGGGGGCTGTGGACAGCGGCGACGAGCTCAGATACCACATCGCCGGGCACGACTACTACTTCCCTGGGAACTCCGAGATCCCGCTCGACCGCGTCCGGGAAGCCGTGAAGGAGTTCGTCTTCTCGGGCGGACAGCGGCCCACCTGCGTCGACTGGCAGCCCTTCGACTGATGATCCCGCCTGCCGGGCCCCGAGCGGGACCCGGCAGGCGGCGTGAAGGGAGTGGTGGTTCAGCAGGCGATCGGCGTGGAACCGACCGCCACGACGTCGAACCAGAGGGTGTCGTCACCGACGCCGTAGCTCTCCCAGCCCAGGCGCAGGCTGGTCGGGCGCGGCGGGGTGGTGCGGGCGAGCCACTGCTGGTCGATGTCCGCGGTGGGGACGCCGTCCGCGTGCAGGCCGGGCACCTGCTGGTCGCCCAGCCAGGTGTCGAGGTTGCCGTTCGACGTGTTGACCGCGAACCGCAGGCACTGCCAACTGCCGTTCGGCAGGGGCTTGCTGAGCGCCACGCCGGTCGGGCTCTGGGCGGGCAGGGTGGCGTCGTCGATCTCCCGGTTCCACTGGAGGGCGCCGTTCTGGCCGCCGACACGCAGGGCCTTGCCGGCCTGGGAGCTGTCGGGCATGGAGACGAAGGAGACGTGCGCGGCGGGGAGCGCGGTGGTGTGGCGGACCCACATGCGGACGTACATCGGGCCCACCGACGCGAGGTTGGCCGTCGTGGCGACGAACGCGTGGTTGCAGTACCCGGCCTTGCCGTCCACCCGCATCGACTTGCCGCCGCGGTGCGCGACGGCGGTGTCGACCGTCACCGTGCCCGTGCCCTGGCAGTCCGGTGCCACGAACTGCCAGGCGCCGGAGGGTGTCGACCCGCTCTGGTCCTCGAAGCCGGAACAGACCACGGCGCCGCCGCAGTCACCGCCGGGCGGCGGGGTCGTCGGGGGCGGGGTGGTCGGGGTTCCCGGGTCGGTCGGTGTCGTGGTGCCGCCGCAGGCCACGCCGTCGAGCGCGAAGTCGGTGGGCGTGGGGTTGGCGGACTGGAAGGCCCCCTGGACGCCGAAGTCGGCCGAACCGCCCGTCGCCAGCGCGCCGTTCCACGCGGCGTTGGTGACGGTGACGGCCTGGCCGCTCTGGGCGGCGGTGGCGCTCCAGGCCGACGTCACCTTCTGGTCGCCGCCGTAGGTCCAGGTCAGCCGCCAACCGCTCACCGCGGGGCCGAGGTTGGTGAGCTTGATGGCGGCGGTGTAGCCGCCGGACCACTGGTTGACGGTGTAGTCGACCCGGCAGGCGGCGTCCGCGGCCCTGCTGGGAGGTGCCGAGACGACGGCGTAGAGCAGCAGCCCGACGGCCGAGAAGGCCGCGAGTGCCGCTGCCGCCCAGGGTCGGAGTCGTAATCGTGTGACGAGGGTGCGCATGGGTGCCTCCAGGTTGCCGACATCGTGGGAGCGCTCCCATGTATGACAACTACTTCAATCACGGGCTGTCAATGTGCCTGCGGACGGCCGGTCGCGATGGAAGCGGAGCGTCATCCTCCCTTTCGACACCTCGCTCGTCAGGGTGAATATCCGGCGCCGCCGTGCCCGTAGCCGTTCGTCTGCTGTTCCTACCGGAGGAACGCGCGAGAGCCGTGTGCCGCCGGAGAACGGCCGGGTCTCGTGTCACGGCGTGGCGAAGGGCGGGGCGGGACGAATGACGGTCGGAACAACGGTCGGTACACCCGGACGCGCGCGGTACGACGCGCGGGAGTCCACCGGAACCGCGGTGTCGGTGGCCGAGGAACTGCTGCACCGCACGGTCGGCGCCCTGCCCGCGCCGCCCGCGCGGTCCATCCGCGAGACGGCGACCTGGTCGGTGGACGGGGCGGGTCCGGTCGCGATCGACGCGGGCGACGAGTACGCCGTCCAGGCCGCCTGCGGGGTGATGCACGTCCACGGCCGAGCCGTCGGATTCCCCCAGCCGCTGACCGCCGGCTACGTCTCCGCCGTGACCGGGGTCCTGGCCGCCGCCGGGAGCACGGCCGCGCTGTTCGCCCGGCGGCGCGGGCACGATCCGCTCCGCGTCCGTACGTCGCTGGCGCAGGGCGCCCTGCTGGCCCTGACGCAGTATCTGGCCGCCGACACCGCTCGCGACGGCGACACCGGTGAGGACCCCGGCGGCCCGCCCGACACCGGCCCCTCCCCGGAGCGGGCCACCGAGCGGGCCGCCGAGCGAGCCACCGGGCAGGCCACCGGGCAGGCCACGCTGGTCACGTCCGACGGCGCCCGCGTCGAGATCGAGACCCTCGACCCCACCGCCTGGGCCGGCTTCTGGCGGCGTCTCGGGGTGCCGGGGCGGGTCGCGGGGCAGGGCTGGGCGCCGTTCCAGCAGCGGTTCGGGACCGCGACCTGCGCGCTCCCCGGGGCCCTGCTCGACGCGATGGCCCTCACTCCGCTGTCCGCCGTCCGTGCCGCGGCCGAGGCGAGCGGGGTGTCGGTCGCGGACGTGTACGCGTGGGCGATCGCCGCGCCGCCCGGGCTCCTCCCGTGGTCCATGACGCCGCCACCGCCCGCCCTCGCCCAGGCTCGCCCGGCCCGAACACGCCCTCCCCACACCCGGCTTCACACCCACGAGCCGGCCCTCCCCCTCGCCGGCGTCCGCGTGGTCGAATCCGCCCGCCGCGTACAGGGGCCGATGGCCGGGCACGTGCTGCGCCTCCTGGGCGCCGACGTCGTCCGGGTCGAGCCGCCCGGCGGCGACCCGATGCGCGGCCTGCCCCCGATGGCCGGCGACTGCTCGGCCCGCTTCTCGGCGCTCAACGCCGGAAAGACCGTGGTCGAGGCCGACATCACCACTCCCGGGGGCCGGGACACCGTCTGCGCGCTCGTCGCGGACGCGGACGTCTTCCTGCACAACTGGGCCCCGGGCAAGGCGCGCGCCCTCGGCCTCGACGCCGACGTCCTGCACCGGGTCCGCCCGGGCCTGGTGTACGCGGCGGCGTCCGGCTTCGGCACGGCGCTCGGGCCGGTGCCGCCGATCGGGACCGACTACCTGGCCCAGGTGTACGGCGGGCTCGCCGCCGCGCTCCGGCCGGCGGGCGAGCCCGCGGCGCCGTCCCTGATGACGCTCACCGACGTGCTGGGCGGCCTGCTCCTGGCGCAGGCGGTGCTCGCCGGCCTGGTCGCCCGGGAGACGACACGGCTCGGGTGCCTGGTCGAGTCGTCCCTGCTGTCGGCGGCGGCGCTCGTGCCGCGGGCCGGTCACCGGGTCCGGATGGGCGTTCTCGACCGGCCGCTGCCGACGGCGGACGGCCTGCTGTACGCGGGGGCGGCGGCGCGCGAGCGGCCGGAGGAGGTGGTCCGGGCGGCCGGTGTCACGGGCATCGCCGCGCTGGGGCGGCGGCTGCGGGAGCGCGGCACGCGGGAGTGGCTGGAGTTGCTGCGGGACGCGGGTCTCCCGGCCGTGGCGGTGTGCACCGGGCTCGACGGCCTGGCCGCCGACCCGGCCTTCGTACGGGCCGTACGAGCGCCGGACGCGCGGGTGCCGCACGCCCGCCCCGCCCGGCCGTGGGACTTCGACGGGGAGTGGTGAGCATGGAACGACTCGACGCGACGGTGCGCGGCGGCAGGCCGGCCGGCCCGAGCACCGCGGCCGGCCCCGTATGGCGGTCCCGCGACGGGCTGGAGCTGCCCGACCGCGTGCCGCTCGCCGACCGGCTGGTGTGGCAGGCGCGGGGGCTGTGCCCGGAGGAGGACCTGTTCACGCTGTTCCGCGAACGGGCGCTGGTCCGCCCGGACCAGGACGCCGTCGTGGACGCCGAGGGCACGGTCTCGTACGCCGGTCTGTACGCGGACGTCCTGCGGATCGCGGGCCTGTTCGCCGACGCGGGGCTCGGCCCGCGCGACGTGATCGCGCTCCGGATGCCCAACGGGCGGCGGGCGGTCGCCGCCGAACTCGCCGTGTACGCGCTGGGCGCGGTCGCCCTCCCGTACCCCCTGGGTGGCGGGGTGCGGGACACCCTGAGCCTGCTGGAGCGGTCCCGCGCGGCCGGTGCGGTGTTCGCGGAGGCGGCGGATGTACGGGCCTCGGCCGGACTCCGCCGTCTGCGCGCGGTGTTCACCACCGCGGCCGAGGTCCCGCCGGGCGCGCGCTCCCTGGACGCGCCCGGGCCGCCGTACGCACCGGCCGCGCGGCCCGCCCCGGCGCGGGCGCCGGCCCGCGTCCTCGTCTCGTCCGGTTCCGAGGCGGATCCGAAGATGGTCGCCTACAGCCACCAGGCCATGGCCGGGGGCCGCGCCGCGTACGTACGGGCGCTCGCCGGGCCGCCGACCGCGCCGTTCCGGCCGCTCGTCCTCGTGCCACTCGCCTCGTCGTTCGGGTCGCTGGGCGTGCCGGTGACCCTGGCGGTCCTTGGCGGCACCCTGCTGGTCCAGGAGCGGTTCGACGCGGCGGGCGCGCTGCGGGCGGCCGTACGGCACAAGGCCACCCATCTGTTCGGCGTGCCCACCATGCTGCGGCGGCTGGCCGACCTGCCCGCCGCCCCGGACGAGGACCTGTCGTCGCTGCGGTCGCTGGTCTCCAGCGGAGCCGAGCTGCCGGCCTCCACGGCGGCCGCCTGCCGGGCGCGGTTCGGACTGCCGGTGATCACCGTGTACGGCTCGTCGGACGGGGTCAACTGCCATACGGCGGCCCCCGGTCACCCCGCCGGCGACAGCGCGGGCACCCCGGACCCGGCGGTGGCCGCCCTCCGGATCGTCCGCCCGGACGGCGGTGAGGCGGCGGCCGGTGAGCACGGCGAGATCCTCGCCAAGGGCCCGATGACACCGCTGTGTTACGTCGGCGCGCCCGATCTGGACGCCCGGTACCGGACGGCCGGCGGCTGGGTCCGCACCGGTGATCTGGGCCTGCTCGACGAGGCCGGGCGGCTGCACGTCCTCGGCCGGATCAAGAACGTGGTCATCCGCGGCGGGCTCACGCTCAGCCCCGCCGAGGTGGAGCGCGAGCTCGGGGCTCATCCCGGGGTCGCGGAGGCGGTCTGCGTACCGGTGCCGGACGAGGAGTTCGGGGAGCGGCTGTGCGCCTGCGTGCGGCCCGCGCCGGGGGCGCCCGCGCCGGCCCTGGCGGCGCTCACCGCGTTCCTGGGCGCGCGCGGCCTGGAGCGCCGGAAGTTCCCCGAGTACCTGGTGGTGCTGGACCGGCTGCCGACCGGGCCGACGGGCAAGGTCTGCCGGCGGTCGGCGGCCGCGCACGCCGCCCGCGTGCTCGGCGCGGCGCCGCGGAGCGGGGGTGACGGGCCGGGGAAGGACCGCCGACTCGACCACATCTCTGACAACACACACCGGTCTTCTTCACTCTAAAGCAGTAAAAGCAGGCTTATCCGCATCCAGGCCTCACCGCCCGTGCCATGCTGAAGGAAGAAACGGAATGAGGGATTCAACTTCCTTGTTTCCGCAGCTCAGTTGGTGTGCTTCCAGTTAGGAGAGCCGTTCGTGCGACGCTCTGTCCTCGCCTCCGCCGTTCTCGGTGCCGCCGCCCTCATCGGCCTGGCCCAGATCCCGGCGGTCGCCGCTCCCACCGCCCCGGCCGCCTCCTCCGGCGGAACGGTCACGGTCTTCGAGACGGAGGCGCAGGCGCTCACCGTCTACGACGACCCGAAGGGCTGCCAGGCGCTGCCGGCGCTGGCCCACGTCCTCGGCAACCACACCGACCGGCCGGTGCGCGTCTACGGCAACCCGTTCTGTCTCGGGCCGTCCGTCACGGTCGCCCCCGGGCACGGCACCCATGTGCCGGGCGGCGCGGGCAGCTTCAGCGCCTGACCCGCGCTCGCGCCGGCACCCGTACCCGTACCCGCGCCGTATCCGATCAGGTTCCCTCAGCGCCCGACCAGCGACTGAACCGCACCTGATCCGCGCCGCACCAGGAAATGCAGCACGTCCGACTCGCTCGACAGGGGGAACATGCCTGCGGATCTCGCCGTGGTGGGCCTCGGTTACGTGGGTCTGCCGCTGGCCCGCCGGGCTTGCGAAGCAGGACTCGACGTGGTCGGCCACGACACCGACCCCGCCGTCGTCGACGGCCTCGCCCAGGGCCGCTCGCACGTCGGCGACCTCGGCGACCGGGACATCGCCGCGATGACCGCGGCGGGGTTCCGGGCCGCCACCGACCCCGGCATCCTGACCGGCGCCCGCACGGTGGCCGTCTGCGTCCCGACCGGCCTCACCCCGTCAGGGGAGCCGGACCTGGGACCGCTGACCTCGGCCGTACGCACGGTGGCCGGCCGGCTGTCGCCCGGCACGCTGGTCTCGGTGGAGTCCACCAGCCATCCCGGCACCACCGAGGAGATCGTCCGCCCGCTCCTGGAGGCGACCGGTCTGCGCGTGGGCGAGGACTTCCACCTCGCCTACTCGCCCGAACGCATCGACCCCGGCAACGGGCGCTTCTCGCTCCGCGACACCCCGAAGATCGTCAGCGGCTGCACCACGCTGTGCGCCAAGCACGCGGCCGGGTTCTACGAACAGCTCGTCGACGAGGTCGTGGTGGCGCGCGGCACCCGCGAGGCCGAGATGGCCAAGCTGCTGGAGAACGCCTACCGGTACGTCAACATCGCGCTGGTCGACGAGGCCGCCCTCTACTGCGAGCGGGTGGGCATCGACGTCTGGGACGCGCTGCGGTGCGCCGGCACCAAACCCTTCGGCTTCGCGCCCTTCCGGCCCGGGCCGGGGGTGGGCGGGCACTGCGTGCCGGTCGATCCTCGCTATCTGATGGCCCACGCGGCGGCGCGGGGCTTCTCGTTCCGCACCCTCGACGCCGCGCGCGAGGTCCTGGACGCGATGCCCGGGCACGTCGTGGAGCGGGCCCGCGGGCTGCTGCGCCGCACCGGCACGGACCCCGCGGAAGCCCGGTTGGCGCTGCTGGGCGTGACGTACAAGGCCGATGTCGCGGACCTGCGCGAGTCGCCCGCGTACGCGGTGGTGCGCGGACTGCGCGCCGCCGGTGTACGGGTCGTCCACCACGACCCGTACACCGAGGACTTCGCGGTGGACGGCGTGCCGGTACCCCGGCAGGCGTCCGCCCGCGAGGCGGTCGCCGGGGCGGACCTGGCGGTGCTGCTGCAGGACCACGCGGAGTACCGCTCCGTCGACTGGGACGCGGCCGGCCGCCCGGTGCTCGACACCCGCGGCACCGCCGAAGGACACCGGGTGGAGCGGCTCTGACGCCACCCGGACCACGAACTCGTGGTGTGAGACAGGGACTTCGATCCTCGCCGACCTCACACCGCGGGCCGTGACCGGACACCCCTCCGGCCACGGCAGCACGTAACACGGCATCACCAAGAAAAGGAGACACGGAAATGACCACGTCGCTCGAGAGCACCGTGCAGGACCGTCTGTCGAAGCGCTTCGACAAGTGGGACACCAACGGCAACGGCGTTCTGGAGGCGTCCGACTTCGTCGGCGAGGCCGTCAAGATCGCCGGCGCCTTCGGCAAGTCCCCGGCCGAGGCCGTCCAGCTGAACGACGCCTTCCAGGGCATGTTCGGCTACCTCGCCAAGGAGGCGGGCATCTCTCCGGAGGGCTCGCTGACCCGCGAGCAGTTCATGGACGTCGCCGGCAAGATGTTCCAGTCCGGCCCGGCCACGTTCAACAACGTGCTCGGCCCGGTCGCCACCGGCCTCATCGCGCTGTGCGACCGCAACAACGACGGCGTCATCGACGGCGACGAGTTCGCCGCCTGGCTGCAGGCCGTCGGCGTCCCCGCGGCCGACGTCGCGGACGCCTTCCGGAAGGTGGACACCGCCGGGCAGGGCCACCTCACCGAGGCCGAGCTGCTCGACGCCATCCGCGCGTACCACTTCGGCCAGCTCGAGGTCGAGCTCCTCGGCTGATCGAGGGACCGTACGACCATGCGGCGGCTCCTCGGGGAGGGGCCGCCGCACTCGTCGCCGCTTCACGGATCCACCTCTTCACGGCTTCACCGCTTGATCGCTTCAGCGCTTGATCGCTTAGCGCTTCGTGCCCGTTCCGCCGTCCGGCGGGGCGGGCACGAACGTGACCGGGGTCTCCGGGACCAGCGCCAGGGTGCGGCCGGTGAGCAGCCGGGGCGTGTGGATCAGGATGTTGTAGTGGTTGGGCAGGTGGCATCCGTCGAAGCCGAGGACGGTGCCGACCGGCTCGCCGCCCAGCAGGAGGGTGTCGCCCCGGTCGAGGACGCCGCCGCAGCCGAGTTCGGCGAACCCGAGGAACCCGACCCGGTCCACCCGGGCCCCCGGCTGGTCCGACCACTGGTCGGTGGTGACCAGTTCGTGCACCTCCCCGCGGCGTACGCAGCGGCTCGCGAACGGCTCCAGGGTCATGCCGCGGTCGTGGCGTTCGTGCAGCAGCGCCTTGACGAGGAGGCCGCGCACGACGCGCTTGGGCCCGTTCTCGTGACGGCCCGCGTCCAAGGACGGCGACGGGGAGAGCGCGGGAGGCAGCGGCGGGTGCGTCATCGGCGCTCCTCCGCGCGGGCCGGCGTCCGGGCCTCGTCTCGGACGTAGGCGGCGGCGACCAGCTCCAGGGCGGCCATGCCTCCGGCGGCGGCCGTCGCGACATCGGTTCCGGGCCGGGCGGCGGCGTCGCAGATCCCGGCGAAGTCGCCCAGGATGCCCTCGTACTCGTGCCAGAGCGACTCCTTGAAGCCGGGCCGGCCGCCCAGCATGTCCGCGCGCAGCTCGCTGCCGTCGTCCAGGCGGACCACGACGTCCTTGGCCTCCCCCGGGTACGACCAGTCGAGCTCGACCTCGCCCCGTCGTCCGTCGGGGCCCTCCAGGGTGACGAGCGCCCGCCGGTCGAGCCCGGTGCCGTCCCGCTCGATACGGGACTCGGTCACGCGGACGGCGGGGTCGCCGAGCACCATCCGTACCAGGTCGAAGGCGTTGGGGCCGTTGTCGGCGACGCAGCCGCCTCCGGAGCGGGCCGGGTCCAGGTACCAGTCGTCGGAGCCGATGTGCTCCTCGATCCGCTCCAGATAGCGCACCCGTACGGACGCCACGGCCGGGCCGCCGGCGCCCGGCGCCGGGAGCCGCCGTACGAGATCGGTGACCCGGTCGTTGTAGCGGCGGTGGAACGCGGTGAACAGCGGGACGCCGTAATCCGCGGACAGCCGCGTCAGCCGGTGTCCGTCGGCCGCGTCCAGGGCGAGCGGCTTCTCGACGCACACCGGTACGCCGGCCCGCAGCGCGTCCGCGCAGACCTCGGCGTGCGCGTGGTTGGGGACGGCCACGACCAGCGCGTCCACCTGCCCCGAGGCGAGCAGCGCGCGGTGGTCGGTGTGGCAGGCGAGGGTGGCGCGGTGCGGGTCGAGTGCGGCGTCGCGCAGATCGCAGACGGCGGTCGGCTCCCATCGCGGGAGCCGGCGGGCGGCCTCCAGGTAGAAGCGGGAGATCACGCCGAGGCCGACGATCCCCAGTCGGCGGGGCGGGGATGCGGGGTGAGCGGGGCGGGCCATGTCAGTTCTCCTGGAGGACGGGCAGCCGGAGGCCCAGTCCGGACAGTTCGGCGTGCAGCGAGGGGGCCAGCGGTACGCCGGTGCGGCGGCGCTCGGCGGCGAGTTCGGCCTCCCGGTGGCCCGGGTAGCGGACCTGGCCGTGGCCGGGCAGCGGCGGGCAGGCCAGGACGGTGCCGAAGAGGGCGCGGGCGTCGTCGTCGAAGCCGTCGCGCAGCAGGCCGGGGTCGATGGCCAGGACGAGGAAGCCGATGCCGTCGTCGGTGCCTCCCGGGCGGCCGTCGCCGGCCAGGGCGGCGGGTGACGGGCCGGTGGCGGCGCCGGGCAGCAGGGCGGCGAGGAGTTCGACGGTCAGGCCGAGGCCGAAGCCCTTGAAGGCGCCGGTCTCGGGGCGGGAGCCGAGCCAGCCCAGCCAGGCCTCGCCGCGGTCGTAGGCGGCCGGGTCGGTGACCGGGCGGCCGTCGTCGCCGGTGAGCCAGCCCTCGGGCGCGGGCCGGCCGTCGCGGGCGGCGGTGCGGACCCGGCCGGTGGGGACGACGGTGGTGCTCATGTCCAGGACGAACGGGTGTCCGTCGACGGCGGGCGCGGCCACGCTCAGCGGGTTGGTGCCGAGCAGGGCGGCCGCGCCGTGCGGCGGGCGGGCGATGCGCTGGCCGCCGCAGTTGGCGGCGATCAGTCCGATCAGGCCCCGGTCGGCGGCCCGCCGCGCGTGCACCCCGGCGCAGCCGAAGTGGGTGGCGCCGCGGACCGCGACCAGGCCGATCCCGTACCGGCCGGCCCGCTCCGCGGCGAGGTCCATGGCCGCCGACGCCGCCCACAGGCCGAGCGCGCGGTGGTGGTCGGTGAGGACGCAGGCGCCCAGGTCGCGCAGGATCTCGGGTTCGGCGGCGGGGTCGGCCCGGCCGGACTCCAGGAGCGGCCGGTAGAGGCGGCCCAGGTTGAACACGCCGTGGGAGTCCATGCCGGTCAGGTCGCCGTAGCAGAGCGCCTCGGCGGCGACGCGGGCCCGGTCCTCGGGGACGCCGAGGCGGGCGAGGTAGCCGGCCGTCTCGGCGAGCAGCGTGGCGTGGCCGACCCGCGGCTCCTGGGCGGTCGTCGCGGGTTCGGTGGACGTGGTGGTCATCGCGCTCCTGCTCGATGGGGGTGCGGTGCGGTGGTGCCGTCGTCCCCGGCCGGGAGCGGCGGGGTGTCGGCGGCGAAGGCGGTCAGCAGTGCGGCGACCTGGCCGGCGAAGGCCTCCAGGTCGGCGAGGTCGGCGAACTCGCCGTCCGCGTGGGCGTGGTGGGTGTCGAGGAGGCCGGGGCCCAGGACGGTGGTGAAGGTGTCGGGGACGCCGCTCAGCCAGATCGCGTCGCAGGTGAAGGCCGCCTCGTGGCCGGGCCATCGCGGGATGCCGGCCCGGGCCATGAACTCCTCGCCCCACACGGGCTGTTCGCCGAGCGCGGGAATCCCGCGCTTGTCCCACTCCAGCCGGGTGACGCGGGCGGCGTCGGCGGCGGTCCGGGCGAACAGCGCGGTGCCGGCGAAGCGTTCGGTGAACGCGTCGATTCCGCGGGCCAGGTGCTCGGCCACGGCCCGCTCGGCCGCCGCTCCGTCGGCGGTGGTGGCGTGCGCCAGGTTGAGCAGCAACTCCCCGCCCCCGTAGACCTTGTTGTGCCCGGTGCCGGTGTGCAGTCCGGCCACGCAGACGGTGCCGGGCGGCGCGCCGGGCGCGGACGGGTCGAGGGCGGCGGCCAGATGCTGGGCGAGGAAGCCGAGGAGCACGCTGGCGTTGTGGCCGGCGCCGGGCCGGTCGTCGATCGCGTCGTCCCCGGCCACGGTGATCCGGGCGGTGGACGCCGCGGTGGCGCGCGGGAGATGGCGGAGTCCGGTGGGCTCGCAGAACACGTTGACGCGGCCCACGTACCCCGCCTCGACGAGCGGCCGGGTGCCGAACGTGCCCAGTGCGCCGCCTTCCTCGCCCGCCACCGCCTGAACCAGCACCGACACGTCGGTGCCGAGCCTGGGGCAGGCGCGGGCGGCGGCCTCGATGCCGGCCAGCAGGGCCACGGCCGGGCCCTTGGCATCGACGGCGCCGCGTCCGGTGAAGCGGCTGCCGTCGAAGGCCGGCGAGGGTCCGCCGGCCACGGTGTCGAGGTGGACGTTGAACATCACCGTGCGGGCGCGGGGCAGTACGGGGCCCAGCCGCAGGACGAGGCTCGGCTGGGCGTCGAGGAACCGGGGGCCTGCGGCGACGGCCGCGCGGACCTGGGCGGGGGTGTCGTCCCGCAGGACGCCGGAGGCGGGCGGCGCCTGGTGACGGACCACGCGCAGACCGGACCGGGCGGCGGCCGTGGCGTACGCGTGCTGGGCGGCGCGCAGCGCGTGCGGGGCACCGGGGCCGGTCTCCAGGGGGCCGGCGGTGGGGGTGTGGAGCAGGTGCAGCAGCAGGCCGTGGTCGATCCGCGGCCGGGGCGGTTCCGCCGTACGGGCGGGGCCGGGCACGGGCCGCGGGCGTGCGGCCGTCGCGGCGGGCAGCAGGGTGGCCAGGCGGTGGGCGGCGCGGGTGAACAGCTCGGCGGCGTCCGCGCCTTCGCTCCGCGGTCCGGCGTGCGGAAGCAGGGCCAGGTGCGGTTCCAGGGAGTACGCGCCCCGGTAGCCGTGGTCTTCGAGGAGCCGCAGGCAGTCGGCGACCCCGGCCGTGCCGTCGCCCGGCAGGGTGTACGAGGCCTCGCCGGGGCGCTCGCCGGGCACGCCGTCCTTGACGTGGACGTGGGCGACGTACGGCAGCAGCTCCCGCAGCATGGCGGGGGCGTCGTAGCCGTGGGCGACGCCGTTGCCGGTGTCGAAGAGGAGCCGCAGGGCGGGGCTGTCGACCGCGTCGAGCAGGCGCAGCGCGCGGTCGGCGTGCGCGCCGGCCCAGCCGGAGCAGTTCTCGTGCAGCAGCTCGACGCCGAGGTCCTCGGCGCGGCGGGCCAGCCGTCGCATCCGGTCGGTCACCCGCCGGGCCCACTCGGGCTCGGGCAGCCCGTCGTTGGGGTACGACATGACGCGCAGGCTCCGGCAGCCGAGGATCCGCCCGTACGCGGCGAGCCGGTCGAGTTCGGCCAGGTCGGCGGAGAAGTCGGCGGTGACGGGCCGGGCCCAGTTGGCGATCCGGGAGCCCAGGCAGACGACGCCGAGACCGGCCGCGTGCAGCCGGTCCGCCGCCGACTCGACGGTCTCGGGAGGGAGTTCGGCCAGCGGGGTCTCGTCGATGCTCCGCAGTTCCAGGGCCGACCAGCCCAGCCGGCGGGCCACGGCGATCTGTCCGTCGAGGCCGGGGGCGGCCTCGTCGCCGATCCCGGTGATCCGCGGGTCGGCCGCGACCCCGGCCGGGGCTTCCGCGGGGGGTCCTGAGGGGGGTCCTTCATGGGGTCCTTCGGGGAGTCTTGCGGGGGCGTCAGACCCGTACATCCGCCGTCCTTTCCTTGGTGTTCAGGTCGTCGCCGCCGCCGCGGGGCTCCCCGGCCCGGCCGGCGCAGTGCCGCTTGGCCTGGTCGAGCAGCCGGACCACGTCGGCGTGCAGGGCGAAGTCGTCGCGGGCGCGGGCGCCGCCCGGCGGGGTGGCCGCGAAGCGGGTGTACGTCCGGCGGAGGAACGCGAGGAGCGCGTCGTCGCGGAACACCTCGGGCGGGCCGTCGCCGACGATCAGCTGCGCGTGGTCGTCGGCGTCGCTGAGCGGGTAGTGGGCCACCGCGACGCCCCGCTCGAAGGTGAGCGTGACGCTGCGTTCGCGGACCGGGGCGGCCAGGTCGGAGACGACGCGGGTGCTCACCCCGCCGGTGTGGCACAGGTCGAGGCGGGCGGAGCCCATCCGGGGCCGCACCTCCGGGCCGCACCGCAGGTCGGTGACCGCGGCCCCGGTGGGCCGGGCCGGGCCGGCCAGGTCCAGGACCAGGCCGAGGGAGTGCGGCATCTCCACGTCGAAGGCGGTGGGGTGGCCATCGTCCGGGCGCAGGGAGCGCAGGAAGCGGGGTTTGTGCTGGGCGACGCGCAGCGCCCGCAGCCGGCCGAGCCGGCCGGAGGCGATCAAGAGGCGCAGGCGGTGGGTGAGTTCGGCGGCGAGCCAGGGGGCGACGACGGCGATGCGCAGGCCGTACCGGAGGCGCAGCCGTTCGATCGCGGCCAGTTCGGTGGCGTCGGCGGCGAGGGGTTTCTCGACGACGAGGTCCTGGAAACCGCGTACGGCCAGTTCTTCGAGGACGGTCCGGCGGGTGGCGGGCGGGGTGCAGACATGGACGACGGCGGGCGCCGGGCCGAGCAGGGAGCAGGCGGCGTCGAGCGTTCCGGTGAGGGTGACCTGGCCGGGCGGCAGTCCGGCGGCCGCGTCCGGCCGGGGGTCGACCGCGATCACCGGGCCGGTCCACAGGGGCGGTGTCCGGGCGTCGCGGGGGTCGCGGGCCAGGTTCCGGAGGACGTGCAGATGCAGCCCCGCGCCGGAGCGGCCCAGGCCCACGATCAAGGGCTGCCGCATGGGCGGCTCCCCTCCTCCGAGGCGCTTCCCGTCCCGTGTCCCATCCCGAGGTTCCTTTCGTCGCGGCGACCGGTGGCCGTCGGTCGTCCGACCGACCGGCCCGCCCGGCACGCGGCGACAAACCTCCCCAGTTCCCGCCCCCGGGGTCAAGAACTCACGAACCCTTGTCACCGGAAGGTATGAATTTCCTTCGAGAATTTGAGAATTCATTCCTCCGGTGGATACGTTCGGGATGAATTTTTCTCGACGGGCGACTCCCCCAACGAAGGGGATCGGCACGCCTGTTGTGCTGCCATAGCAGCTGTCGGAGCCGGTTTCCTCCGGCCGAACAGAATTGATTCCGCGTGACACATCCCAGCATCCCCTTCTTCTCTCAGGCATCGACGTTCGACCGTCTTTGGCCACTCATCCGATCAAAAGTGGAAGAAGTTTTCGAGGACGGGAAGTTCTCCCATTCGACCCAGGTCGGCCGCCTGGAACAGGCCCTCGCCGACCGCACCGGCGCCCGCCACGTGATCGGGGTGAACAGCGGCACCGACGCCCTCGTGCTGCTGCTCAAAGCCTGCGGTCTGCGCCCCGGCGACCGGGTCCTCGTCCCCGCCTACTCGTTCGTGGCCACCGCGAGCGCCGTGGTCCTGGCGGGCGGCGTGCCCGTCTTCGCCGACATCGACCCCGACACGTACGCCCTGGACGCCGGCCGGGTGCCCGCGGCCGCGGCCGACGGGGCCCGGTTCGTCATGCCGGTGCACCTGTTCTCCCGGATGGCCGACATGGCGTCGCTCACCGCGCTCGCCCGGCGGCACGGTCTGACGCTGGTCGAGGACAGCGCCGAGGGCATCGGCATGCGGCAGAACGGCGTCCACGCCGGACTGCACGGCCGCGGCGGCGTCCTGTCCTTCTTCCCGACCAAGACCCTGGGCGCGCTCGGCGACGCCGGCGCCGTGCTGACCGACGACCCCGAGGTCGCCGAGGCCGTCTCCGCCCTGCGCCACCACGGCCGGGCCGGCCGCACCCTCGCCCACTTCCCCGGCATCTCCACCGAGACCGGCCGGCCGGGCCACAACAGCAAGATGGACGACCTCCAGGCGGCCGTCCTGATCGCCAAACTCACCGTCCTCGACGAGGAGATCGTCCGCCGCGCCGAGATCGCCGCGCTCTACGACCGGCTCCTGAAGGACGTCCCCGGCGTCACCCGGCGGCCCGCGCTCACCGGCGCGAGCGACGAGGTCTTCTACGTGTACCTCGTCGAGACCGAGCGCCGCGACGCGCTCGTCGCGCACCTGGAACGGGAGGGCATCGAGACCGAGACGTACTACCCGGTGCCGCTCCACCTCCAGCCCTGCTTCGCCGGACTCGGCCACCGGCCCGGCGACTTCCCGGTCGCCGAGGCCGCCGCGGCCCGGGCCCTGGCCCTGCCGCTGTACCCCGATCTCACCGACGCCCAGGCGCGGCGGGTCTGCGACGCCGTGCGCGCCTTCTCCACCGGAAGGACCCCGGCATGACCACCACGACAGGACGGGACACGATCCCCTTCTTCCCGCCGGACCTGTTCCACGACGACCGCGAGACCCTGCTGCGGCTGCTGTACGAGATCGGCACCGCGCCCGAGCAGAAGTTCATCCTCGGCGCGCACACCGCCCGCTTCGAGGAGGCCCTGCGCGAACAGCTCGGCGCGACGGACGTGGTGGCCTGCTCCAGCGGCACCTCCGCCCTGCACCTGGTGCTCGCCGGGCTCGGCATCGGCCCCGGCGACGAGGTCGTGGTCCCCGCGTTCGGCTGCGCGCCGCTCGCCGCCGCGGTGCTGCACCTCGGGGCCGTCCCCGTGTTCGCCGACATCGACCCCCGTACCCTCACGCTCGGCCCCGCGGACGCCGAACGGCGGCTGACCGCCCGCACCCGGGCCGTGATGCCGGCCCACATGTTCTCCGTGATGGCGGACATGCCCGCCTTCGCCGCGCTCGCCGCCGCGCACGGGCTGCGCCTGGTGGAGGACTCGGCCGTCGCGCAGGGAGCCGTCCTGGCCGGGCGGCCCGCCGGAATGTGGGGCGACGCCGGCGTGTACTCGTTCGTCCAGGTGAAGTCCTTCGGCATGCCCGGCGAGGGCGGTGCCGTCGTCACCCGGAACCCCGAACTCGCCCGCCGGGCCCGGATGCTGCGCAACCACGGGCAGGACGGCCGGCGGCGCTTCGTGCACCACGAGATCGGCCTCAACAGCCGCTTCGACGAGATCCAGGCCGCCTTCCAGCTGCACCGCCTGCCCGGCCTGCCCGCCCGCCTGGAGCGCCGGGCCCGGATCGCCGCCCACTACACCGAGCGCCTCACCGGCCTGCCCGGCATCACCCCGCCGCCGGCCGACCCCGACGGCCGCTGCCACTACGTGTACACGCTGCTCGCCGAGGACCGGGACGCGCTGCGCGACCACCTCGCCCGGCACGGCGTCGCCACCCACGTCTACTACCCGAAGGCACTGCCGGACCAGGCCGCCTTCGCCCCGGTCGCCGCCGCCCACCAGCCCGGCGCCGCCTGGCCGCACGCCCGGCGGGCCGCGGACCTTCAGCTCTCCCTGCCCGTCCACCACCGGCTCGACGACGCGCAGGTCGAGCACATCGCCGAGACGGTCCGCGGCCACGCGCTGCGCCACCGCCCCACACCCCCGTCTCCCCCCGTACGCCCGGAGCGTTCCGCATGAGCTGTGATCTCGACGTCGCCGTCGTCGGCGCCGGCCTCGCCGGCCTGGCCGCCGCCCAGGAACTCCGGCGCGGCGGGCGGGAGGTGACCGTCTTCGAGGCCGCCGACGCGCCCGGCGGCCGGATGCGCACCCTGCGCGAGGACGGCTACGTGGTGGACACCGGCGCCGAGCAGATCTCCGCCCGCGGCTACCGCGCCACCTGGCAGCTGCTGCGCCGCGCCGGGCTCGCCCCGTACGACGTCCACGGCATCGGCCGCCCGCTTGGCGTCTGGCGCGCCGGACGCCCCCGCAACGGCGCCGGCGAACCCGTCGCGGTGCTCACCGGCGCCGGTCTGGCCCCCGCCGCCCGGCCCTCCCTGGCCCGCTTCCTCGCCTGGACCGGCCGCCACCGCGCGGCCCTGGACCACGACCACCCCGAGGACACCCCGCTCGGCTCCGCCACCGTCCGGGACCTGGCCGACCGGTACCACCCGGACCTGTACGAACATCTGCTGCACCCGCTGTCCGCCGCGTTCTTCGGCTGGGACCCGGAACGCAGCGCCGCCGCCCCGCTGGCCGCCCTGCTCCTCGCGGTCGGCCCGGTCTCCGCCTGGCGCACCTACCGCGGCGGCATGGACCTGCTCACCCGGCGGCTCGCCGACGGCCTCGACGTCCGGTACGACGCCGCCGTCCAGCACGTCGCCGACGACGGACCGCACGCCACCCTCACCGTCGACGGCCGCCCCCTCACGGCGCGCGCCGTCCTGCTCGCCGTCCCCGCGCCGGTGGCCGCCCGCCTCCAGCCGCACCCGGCGGACGACGCCGCCGGATACCTCCACGCGTCCACCTTCCGGCCCATGCTCAAGGTCAGCTGCGCCCTGGACCGCCCCCTCGCGCCGCGCGGCGGCGGCTATCTGCTGCTCACCCCCGGCTGCGAGGGCGAGGACGTCCTGGCCTGCGTCGTCGCCGACCACGTCAAGTGCCCGGACCGGGCGCCGGCGGGCCGCGGCCTGGTCAGCCTGCTCGCCGCGCCCGGCCGTATCCCCGAACTGGCCGCCGCCGACGACGAGTCCGTGGTGCGCCGGACGACCACCGCCGCCGAGCGGTACGTGCCCGGGCTGCGCGGCGCCCTCGTCTCCGCGCGCGTGCACCGCTGGCCGCACGGCATGCCCGAGCTCACCCCGCGGGCACTCGCGTTGCGCGCCGCGTTCCTGCGCCGGCCGGCCCGCAGCGTCGAGTACGCGGGCGACTGGCTGGCCGCCCGGCCCTCCAGCGAGGGCGCGGCCCGCTCCGGGGCGCTCGCCGCCTCCCGCGTCCTCGCCCACCTCGCCGCCACCGCCCGCGGCGGCGCCGGGACCGCGACGGCCGCCCGTACCGGTTCCGCGAACACCGTCCGTACCGCCGCCACCGGCCCTGACCCCGCTGCCGCCGGTCCCGCCGCCACCGCATCCGTCACCGCGCAGGAGGCCCGCGCATGAAGTTCGACGACATGGGCGTGCTGTTCGACGAGCTCGCGGCCGCCGGCGGCGACACCCTCGTCCACCTCGACCGCCCCTTCGACCTGGACGGCGACCGGCCCGCCACCACCGAGTGGACGATGCCCGGGCTCGCCCGCCTGGTCGCGCAGACCGCGGCGGCCCTCGCCGCGGCCGGGGCCGGCCCCGGCGACCGGGTCGCGATCGTCAAGGCCAACCACTGGGACTACGACCTCATCGCCTGCGCCGCCGTAAGGATCGGCGCCGTCCCGGTGAAGCTCTCCGGCGAGCTGTCCGCCACCGCGCTGCGCACCCTCCTGGACCGCTGCGCGCCCCGCCTCCTCGTCACCGACCTCGCCCTGCTCGACCGCACCCGCGCCGACGGGCTCACCGCCGACGACGACCTCACCACCGCCGCCCGCACCACCGTCGTCCTGGACCGCGACGGCGAACTCCCGCCCGGTGTCGTACGCCTGGACGACCTGCGCGGCCACCCGGCGCCCGGGCCGCACCGGCGCCACGACGACACCCCGCTGGTCGTCGTGCACACCAGCGGCACCACCGGCGTACCCAAGCTGGTCTGCCACACCACCCGCACCCTGGTCCACCAGCTCGCCCGGTTCGAGACCCTCCCCCTCCCGCGCCTCGGCGTCCGCCGCGGCGACAGCCTCTTCAACGCGAGCGCGTACGCGCACGGCCGGACGTTCTGCTGGACGGCCGTGGCCCCCGTGCTCGGCCCCCGGCACATCAGCATCTCCACCGGCGACCACCCGGAGCGGGCCGACCTGCTGCTGCGCGCCCACCCGCCCACGATCGTCGAGGCGCTGCCCGCCCGGTACGTCCGGCTGCGGCCGCTGACGCGGCGCCTCGACCACCCGTTCCGCGACGTACGGACGTACATCAGCACGTACGACGCCGTGCACCCGCCCGTGATCCGCGCCTTCCTCGACGCCAGCGCGCGGCGCGGCGCGCTGTGGATGCAGGGCTGGGGGCAGAGCGAGACCGGGCCGCTCACCTTCGCGTTCCACACCCGCCGTTCGCTGGTCCGCGGCACGGGCCCGGGCGGCGGGGCCGTCAAGGACGCCGTCACGGTCCGCGACCTCGGCCGCCCCGTCCCGTTCAAGACCAGGCTCAAGGCCGTCGATCCCGACACCTTCCGCCCGGTGCCGCCCGGCGTCCCCGGTCTGATCCTCTGCCGCACCCGGGCCGTGGCCCCCGACTACCTCGGCGAGTCCGGCCGCTGGGCCGCCAAGCGCCACGGCGACTGGTGGAACACCGGCGACATCGGGGAGATCACCCGCGACGGCCGCGTCCTGCTCCTCGACCGCGAGGTCGACCACTCCCCCGCCCTGAGCTGTCTGCGGACCGAGGACATCCTGGAGGAGCGGCTGCCGACGGCGCTGGAATGCCTCGTCCTCGCCCGCCCGGACGACCGGCCGCTGCCCGTCGTCGTCACCGAGGACGGCACCCTGGACCCCGAGGAGTGGAAGCGGGCCGTCCACGACCTGCCCGACCTCGCCGACCCGGCCGTCCTGACCTGGGGGCGGGTGCCGCGCACCGGCACGGGCAAGGTCCGGCGCACCGCCCTGCTCGAACAGCTCACCGGCCGCGCCGACACCTGCGGCACCGGCCGCTGGACCTGACCACGGTCGGGTCCGGCCCCGCGCCGGACCCGACGGGAGAGACCGTGTCCACCACCCTTCCCCCGTCCGGCCGTCCGCTCGACGGCCCCTATCCCTTCGACAACGACAGCCCGCACAGCGCCGGCCACCACCTCAGCCTCGAACAGGCCCTGGACCCCCTCACGTTGGGGCACCTCGCCGACGCCGGGGTCACCCGCGGCGCGCACTGTCTGGAGGTCGGCTCCGGAGCCGGCAGCGTCGCCCACGCCCTGACCCGGCTCGTCGCGCCCGGCGGCACGGTCACCGCCACCGACGTCAAACCCGGCCGCATCGCACCGGCGCCCGGGCTCGTCGTCCTGACCCACGACATCGTCAACGACCCGCTGCCGGAAGCCCGTTATGACGTCGTGGTCGCCCGGCTCGTCCTCCAGCACCTGCCGGAGCGGCGGGAGGTGCTGCGCCGGCTCGCCCGCGCGCTCGTCCCCGGCGGGCTGATCCAGATCGACGAGTTCGACACGTCGACGGAGCACTGTCTGCTCGCCCCGGCCCCCGACGACGCCCGGCTGTACGACCGCTTCACCGCCGCCAAGGCCGATCTGATGCGCGCGGCGGGCGGCGACCCGGCCTGGGGCCGTCACGTACCGGCCGATCTGCTCGCGGCCGGCTTCACCGCGCTCGACATCCGCCCCCACGTGCTGCTGCGCGCGCCCGGCCGGCCCGCCCTCGGGCTCCAGCTCCACCATCTGACCCACTTCGCCCCGGGGCTGCTCGACGCCGGCTTCACGCCCTCCGAACTCGACCGGCTGCGCGCCGTCATGAACGATCCCGGGTTCGCCGCCGTCACCGGCGTCCTCCACTCCGTCCAGGCCCGTCGCCCGGCATGACCGCAGCACCCCGCCCCCTCCCACGGAAGGCCGCCCCCGCCCCATGACGGACGACACCCTCACGCCCGCACCCGCCGCAGCGCCCCCGGCCGCGGCGGCTCCCGTCTCGCGCAGCCGGCTGCGGGTCTACGCCCGCCTCGGCAAACTCGACGTCTACGACTACTACTTGGGCGTCTTCGTCGTCCTCGCGGCCGTGGTCCTGCCGCCGGGAACACTCGGCGCGCGCGGCGCGGCGGTGCTCGGCGTGTTCGCGGTGGCCCAGATCCTGCTGCTGATGGCGATGACCGCCTTCGACGACGTCACGGGCTTCCGCGACGGAAGTGACATCACCAACTACGGCCCCGACCACCCACTGCGCAACATCCAGCGGAAGCCGTTGGTCGCGGGCACGTTGACGGTACGTCAGGCCCTGTGGTTCGCCTGGAGCTGCGCCGCCGGCGCCGCCCTGCTGCTCGCGGCCGCCGCCGCGCTGGCCCCGCACCGTCCGCTGTGGACCGTGATCGGCCTCGTCGCGCTGTGGGTGGTGACGCTGCAGTACTCCTACGGCGTCAAGCTCAGCTACCACGGCTTCCAGGAGCTCTACCTGGTCGCGCTCGGTTTCGCGCTGGTCATCCTCCCGTACGGCATGATCACCGGCCAGGCCACCGGGCTGCTCCTGGTCCAGGCCGTCCTGTTCGGCTTCGGCCCGCTGATGTTCGGCGTCTACTCCAACACCAACGACGTCGACGGCGACCGCGCGGTGGGCCGCCCCACCGTCGCCGCGCTGGTGTCCGAGCGCGGCAACGCCCGCTTCATCGGCGTGCTGTCGCTCGCCGAGACGCTGATCGTCGCCGCCGCCTGCGCGACGGGCCTCGCCCCGTGGTGGTTCCTGCCGCTGATGCTCCCGGCGGGGCTGCTGCGGATGTACCAGTACCACCTCGGCTTCCGGCGGGACTCGATCATGCGCGCCCGGCGTACCGGCTTCGCGGTGCACCGCGGCAGCGTGATCCTGATGACCGTCGGCAACCTGCTCCTGGCCCTGACCCGGGGCTGACCCCGCCCGCTTCGCCGCCCGGCCGCCGGAACGCCTCACGCGCTCCGGCGGCCGTCCGGCTGTCAGGGGTCAGGGGTCAGGGGTCAGGGGTCAAGGGTCAGGGCGCGACCGGCGTACGGCTCATCAGCGCGACCCGGTTCCAGGCGTTCATCACGATCGCGAGCCAGCTGACGGCCGAGGCCTGGTCGTCGGTCAGGGCCTCGTCCTCGTACGCCCACCGCACGGGCTCGCCCGGCCGGGTGGTCCGCTCGGCCACGGCCAGCGCGGCCCGCTCCCGCGCCGTGAAGTACCCCGACTCCCCCCACGCGGCCAGCACGGCGAGCCGGTCGGCGGTCTCCCCCTTGGCGAGCGCGTCCCGCGTGTGCGTCCGCAGGCAGAACGCGCACCCGTTGAGCTGCGAGACGCGGATCTTCACCAGTTCGGCGAGCAGCGGGGCGAGCCCGGTCTCCGCCATCCCCGCCTCGGCCTGGGTGCTGAGCGCCACCAGGCTCTTGTACGTGGCGGGGTGCTGCTCCACGAGATTCATGCCGGTCATGCGACGCTCCCTTTCGTCACCGTCCCCCCGACGGGGACATGCCCTCAGGGACAACGACCCACCGGCCCGGACGAGGCGGCCGGCCCCGCCCGAAGAAATCCGAACCCGCGGTCGAGCGCGCCGAGTTCACCGTTCCGGCCGCGGAGGGGCGTCGGAGAACGCCGGATCGTCGGCGCGTGACGCCCGGCGGCGCGGGGCGCGGAGAAGCGTCGCGATGAGCACCGCCGCACCGGCCATGAGAACGGCGCTGACCATCGAGGCGATCCTGGCCTCCCGGGCGAAGGCCTCGAACGCCGCGTCGCGCAGCGCCTCGGCCGTACCTCCCGGAAGGGCGGAGGCGGTCTCGACCGCGCCGCCCAGGGTGTTCCCGGCCGCTTCGAGCTCCCCGGAGGTGAGGGCGTCGGGCGCTTCGGCCGCCAGTTCCGCACGGTAGACGGCGGCGCCGAGGCTGCCCAGGAGCGCGATGCCGAGCGCACCGCCGAACTCGGCCGAGGTCTCGGCCAGGGCGGAGGCCGCTCCGGCCCGCTCCGGGGGCGCGGCGGACAGGATCACCTCGGTGACGACGGCGGAGACGGCGCCGATGCCGATCGAGACGACGGTCATGCCGCCGACGAGGTGGAGGATTCCCGAATCGGCCTGAAGCAGGGTCAGCGAGACATAGCCGGCGGTCGCCACGAGCAGTCCGGCGGCGATCACGCGGGGGGGCGCCGACGCGCGGGGCGAACGTGGTGGCCAGCGCGATGCCCGCCGGCATCACGAGAAAGGTCGGCATGGACCACAGCGCCGACTCCAACGGGCCCATGCCCAGGACCAGTTGCATGAACTGCCAGTTGAAGAGGCTGAAGCCGACCAGTCCGAAGGCATCCAGGGCGCCGATGAGCAGCGGCACGCTGAACCAGCGCGTACGGAACAGCCTCAGGTCGATCAGCGGGTTCGCGGCCGTGCGCTGGCGGCGGAGGAACACCGCGCCCACGGCGAGTCCGGCGGCGCAGTACGCCACCGGCCCCCACCCGAAGCCGTGTTCCGCCATGGCCTTGACGCCGTAGATGACGCCGAGCACGGCGACGAGCGACAGGACGGCACCGAGCAGATCGAATCGGCCGGGCCGGGGGTCCCGGTACTCGGTGAGCAGCAGCGGGCCGAGGATCAGCAGCAGGATCATCACCGGCACGTTGATCAGGAAGACCGACCCCCACCAGAAGTGCTCCAGGAGCAGACCGCCGATGATCGGGCCGAGCACCGCGCCGCCGGCGAATCCCGCCGTCCAGACGCCGACGGCGGTGGCCCGCTGCTTGGCGTCGTGGAACATGCTCCGGATCAGGGACAGCGTGGACGGCGCCAGCGTGGCTCCGGCGACGCCCAGCAGGACGCGGGCCGCGATGAGCATCCCGGCGCTGGTCGAGAACGCCGCGAGGACCGAGGCGGCGCCGAAGGCCACGGCGCCGGACAGCAGCACGCGCCGACGCCCGAAACGGTCCCCGAGGGTGCCCATGGTGATGAGCAGGCCGGCGAGGAGGAACCCGTAGGCATCCATGATCCACAGCTGCTCGGAGCCGCTCGGGCCGAGGTCGGCCGTCAGCGACGGAAGCGTGATGAACATGACGGACATGTCCATGGAGGCCAGCAGGCAGGGCAGCACCAGGACGGCGAGCCCGGCCCACTCCCTGGTTCCGGCACTGGTGTTCTCTTCGGTCATGTCCTCTCCCGTGCCGCGCAGGCGCATAGGGATGCGTACGTTGTACGCATCGATTCCACGCAGCTTACGGATCGACCTTCGCCCCTCACAATCGCTTTTTTACCTGGGACTTCCCTCTCGACCACCACACGACAGCACCCTCCAGGTAGAGTTTCGTCACGTATCCATGAGTGTGACGAAAAGGGGGACGACGATGTCCGTGCAGCCGGCCTGCGCGTCGTGCGGAAAGGCGCTGGAGCCCGCGGACCGGGGGCGGCCGAGAACGTACTGCTCCCGTTCCTGCCAGGCGAAGGCGTACCGGACCCGCAAGACGGAGGCCCCGGCCGCCCTCCCGGAGGGCGGCGACGGGCCGCGGCACCTCACCCTCGACCGCATCGTGCGCGCCGGCATCGCCGTCGCGGACGCGGAGGGGCTGGACGCGCTGTCGATGCGCCGGGTCGCCGCCGGACTCGGCACCGGCACGATGTCCCTGTACCGCCATGTGACGTCCAAGGACGATCTGGTCACCCTGATGGTGGAGACCGCGATGACCGAGGTGCCGCTGCCCGGCTCACCGGCCCGGGACTGGCGTCACGGCCTCGAACGCGCCGCGGCCCGCGACTGGGAGCTGTACCACCGCCACCCGTGGATCCTGCCGCGCGTCATGATGACGACCCGCGCCCACTTCAGCCCGGCTCTCGCGGCGGACAGCGAAAGCGCCCTCGCCTCGTTCGACGGGCTCGGCCTCGAACCGGCCGACGTCTTCCGGTACATGTTCCTGTTCGCCTCCTACGTGCAAGGCGTGGCGCTGATCCTCGTCAGCGACCTGGAGGCCGAACGGCAGGCGAAGACCGCCACGGAACGGGGAGGGACGACCCCCGAGGACGCGCGGGACCGGCTGTACGCGCCCGGGGCGTATCCCCGGCTCGCCCGCGCCATGCGCGCGGGCGCCGACCCCTGGGATCTCGACGCCCTGTTCGCCTCGGGCCTCGACGGCGTCCTGGACGGCATCGCGGCCGATCTCGCACGACGGCACTCCGGCGCCTGAACCCGCCCGGCGTCCGCCGTCCGGCTCGACCCCCGGGAAGCGTCCGGCGCGTCGACCGCGCCGACCCGGTCCGCGTCTCAGCGGGACCGGCGGACGATCCGATGCGGTCCGCCGAGCAGGGCGACCGCCGCGCGGTAGCCCTCCCCGGTCTCCACGTCGTGCAGCCGCACCGGCAGCCGGGGACCGCCCTCGTCGCGGCCTCGCCAGCCGAGCAGCCGGGCGGGGCGGCCGGGGGCGGAGACCGTGAGGCGGGAGGGGTCCACGCGCAGGCCCTCGCCCGTCGCCTTGAGGACGGCTTCCTTGCGGACCCAGTACGAGGTGAACGCCGCGGCCCGTTCGGACGCCGGCACCCGCTCGTACACCGCCCGCTCCCCCGCCGACAGCACCGGCAGCGGCAGTTCGGCGGACGGCTCGGGCACCTGCTGGACGTCGACGCCCACCGGGGCGTCCGGCGCGAGCGCGACCGCGACCATGTCGCCCGAGTGGGAGAGCGAGAACTCCAGGGCGGAGTCCGGGAGATACGGCTTGCCGTGCGGGCCGGCCGCGAAGACGAGCGAGGCGGGATCACGGTCGAGCGCGCCGCCGAGGACCGTACGCAGCAGCGCGTGCGCCGTCAGGTACTGGGCCCGGACCGGGGCACCGGTCAGCGACTCGTACACCCGCCGCTCGCGGGCGTCGAGCAGCGCGGACAGGCCCTCGACGACGGACACGGCCCGGGCGGTCCACACATGGCACTCACCGGGCCGTACGGATATGTCGGATGCCTCAGGCCACATCGCCTTACGCCACGTTGACCCTCTGGCCGGGAGGCGCCGCCTCCAGCCACGCGAGGAACCCGGTGAGCGCGTCCTCGCTCATCGCCAGCTCCAGCCGGATCCCGCCCACCAGACAGCCCTGGATCACGGAGTCCGACAGCAGCGCCAGCTCCTCCTCGCCCTCCGGGCTCCGGCGCTCCAGGACCTCGATGGCCGAGCGCTCCAGGATCCGCTTGGGGCGGGGCGCGTACGAGAAGACCCGGAACCAGGCGATCTCGTCACCGCTGTAGCGGGCGACCCCGTACACCCAGCCCTTGCCGGACGGGTCCCGCTCCTCCGTCACGTCCCAGCGCAGGGAACAGTCGAAGGTGCCGCCGGACCGCTGGATCAGCCTGCGCCGCAGCGCGAACACCACAAGCCCGACCACCAGCAGTGCGACGACCAGGCCGCACACGAGCAACACGAGGAACATCTTCACCGACCTCCTCGCCGCAACCCGTGACCGGTGGACCCGGCCTGACCGAACACAACCCGCATCTGCATCGCCTCAGCCGCGGCACGGTCCGGAGTGTCTCCGACCGTGCCGCGGCTGAGGTTTCAGTCTCTCGGCGCGATCCGCTAGCGGACCGCCACCGCGCGCAGCCGGACTTCGGCGCGCCGCTCGGCGGCGGCGTCCTCGTCCGACTTCGCACGCTCCAGCGCGCGCTCGGCACGCTGGGCGTCGATCTCATCCGCCAGTTCGGCGATCTCCGCGAGCAGAGAAAGCTTGTCGTCGGCGAAGGAGAGGAATCCGCCGTGGACGGCGGCCACGATCGTGTCGCCCTCACTCGTACGGATGGTCACCGGGCCCGACTCCAGCACACCGAGCAGCGGCTGGTGACCGGGCATGACGCCGATGTCGCCGGAGGTGGTACGCGCGATGACCAGGGTGGCCTCGCCGGACCAGACACTCCGGTCCGCGGCGACCAGCTCGACGTGCAGCTCAGCGGCCAAGGGTGGCTCCTCGGTTCACCACCCGGCGGCTGCCGGGTGTTGGGATCAATTCTAGGGGGCGTGGAGAAGGGGGCGGGACGGACCCGCCCCCTTCAGGCGAGCACGGGGCTCAGGAGACGCCGAGCTCCTTGGCGTTGTTCTTGAGGTCCTCAAGACCACCGCACATGAAGAAGGCCTGCTCGGGGAAGTGGTCGTACTCACCGTCGCAGATCGCGTTGAACGCGGCGATCGACTCGTCGAGCGGAACGTCCGAACCGTCCACGCCGGTGAACTGCTTCGCCGCGTGGGTGTTCTGGGACAGGAAGCGCTCGACACGGCGGGCGCGGTGGACAACGAGCTTGTCCTCCTCGCTCAGCTCGTCGATACCGAGGATCGCGATGATGTCCTGGAGGTCCTTGTACTTCTGGAGGATTCCCTTGACGCGCATGGCGGCGGCGTAGTGGTCCTCGGCGATGTAACGCGGGTCCAGGATCCGGGACGTGGAGTCCAGCGGGTCCACGGCCGGGTAGATGCCCTTCTCGGAGATCGGACGGGAGAGAACCGTCGTCGCGTCGAGGTGGGCGAAGGTGGTCGCCGGCGCCGGGTCGGTGAGGTCGTCGGCGGGGACGTAGATCGCCTGCATCGAGGTGATCGAGTGACCACGGGTCGAGGTGATGCGCTCCTGGAGGAGACCCATCTCGTCGGCCAGGTTCGGCTGGTAACCCACCGCGGAGGGCATACGGCCGAGCAGGGTCGAGACCTCGGAACCGGCCTGCGTGAAGCGGAAGATGTTGTCGATGAAGAACAGCACGTCCTGCTTCTGCACATCGCGGAAGTACTCCGCCATGGTCAGACCGGCCAGGGCGACGCGCAGACGGGTGCCCGGGGGCTCGTCCATCTGGCCGAAGACCAGCGCGGTCTTGTCCAGAACGCCGGCCTCCTCCATCTCGACCATGAGGTCGTTGCCCTCACGGGTACGCTCACCGACGCCCGCGAAGACCGACACACCCTCGTGCAGCTTCGCCACACGCACGATCATTTCCTGGATCAGAACGGTCTTGCCGACACCGGCACCACCGAACAGACCGATCTTTCCACCCTTGACGTACGGGGTGAGAAGGTCGACGACCTTCAGGCCGGTCTCGAACATCTCGGTCTTGGACTCGAGCTGGTCGAAGGCCGGGGCCTTGCGGTGGATGCCCCAGCGCTCGGCGTTCGCGACCGTGGACGCGTCCTCGTTGAGGACCTCGCCCAGGGTGTTGAAGACCTTGCCCTTGGTGACGTCGCCGACCGGGACCGTGATGGCGGAGCCCGTGTCGGTCACCGCGGCCTGGCGGACCAGACCGTCGGTGGGCTGCATCGAGATGGTGCGGACCAGGCCGTCACCGAGGTGCTGCGCGACCTCGAGGGTCAGCGTCTTCATGCCCTCGCCGGACGGGTCCTGCACGTCGACGTGCAGCGCGTTGTAGATCTCCGGCATGGCGTCGACGGGGAACTCCACGTCGACGACCGGGCCGATGACCCGGGCGACGCGGCCCGTGGCGGCGGCCGTCTCAACAGTGGTCGTCATTACTTGTCACTCCCCGCGTTCGCGTCGGCCAGGGCGGCAACGCCACCGACGATCTCGCTGATTTCCTGGGTGATTTCGGCCTGGCGGGCCGCGTTGGCACGACGGGTGAGGCTGGTGATCAGCTCACCCGCGTTGTCGGTCGCCGACTTCATCGCGCGCCGCGTGGCGGCGTGCTTCGAAGCCGAGGACTGCAGCAGCGCGTTGTAGATCCGGCTCTCGACGTAGCGCGGCAGAAGGGCGTCCAGGACGTCCTCCGCCGACGGCTCGAAGTCGAACAGCGGACGGATGGTGTCCGTCGTGCCGGCCTCCTTCGCGACCTCGTCGAGGCTGAGAGGCAGCAGCCGGGCCTCGATCGCGGACTGCGTCATCATCGAGACGAACTCGGTGTAGACGATGTGGAGTTCGTCCACACCACCGTCGGCCGTGTCCTTCTCGATGGCCTCGATCAGCGGCGCGCCGATCTTCTTGGCGTCCGCGTACGTCGGCTCGTCCGTGAAACCGGCCCACGTGTCGGCCAGCTTGCGCTCACGGAAGTTGAAGTGCGCGATGCCACGGCGGCCGACGACGTAGATGTCGACCGTCTTGCCCTCGCTCTCCAGCTGCTTGATGAGCCGCTCCGCCGCCTTGATGGCGTTGGAGTTGAAGGCGCCGGCCAGACCGCGGTCGCTCGTGAGGAGCAGGACCGCGGCACGCGTCGGGTTGTCCGCCTCGGTGGTCAGCGCGTGCTTGTCGTTCGCGCCCGTGGCGACCGCGGTCACCGCGCGGGTGAGCTCGGTCGCGTACGGCGTCGACGACTGCACCTTGCGCTGCGCCTTGACGACGCGCGAGGCGGCGATCATCTCCATCGCCTTGGTGATCTTCTTCGTCGCGGTGACGGATTTGATGCGACGCTTGTAGACCCGGAGCTGCGCTCCCATGAGTCAGGTCCCTTCCGTCGTCACTTCGAGACGTTGACGGCGGAGGCGTCGTCGCCCAGCAGCTTGCCGTCGGACGTCTCGAACTGCTTCTTGAACTCCGCGATCGCGTCGGCGACGGACTGCAGGGTGTCGTCCGACATCTTGCCGCCCTCACGGATGGAGGTCATGAGGCCCGAGTGGCTCTGGCGCAGGAACGCGAGCATCTCGGTCTCGAAACGGCGGATGTCCGCCACCGGGACGTCGTCCATCTTGCCGGTGGTGCCGGCCCAGATGGAGACGACCTGGTTCTCGGTCGACATCGGCTGGTACTGCGGCTGCTTCAGCAGCTCGACCATGCGCTGACCGCGCTCCAGCTGCGCCTTCGACGCGGCGTCCAGGTCGGAACCGAAGGCGGCGAACGCCTCCAGCTCACGGAACTGGGCCAGGTCCACACGGAGGCGACCGGAGATCTGCTTCATCGCCTTGTGCTGGGCGGAGCCACCGACACGCGAGACCGAGATACCGACGTTCAGGGCCGGACGCTGGCCGGCGTTGAACAGGTCGGACTCCAGGAAGCACTGGCCGTCGGTGATGGAGATGACGTTGGTCGGGATGAACGCCGACACGTCGTTCGCCTTGGTCTCGACGACCGGCAGACCGGTCATCGAGCCGGCGCCCAGCTCGTCCGACAGCTTCGCGCAGCGCTCCAGCAGGCGGGAGTGCAGGTAGAAGACGTCACCCGGGTAGGCCTCACGGCCCGGCGGACGACGCAGCAGCAGCGACACGGCGCGGTAGGCGTCGGCCTGCTTCGACAGGTCGTCGAAGATGATCAGGACGTGCTTGCCGTCGTACATCCAGTGCTGGCCGATGGCCGAGCCGGTGTACGGCGCCAGGTACTTGAAGCCGGCCGGGTCGGACGCCGGGGCGGCGACGATCGTCGTGTACTCGAGCGCGCCGGCCTCTTCGAGGGCCGCGCGCACGGACGCGATGGTGGAGCCCTTCTGACCGATCGCGACGTAGATGCAGCGGACCTGCTTGTTCACGTCGCCCGAGCGCCAGTTGTCGCGCTGGTTGATGATCGTGTCGACGGCAAGAGCGGTCTTGCCGGTCTGACGGTCACCGATGATCAGCTGACGCTGACCACGGCCGACCGGGGTCATGGCGTCGACGGCCTTGTAGCCGGTCTCCATCGGCTCGTGGACCGACTTGCGCTGCATGACGCCGGGCGCCTGCAGCTCGAGGGCGCGGCGGCCCTCGGTCGCGATCTCGCCGAGACCGTCGATCGGGTTGCCGAGCGGGTCGACGACGCGACCCAGGTATCCCTCGCCGACGCCGACGGAGAGGACCTCGCCGGTGCGCTGCACCGACTGCCCCTCCTCGATGCCGCTGAACTCGCCGAGAACGATCGCACCGATCTCGCGCTCTTCCAGGTTCAGCGCGAGGCCGAGGGTGCCGTCCTCGAACTTCAGCAGCTCGTTCGCCATGGCCGAGGGAAGACCCTCGACCTTCGCGATGCCGTCGCCGGCCAGGCTGACCGTGCCGACTTCCTCGCGCGAGGCCGCGTCCGGCTGGTACGACTGGACGAAGTTCTCCAGTGCGTCCCGGATCTCCTCCGGCCGGATCGTGAGCTCCGCCATCTGGGTTCCCTGCTCTCCTTGTTGGGCCCGAAGTTTCTTAAGGGGTCTGGGGGCCGACCCCCAGGAACTTCTGCAATCTCTGCACGGCCCAACCGGGCCGCTGTCATGCGTCTTTACGTTGTGGCCGAGGTCAGCCGGCCAGGCGGCGGGTCGCCTCGTCGAGGCGCTCCGCGATGGTGCCGTCGATGACCTCGTCACCGACCCGCACCGAGATCCCGCCGAGGACCGTCGGGTCCACGTCCAGGTTCAAGTGCATCTGGCGGCCGTACAGCTTGGCCAGCACCGCGCCGAGGCGCTGCTTCTGCCCGTCGCTGAGCGGCACCGCGGTGGTGACGACCGCGACCATCCGGTCCCGGCGCGCCGCGGCGAGCTTGGACAGGGACTCGAGTCCCGACTCCAGGCTACGACCCCGGGGCTGGGTGACCAGGCGGACGATCAGACGCTCGGTGACCTGGTCTGCCTTGCCGCCGAGCAGGCTGCGCAGCAGCTCGCCCTTGGCCGTGGCCGTCGCGGTCTTGTCCGTCAGCGCGGAGCGGAGCTCGTTGCTGGAGGAGACGATCCGGCCGAACCGGAACAGCTCGTCCTCGACGTCGTCCAGGGCGCCCGCCTTCTGGGCGGCGGTGAGGTCGGCGGTGTTCGCCAGCTCCTCGACCGCGTCGACCAGGTCGCGCGACTGCGACCAGCGGGAGCGCACCATGCCGGCGATCAGGTCGACGGTCGCGCCGCCCACCTGACCGGACAGCAGTCGCTTGGCCAGCTCGGCCTTGGCCTCGCCACCCTGCGCCGGGTCGGTCAGAACCCGACGCAGCGACACCTCGCGGTCGAGCAGCGCGGTGACGGCCGCCAGCTCGCCCGCGAGCTCGCCGGCGTCCACCGACGTGTTGTCGGTCAGCGCGTCCAGGGACTCACGTGCGGCACTCAGTGCCTCGCGGCTCGCTCCGTTCATCGCACGGCCTCGGCCTTCTCCTCGAGCTCGTCGAGGAAGCGGTCGATGGTCCGGCTCTGACGGGCGTGGTCCTCGAGGGCCTCGCCGACGAGCTTCGACGCCAGGTCGGTCGCCAGCTTGCCGACGTCCTGACGCAGCGCGGCGGACGCGGCCTTGCGGTCGGCAGCGAGCTGCGTGTGACCGGCCGCGATGATCTCCTCGCGCTGGCGCTGGCCTTCCGCCTTCATCTCCTGGATGATCGCGGTGCCCTGCTCCGTCGCCTCCTGGCGAAGACGCGCGGCTTCGTGGCGGGCCTCGGCGAGCTGAGCCTTGTACTGCTCCAGCACACTCTGAGCCTCGACCTGGGCCGATTCGGCCTTCTCGATGCCACCCTCGATGGCCTCGCGACGCTCGTCCAGAACCTTGTTGATGTTCGGGAGGAGCTTCTTGGCGAGGAAGCCGAAGACGATGACGAAGGCGATCAGGCCGATGACGAGCTCGTCGAGATGCGGGATGAGCGGAGGCTGGGGCTCCGCCGCCTCCGCAAGAAGCAGAGCGTTCACATCAGTGCCTTCCGTAAAAAGGGTCGGACTTGTCAGTGCGGCTTACTGGTAGACGAAGCCCATGACGATGCCGATGAGGGCGAGCGCCTCACAGAAGGCGAAGCCCATGATCTGGTTGGTGCGGATCAGACCGGCGGCCTCGGGCTGACGGGCGAGGGCCTGCGTACCGTTACCGAAGATGATGCCGACGCCGACGCCGGGGCCGATCGCGGCGAGGCCGTAACCGATGGAGGCGACGTTGCCGACGACGTTCTCCTTGGCGCCGGCGGCGAGGTTGACCATGTCGAGAGCAGCGGACATGCCGTTACTTCCTTCTCTTTCAATGACCCGGTGGGGGTTGGCCACCGGACGACTGCTGGTTTCGGGGTGGGGTCTACGAGTCCGGAGCGGGGGCTCAGTGGTGCTCGGCGAGCGCGCCCTGGACGTAGCTGCAGGCCAGGAGAACGAAGACGTACGCCTGGACGGCCTGGATGAAGAGCTCGAAGGCGGTCATCACGAGGACCATCACGAACGAGGCGCCGGCGTAGACGAAGCCCAGGCCGTTCATGAGGTACCAGGTGGCCAGCGAGAACATCACGATCAGCAGGTGACCGGCGAACATGTTCGCGAACAGTCGGACCGCGTGCGTGAAGGGCCGGATGAGGAGGTTCGAGAAGAACTCCAGGACGACGACCATCGGCAGGATCGCGCCGAGGTTCTTGTCGTAGCCGGTGATGTTCTTCCATCCGCCGACGAAGCCGTGCTTCTTGAAGGTCAGCGAAATCCAGAGCACGTAGACGATCAGCGCGAGGGCCGCCGGGAAGGCGATCAGCGACGTGACCGGGAACTGGGCGACCGGGATGATCGACCACAGGTTCATGATCCAGACGAAGAAGAACAGCGACACCATCAGCGGGACGTACTTCTCGCCGTCCTTCTTGCCGATGATCTCGTAGACGATGCCGCGGCGCACGAAGTCGTAGCCGGCCTCGCCGACCATCTGCATCTTGCCGGGGATCAGCTTGGGCTTGTTGAAAGCGGCCCAGAAGAAGCCGACGACCACGATCGAGCCCAGGATGGCAAGCAGCATCGGCTTGGTGAACTCGAAGCTGCCCACGGTGAACATGGGCTCGTACATGAACGTGTGCAGCCCCGGCGCCGGGAAGCCACATCCGGAGAAGATGTGGCAATCCGGGTCGAAGGCAAGCGTCTGGTCAGCACTCACCGCGGGCTCCTTCAGCGTGGCGCATAGGTACGGCAACCTCGTTGTGTCGGCGCGGCACGCAGCCGCGGGTCGGCACTGGACTGGTCTTACGGATAAGGGGGCGGCGGTTCGGCATCAAGCCTCTCGCTGGGTCAGGCGCCGTTCCGGATGCCCGCGCCCGCAGTGCCGCAGTTGGCACCGGACGATAGCAGGAAGCCGAAGGCGGCTTTATCCCGGCCCTACCCTTCACGGCTTCGGCCCCGAATTGTCGGGGTCGACGTACGTGATCTTGGCCTTCATGTAGGCACGGGCCTGGGCGGCGACCCACACGATCGTGGTGGCGAGCAGCGTGAAGGCGAAGGCCTTGAAGTTGAACGCGGTCGTCCCCTTCAGCAGCGCCAGGAAGATGAAGAGCACCAGCAGCTGGGCCGTGTAGAGCATGAGCCCCATGGCCTGGAACAGATGCGGGAGTTTCTTCGCCGTCCGCTGAAGAACCACCTGCCCGATCCCCATGAACAGGAGCACGACCAGGGTGCCGATGACGGCGCCGATCGCACCCTTGCCGCCCGCGAGCACACCGCTGACAACCGTGGCGATGACGCCGGCGGCGGCGGTGGGCACTGCGGTGCGCAGCAGAATGCGTGCGTCGTTGGACGGCATGGCGGTGTCTCCGCTTGCTGGAGGGGGCGATGGTGTCGTCATGGACGAGAGTAAGCCCGGACCGAGATGAGCCTCGGGGCCGAAAAGGCCGTCGCACTACGGTCTTTCGGCACTGTCGCCGGGTCTCGTGAACCGTATCACAAACTATTTGAATAGGTCTTTACCCGTGCGTGTGCCAACTCTCACACCTGAGAGTGACCCTGCACGTGTGTGCGCGACAACGCGGCAACTCGTGTGCTATTGGCCGCAGATGGGGCTTTCGTCAACCTCGCGCCCCAGCCTTACTTCGATCGGAGAAGCGTGAACGGTGGCCGATGGCGGTCGCTCCGTTGACCCCGGCCGGGACGGGCTCGCGGTCCTCCTCGGCCGCCGGCCCGTCCGTCTCGGATCCGGTGACCGGACCGGCGCCGGAGTCGAGCCTCGCGGCCTCCTCCGCCGCCTGAGCCTGCGCCAGACGGTACGCGCGGCGCCGGTAACGCGGCGGCACGACCGCCTGCGCCCACTTCGGCGCCCGCGGCGTGAAGCGCGGCAGGAGCAGCAGCACCAGACCCACCGCGCTCAGGAAGACCACGGTGAGGACGATCCACATCGACGTCGAGTGCACCGAGTAGGCCAGCGTGCCGAAGGCGATGAGCGCCGACCAGAAGTACATGATCAGCACGGCACGGCTGTGCGAGTGCCCGATCTCCAGGAGCCGGTGGTGCAGGTGCCCGCGGTCCGCCGCGAACGGCGACTGGCCCTTCCACGTACGGCGCACGATCGCCAGCACCAGGTCCGCCATCGGGATCGCGATGATCGTCAGCGGCAGCACCAGCGGGATGAAGACCGGCAGGGCGGCGTGGGTGGCGGCCTTCGTCGAACCCTCGAAGATCTCCAGCAGGTCGGGGTCGACCTGGCCGGTGATCGAGATCGCGGACGCGGCCAGGATCAGACCGATCAGCATCGAGCCCGAGTCGCCCATGAAGATCCGCGCCGGGTGCATGTTGTGCGGCAGATAGCCCAGACACATGCCCATGAGGATCGCGGCGAAGAGCGTCGCGGGCGCGGCGGCCTCGATCGTGAGGCCGTACCACATGCGGTACGCGTACAGGAAGAACGCCGCCGAGGCGATGCAGACCATGCCGGCCGCGAGGCCGTCGAGGCCGTCGACGAAGTTCACCGCGTTGATGGTCAGGACGACCAGCGCGACGGTGAGGAGGGTGCCCTGCCACTGGGTGAGGGCGACCGTGCCGACACCGGGGATGGGCAGCCACAGGATCGTCAGACCCTGCACGACCATCACGCCCGCGGAGATCATCTGCGCGCCGAGCTTGATGAGCGCGTCCAGCTCGAACTTGTCGTCCAGGACGCCGACGAGCCAGATCAGCGCGGCGCCGGAGAGCAGCGCGCGGGGCTCGTTGGACAGCTTGAAGACACTGCTGAGGTTCTGCAGATGGTCCGCGACGAGCAGGCCCGCGCACAGTCCGAAGAACATGGCGATGCCACCGAGCCGCGGTGTCGGTTCTCGGTGTACGTCGCGTGCGCGGATCTCCGGCATCGCCCCGGTCGCGATGGCGAACTTCCGCACCGGACCGGTCAGCAGATAGGTCACCGCGGCCGTGACACAAAGCGTCAGCAGGTAATCACGCACGGGCTGCCCCACAGGAATCGCTGGCCATCTCAGCCCCACACCCTAGCCGGGCCGTCCCCATGGTCGAGGACACATCCCCGTCCCGAACGGTTGCGGAGGCGCTCCCGTAACCGGCGTTTCAGCGGCTATACGGCGGAAATCGCCCGGCGATCTCGCGTACATCCGCCCGTACCCGGGCCGTTTCCCCGGCGTCGTCTCGTAGCGCCGCGGTGAACAGTGCGGCAATTCTCGCCATCTCCGCCGTCCCCATGCCCTGCGTGGTCACGGCGGCGGTGCCGAGCCGGATGCCGCGCCCCTCGCCGTGCCCCTCCCCGTACGGAAGCGCGCACGTGTCGAGGACGATCCCGGCGGCCGCGAGCCGGTCGCGGGCGACCCGGCCGTCGACGCCCAGCGGCGTCGGGTCGACGGTGACGAGGTGGGTGTCGGTCCCGCCCGTCGTCGGCGCGAAGCCCTCGGCGGCGAGCGCGGCGGACAGGACGCGCGCGTTCTCGACGACCCGGCGGGCGTACGCGGCGAAGGCCGGCGTCGCCGCCTCCCCGAACGCGACCGCCTTCGCGGCGATCGTGTGCATCTGCGCGCCGCCCTGCGTGAACGGGAACACCGCCCGGTCCACCCGTGCCGCCAGCTCCTCCCCGCACAGCACCAGACCGCCGCGCGGGCCGCGCAGCACCTTGTGGGTGGTGCCGCAGACGATGTCCGCGAACGGGACGGGGTTCGGCGCCGCGCCGCCGGCGATCAGACCGAGCGGGTGGGCGGCGTCGGCGATGAGGTACGCGCCGACCTCGTCGGCGATGGAGCGGAACAGCGCGTAGTCGAGATGGCGGGGGTACGAGATCGAGCCACAGACGATCGCCTTCGGCCGGTGGTGCCGGGCGAGCGCGGCGACCTGCTCGTAGTCGACGAGGCCGGTCTCGGCGTCCACGCCGTACGAGACGAAGTCGAACCAGCGGCCGGAGAAGTTCGCGGGCGCGCCGTGCGTGAGGTGCCCGCCGTGCGCGAGGCTCATCGCGAGCACGGTGTCGCCGGGGCGCAGCAGCGCGGCGTACGCGGCGAGCACGGCGGACGAACCCGAGTGCGGCTGCACGTTCGCGTGCGCGGCGCCGAACAGGGCCTTCGCGCGGTCGACGGCGATCCGCTCGGCGGCGTCCGCGTAGACGCAGCCCCCGTGGTAGCGGGCGCCCGGGTAGCCCTCGGCGTACTTGTTGGCGAGCGGGGAGGCGAGGGCGGCGAGCACGGCGGGCGAGGTGAAGTTCTCGGCCGCGATGAGCTGGAGCCCGTCCGCCTGCCTCTGTGCCTCGCCGAGCAGGACGTCCGCGATCTCGGGGTCCTGCCGGCGCAGGAGGCCGAGTCCCGCGTCGAAGCCGGACACGGCCTCGGTCCCGGCCTCGGTCCCGGCCTCGGCCGGGGACGTGTCGGGGGACGCGGGTTCGGTCGGCGCGGTGAGCGGGGGCATGGGGGCGCTCCGGGCGGTGGGGGTGGCCTGAAATCCACTGTAGGCACCCTGAGCGCCTCGTGCCCCCTCACTGCTCCACCTGGTGCTCTCCCCCTGCCCGCGGCGCGCGGGCAGGCCGTACGGGGCCGTCAGGGGCGCGTGTACGGGCGGGGCGGGGGTGACGGGAGGGATGAAGGCCCGGGCCGGGATGTCCGGCGCACGGAAACGCGGCGGACGGGAACGCGGCGCAGGCGGCCGGGAACGCGGCGGACGGGATCGCGGCGCGGGCGGACGCGGCGCGGCTCTCCCCCGCGCCGGCTCAGTACCGCGCGGGCACGCCCGTCAGCGCCGTCACGACCGGATCCAGCGCCTGCTGGATCTCGTCGCCGATCGAGCGGAAGAAGGTGATCGGCGCGCCGTACGGGTCGTTCACCTCGTCCGCCTCCTCCGACGGGGCGAGCAGCCACCCGCGGAGAGCGGCGGCGGCACGGACCAGCGCGCGGGCGCGGTCGACCGTCCCGTACGCCCCACGCGGGTCGGGAAGGGTCGCCGGGTCTATGGCGCGGACGAGGCGGGTGAACTCCTTCAGCGTGAAGGTCCGCAGCCCCGCCGAGTGCCCCATCGAGATGACCTGCGCGCGGTGGTCGCGGGTCGCGGTCAGGACCAGATCCGCGCGTATGACGTGCTCGTCGAGGAGCTCACGGCCCACGAAGCCGCTGAAGTCCGCGCCGAAGTCCGCGAGGACGACTTCCGCGTTGGCCTCCATCGGGGCGCCCTCGTGGCCCCAGGTGCCCGCGCTCTCCACGATCAGGCCCCCGCCCAGGGGGTCGCCCAGCCGGTCGGCCAGGGCATGGCGGGTCAGCCGCTCGGTGATGGGCGAGCGGCAGACGTTGCCGGTGCTGACGTGGAGGATGCGGAAGGTACTGCGGTCGTACTCGTGCTCGTGCCCCGCTATGCCACGCCCCTCAGGGGCGGTCAATTCGCCACCTCGAGGTCGGGTACCACCTTCCGGAGGTCCTCGGCGGTCAGCGCGCCCTCGCGCAGCAGCACCGGCACCTTGCCGGTGACGTCCACGATGGACGACGGGACGATGCCGGGCGTCGGGCCGCCGTCCAGGTACACGGAGACGGAGTCGCCGAGCATGCCCTGGGCCGCGTCGCAGCTCTCCGGCGCCGGGTGACCGGTCAGGTTCGCCGAGGACACCGCCATCGGGCCGACCTCCGTCAGCAGCTCGATCGCCACCGGGTGCAGCGGCATCCGGATCGCGACGGTGCCGCGGGTGTCGCCGAGGTCCCACTGGAGCGACGGCTGGTGCCGGGCGACCAGGGTCAGCGCACCGGGCCAGAAGGCGTCGACGAGCTCCCAGGCCATCTCGGAGAAGTCCGTGACGAGACCGTGCAGCGTGTTCGGGGAGCCGATGAGCACGGGCGTGGGCATGTTGCGGCCGCGGCCCTTGGCCGTGAGCAGGTCCGCGACGGCCTCCGAGCTGAAGGCGTCCGCCCCGATCCCGTACACGGTGTCGGTGGGCAGCACGACCAGTTCGCC
Source organism: Streptomyces laurentii (assembly GCF_040635425.1). Classification (NCBI taxonomy): domain Bacteria; kingdom Bacillati; phylum Actinomycetota; class Actinomycetes; order Kitasatosporales; family Streptomycetaceae; genus Streptomyces; species Streptomyces laurentii. The sequence goes on along the minus strand of NZ_JBEYHT010000001.1, from coordinate 249,135 downwards.
GCGGCGCACCGCGGAGGCGGCCTCACGCAGACCCGTGGCCCGGTCGGTCGCCTCGTTGCAGTCGTATCGCCGAGCCATCAGTCCCGGTCCTCCCTTTGGTTGGTCACTCGCGTCGTCGTCCGCGTCGTCGTCTCCGGAACACACGCACTGCGCGGAACGCGCGGAACATACCGCTCGTCCGTCCCGGTCACGACCCCCGTCACGGCGTCGCCTTGCGAGCGGTCGCGAAGCGCGGCCGGTTGTTCAGGTCGGGGTGGTCGGCGGCGTCCGTCCAGCCGGCCTCCTCGTTGAAGATCCACGGCACCTGGCCGCCCTGGGTGTCGGCGTGCTCGATGACGACGAGTCCGCCGGGCCGCAGCAGCCGGTGCGCGGTGCGCTCGATGCCCCGGATGGTGTCGAGGCCGTCCTCGCCGGAGAACAGCGCCATGTCCGGGTCGTGGTCGCGTGCCTCGGGCGCCACGTACTCCCACTCGGTGAGCGGGATGTACGGCGGGTTCGAGATGACCAGGTCGACCTGGCCGTTCAGCTCCGGCAGCGCGGTGAGCGCGTCGCCCTGGTGGACGGTGACGCGCGAGTCCTCCGCGTTCTTCCGGGTCCACACCAGCGCGTCGTCGGACAGCTCCACGGCGTGCACGCGCGAGCGCGGCACCTCCTGGGCCATGGCGAGCGCGATGGCGCCGGAACCGGTGCACAGGTCGACGATGAGCGGTTCGACCACGTCCATCGCCCGGACGGCGTCTATGGCCCAGCCGACGACCGACTCGGTCTCCGGCCGGGGCACGAAGACACCGGGGCCGACCTGGAGCTCCAGATAGCGGAAGAAGGCCCGCCCGGTGATGTGCTGGAGCGGTTCGCGCGCCTCGCGGCGGGCGACCGCCTCCCAGTAGCGGGCGTCGAAGTCGGCGTCCTTGACGTTGTGCAGCTCCCCCCGCTTCACGCCGTGCACGAACGCGGCGAGCTCCTCGGCGTCGAAACGCGGTGAGGGAACGCCGGCGTCGGCCAGCCGCTGGGTGGCCTGGGCCACCTCGGCAAGCAGCAGGTTCACGCTGGTCCTCCGTGGTGCGGGTGGGGCTGTGGGGCGGTCTTGCGGGTGCTTACGCCGCCGCCAGCTTGGCGGCGGAGTCGGCGTCGACGCAGGCCTGGATGACCGCGTCGAGCTCGCCGTCGAGTACCTGGTCCAGGTTGTACGACTTGAAGCCGACCCGGTGGTCCGAGATGCGGTTCTCCGGGAAGTTGTACGTACGGATCTTCTCGGAACGGTCGACGGTGCGGACCTGGCTGCGGCGCGCGTCGGCGGCCTCGGCCTCGGCCTTCTCCTGCGCCGCGGCCAGCAGCCGGGAACGCAGGATACGCATGGCCTGCTCCTTGTTCTGGAGCTGGCTCTTCTCGTTCTGGCAGGAGGCCACGATGCCGGTGGGCAGGTGGGTGATGCGGACGGCGGAGTCGGTCGTGTTGACGGACTGGCCACCGGGGCCGGACGAGCGGTAGACGTCGATCCGCAGGTCGTTCGCGTGGATCTCGACCTCGACCTCCTCGGCCTCCGGCGTGACGAGCACACCGGCCGCGGAGGTGTGGATACGGCCCTGCGACTCGGTGGCGGGCACGCGCTGCACGCGGTGCACACCACCCTCGTACTTCAGTCGCGCCCAGACGCCCTTGCCGGGCTCGGTCGCGCCGTTGCCGCCCTTGGTCTTCACCGCGACCTGGACGTCCTTGTAGCCGCCCAGCTCGGACTCGGTGGAGTCGATGATCTCGGTCTTCCAGCCGACGCGCTCGGCGTAGCGCAGGTACATGCGCAGCAGGTCGCCCGCGAAGAGCGCGGACTCGTCGCCGCCGGCGCCTGCCTTGATCTCCAGGATGACGTCCTTGTCGTCACTGGGGTCGCGCGGGACCAGCAGGAGACGGAGCTTCTCGGTGAGCTCCTCGCGCTGCTTCTCCAGCTGCTTGACCTCGGCGGCGAAGTCGGGGTCGTCGTGCGCGAACTCCTTGGCCGTCTCGATGTCGTCACCCGTCCGCTTCCAGGACAGGTACGCGGAGACGATCGGGGTCAGCTCGGCGTAGCGCTTGTTGAGCTTGCGCGCGTTGGCCTGATCGGCGTGAACCGAAGGGTCGGCGAGCTTCTTCTCGAGGTCGACGTGCTCGCCGACCAGTTCCTCGACCGCCTCGAACATCGGGGGCTCCTGGGTGGTTTTCGTCAGTTGCTACGGGGACGGCAAAGCGCCGGTCCCGGCCACCCCGCGCAGGGGCAGCCGAAGACCGGCGCAAAGGCTCGCTACTTCTTGGCGGAGCCGGCCTTGCCGAAGCGGGCCTCGAAGCGGGCGACGCGGCCGCCGGTGTCGAGGATCTTCTGCTTGCCCGTGTAGAACGGGTGGCACTCGGAGCAGACCTCGGCACGGATGGTGCCCTCGGTGAGGGTGCTACGGGTGGTGAACGACGCGCCACAGGTGCAGCTGACCTGGGTCTCGACGTACTCGGGGTGGATCTCGCGCTTCAAGGTGTCTCCTAGTTCAGGGAGGGCTCCGGGTCGCCCGTGCGGGATACGCGTGCGTGAACCGGGGCCGACGTACCAGTTTGCCAGGACTGGCCGTATCTCCCAAAACCGGGGTCGGTCCGCGACTATTCCCGGCGCCCCGGGGGCGGGGTCCGCCGAGGCCGTGGGCGGGTCCCGGCGCTTCCTTCCGGTGGGCTCCGGACCAGCTCCGGACCAGCTCCGGACTACTTCACGATGCCGTCGGCCTTGCCCGTGGCGGTGTCCTGGGTGGCCGAGGCCGGGATCGGCCGGTCCGCCTTCAGAGCCGACCAGACCTGCTGCGCCTTGGCCTCGACGGGCAGGACGCGGTTGGGGTCCGCCGGGTCGTACTCCACCGGCATCGTGATCATGTGCACGTCGTCGGCGCCCAGCTTCGACAGACCGCTGGCGAAGCTCGACAGCTCGTTGACGGAATCCAGTTCGGAGTCGGGCGTGATGGCCTTGGTGGCGGTGTCCGCGATGCCGAACAGCTTCGCGGGGTTCGAGAACACGCCGACGTTCTTGACCTGGTCGATGAACGCCTTCATGAAGGCCTGCTGGAGCTGGATGCGGCCGAGGTCGCTGCCGTCGCCGACGCTCTTGCGGGTGCGGACCAGGCCGAGCGACTGCTCGCCGTCGAGGGTGTGGGTGCCCGGCGCGAGGTCGAGGTGGCTCTTGGCGTCCTTGATGGGCTTCGCCGTGGTGATCTCGACGCCGCCGAGCTTGTCGATGAGCTTCGTGAAGCCGGCGAAGTCGACCTCGATGTAGTGGTCCATGCGGATGCCCGACATCGACTCGACGGTCTTCACGGCGCAGGCCGGCCCGCCGACCTCGTACGCCGTGTTGAACATGGCCCGCCGCTCGGCCGGGACCGGGGCGCCCTGCGGGCTCGCGCACACGGGCCGGTCGACGAGGGTGTCGCGCGGTATGGAGACCACCGACGCCTTCTTGTGGCCCGGATAGACGTGCACGACCATCGCGGTGTCGGAGCGGGCGCCGCCCTCGTCCTTGCCGTACGCGGCGTTCGCGCCGGAGCGCGAGTCGGAGCCGAGCAGCAGGATGTCCATCGAGCCGTTGTCGACGTCGTCCGGGCGGTTCTTGCCGAGCTGGGCGTTGATGTCGACGCCCTTGAGGTTCCCGTCGAGCCGGACGTACGCGTATCCGAGGCCGGAACCGGCGACGAGGACGAGCACGGCCCCGCTCCAGGCGGCGATCACCGCGGTGCGGTGGCCCTTCGTATGCGGCTTGCGGCGGCGGCCGGTGGGGCGTATGCGGCCGCCGCGATTCTGCTCGGTCATCCGTCTCCCTTGGGCCTTCGGTACACCTGGTGTGACCGCGAAACACCCGAAAGGGTTGCATACGAGCTTATGAGGTTTTGGCCCTTGATGCCCGGTAAACGGACTGCGCCCACCGAGCGGATGCTCGATGGGCGCAGTCGTTTACGCAGGTCACGGCAGGGTTACGAGAAGGAGGCGCGGCCTCCCGTCGATCCCGGCGACCGTGACGGACGTCTCGCGTCCGTCACCGCGCGGGATCAGTCGTTGTTGCCGCCGGGCGTCGTCTTCTGGATCTGCAGCAGGAACTCGGCGTTCGACTTCGTCTGCTTGAGCTTGTCGATCAGCAGCTCGATCGCCTGCTGCTGGTCGAGCGCGTGCAGCACGCGACGCAGCTTCCAGGTGATCGCCAGCTCGTCGCTGCCGAGCAGGATCTCCTCCTTGCGCGTACCCGAGGCGTCGACGTCGACGGCCGGGAAGATGCGCTTGTCGGCGAGCTTCCGGTCGAGCTTGAGCTCCATGTTGCCGGTGCCCTTGAACTCCTCGAAGATCACCTCGTCCATGCGCGAGCCGGTGTCGACCAGCGCGGTGGCCAGGATGGTCAGCGAGCCGCCGTCCTCGATGTTGCGCGCGGCACCGAAGAAGCGCTTCGGCGGGTAGAGCGCGGTCGAGTCGACACCACCGGACAGGATGCGGCCGGAGGCCGGCGCCGCGAGGTTGTACGCGCGGCCCAGACGGGTGATGGAGTCGAGCAGGACGACCACGTCGTGACCCAGCTCGACGAGACGCTTGGCGCGCTCGATGGCCAGCTCGGCGACGGTGGTGTGGTCCTCGGCCGGACGGTCGAAGGTCGAGGAGATGACCTCGCCCTTGACCGACCGCTGCATGTCGGTGACCTCTTCCGGACGCTCGTCGACCAGGACGACCATCAGGTGGCACTCGGGGTTGTTGTGGGTGATCGCGTTGGCGATCGCCTGCATGATCATGGTCTTGCCGGTCTTCGGCGGGGCCACGATCAGACCACGCTGGCCCTTGCCGATCGGCGACACGAGGTCGATGATCCGCGTGGTCAGCACGCCCGGGTCGGTCTCCAGACGGAGCCGGTCCTGCGGGTAGAGCGGGGTGAGCTTGGTGAACTCGGGGCGGCCACGGCCGGACTCCGGCGCCATGCCGTTGACCGAGTCGAGGCGCACGAGCGCGTTGAACTTCTCGCGGCGCTCGCCTTCCTTCGGCTGACGCACGGCACCGGTGACGTGGTCACCCTTGCGCAGACCGCTCTTGCGGACCTGGGCGAGGGAGACGTACACGTCGTTCGGGCCGGGCAGGTAGCCGGAGGTCCGGATGAACGCGTAGTTGTCGAGGATGTCGAGGATGCCCGCGACGGGGATCAGGACGTCGTCCTCGGAGACCTGCGGCTCGCCGCCGCCCGCGAAGTCGTCACGGCCGCGACGTCCACGACGGTCGCGGTAGCGCCCGCGCCGGCCGCGACGGCCGCCGTCGTCGTCGAAACCGTCGTCCTGCGGACCGGCCTGCTGGCTGCCCTGACGCTCCTGGCGGTCCTGGCGCTCCTGACGGTCCTTGCGCTGGCCGCCCTGCTGGTCGTCGCCCTTGCCGCGGTCGCGCTGACGGTCGCGGCGGCCCTGACGGTCACCGCGCTCGCCGCGGTCACCACGGTCGCCGCGGTCCCGGCGGCCCCGGCCCTCGGCGCCGTCGCCGGCGGCCTCGGAACGGGCCTCGCCCTGCGCCTGGCCCTGCTGCTCGGTCTTGACGTCCGTACGGGCCTCGACGCGGGTCTCGGTCTTCACGGCCTGCGCGGTCTCGGCCTTGGCCTCGCCCTCCGGCGAACCGGCGGGGGCGGTGGCACGACGCCGGCGGCGCTCGCCGGCCGGAGCGTCGTCACTGGCCGGCTGGCCCGGGATCTCGATCTGCTGCTGGGCGACCGGCGCGGACTTCTCGGCCTTCTCGGCCTTCGGCGCGGCCTCGGCGGCGCTCTCGGCCGTACGGGCCTTGGAGGTGGCGCGGCGCTTCGGCTTCGACTCCGCGGTGTCGGCGGAGCCGGCGGTGGAAGCGGCGGAACCGGAGCCTCCGGCCTGCGCCTCCTTGATGACCTCGATCAGCTGGCCCTTGCGCATCCGCGCGGTGCCCCTGATGCCGAGGCCGGACGCGACCTGCTGCAGCTCGGCCAGGACCATGCCCTCGAGGCCGGTGCCGGAGCGGCGGCGCCGTGCGGTGGTGCCGGAGGCAGCACCTGCGGCGGGCGCGGCGGCGTCGACAGAGTTGTCGGCAGTCACGCCCATCAGATCGGTGGTGTCGCTCACGAAGGGTCCTTCCCTGGAGCGGACGTCGGCCATCTGGCTCGGCGACCGGTCGTGCTGTCCGGCAGCGGCCCTGCTTGGTGGACCGTGTCGGGGCGGTGGTCCCGCCGGGTACGGCGGAAAGAAAAAGAAAACGTGCTGTGGGTCCGGCCCGAGCCCCCTGCTCGGCCCTCACCGGAGACAAGCGAGGGGTGTCGCGCCGGTTCCGGAGCGTGCTCGAAACTGCTCAGGCAGGCTGCTCAGGCAGTGGAGGAGGCTCCCGGAAGAACGGGTGGTCCCTGATAGGGACACTCAGCACCACGACTTGAAGAAGTCGGGTTGCAACATGAGGTTAACACTACCGGCTCCAACAAACATTCCCCCTCTCCGTCACCGGCTGTCGGTTGTCCGTACATGCCCTGGTGAGGGGCCGTACGGCCGCGGTGACCGCCCTGACGGGGGACGGTCACCGCCGCGCGTCAGGGCGCGAGCGGAAGCACACTCGCCCCGGACATGTCGAGGTCGAGCCGGTTCGCGGCCCAGCCCTCGCCCGCGAGGAGCGCGACCTTGTCGGCCGTATGGGCATCGGCCAGCGCGAGGACCGTGGGGCCCGCGCCGGAGATGACCGCGGGCACGCCGTCCGCCCGCAGCCGGTTGACCAGGGCGACGCTCTCCGGCATCGCGGGCGCCCGGTATTCCTGGTGCAGCCGGTCCTCGGTGGCCGCGAGCAGCAGCTCGGGACGACGCGTCAGCGCCTCGACGAGGAGGGCGGCGCGACCGGCGTTGGCGGCGGCGTCCACATGCGGGACGGTGCGCGGGAGCAGACCGCGGGCGGTCTCGGTCAGTACGGGCTTCCCGGGCACGAAAACCACCGGAACGATGGAATCGGCGGGCTCCATCCTGATGGCCCGCGCGGCGCCGGACTCGGTCCAGGCGAGGGTGAATCCGCCGAGCAGACAGGCGGCGACGTTGTCGGGGTGGCCCTCGATCTCGGTGGCCAGTTCGAGCAGCCGGGCCGCGTCGAGCCGGCTGTCGCCGCCTATCGTCACGGCGCGGGCGGCGACGATGCCGGCGCAGATGGCGGCGGAGGAGGAGCCGAGGCCGCGACCGTGCGGGATGCGGTTGGCGCAGACGACCTCGAGGCCGCGCGGCTGACCGCCGAGCAGGTCGAAGGCCGTGCGCATCGAGCGTACGAGCAGGTGGCTCTCGTCGCGCGGAAGGGTGTCGGCGCCTTCGCCGGCGATGTCGATGTGCAGCCCGGAGTCGGCGACCCGGACGACGACGTCGTCGTAGAGGCCCAGCGACAGGCCGAGGGCGTCGAAGCCCGGGCCGAGGTTGGCGCTGGTGGCGGGGACGCGCACCCGTACGGCGGCGGCGCGGAACGCGGGACCGGCCATCGCTCGATGACTCTCCTTGACGTGCGTGGTTGTTCGGTGGAGTTTTCGACGGGATCACCCGGAATCCCGGGCCGTTCGCGCCCCTGGGGCGGCAACGGCAACAGCGCCGCGCATATGCGGCGGGGCGGGTTCGGCACAGCCTATCGAAGGAAGGTTCTGCGGCGACATAGGGCGCACAGGAGGCGCACGATGCGTGTCGCACACCGTCCTGTGCACCTCTGTGGGTTCCTGAGCGGGTTTGGCTTCCGCTCAGGAACCCCCGGGGATCGGAATCCGGCCGGATCCGTTCCCGAAAGCGCCGGATCAGGTGCCCGGGCCGGGCGCCCGGGTCAGGCGAGACCGAGGCGCTCGGCGGCGGTCGCGGCGTCGACCGGGACGGTGACCGGCTGCGGGGCGCCGGCGACGGCCCAGTCGGGGTCCTTCAGACCGTTGCCCGTGACCGTACAGACGATGGTCTGGCCCGGGTCGACCTTGCCCTGCGCGGCGGCCTTCAGCAGACCGGCGACCGAGGCGGCCGAGGCGGGCTCGACGAAGACGCCCTCCTGCGCGGCCAGCAGGCGGTAGGCCTGGAGGATCTCACGGTCCGTCACCTCGTCGATGAGACCGCCCGATTCGTCGCGCGCGGCGATCGCGTAGTCCCAGGAGGCCGGGTTGCCGATGCGGATCGCGGTGGCGATCGTCGACGGGTCCTTGACGACCTCGCCGCGCACCAGCGGCGCCGAACCGGAGGCCTGGAAACCCCACATGCGCGGGGTGTGGGTGGCCATGCCGTCGGCCGCGTACTCCCGGTACCCGCGCCAGTAGGCGGTGATGTTGCCCGCGTTGCCGACCGGCAGGACGTGGATGTCGGGCGCGTCGCCCAGCATGTCCACGATCTCGAAGGCGGCCGTCTTCTGGCCCTCGATACGGACCGGGTTCACCGAATTGACCAGCGCCACCGGGTAGTTGTCGGACAGCGCGCGGGCGAGGGTGAGGCAGTCGTCGAAGTTGCCGTCGACCTGGAGGATCTTCGCGCCGTGCACGAGGGCCTGGCCCATCTTGCCGAGCGCGATCTTGCCCTGCGGCACCAGAACCGCGGAGACCATCCCGGCGCGCACCGCGTACGCGGCGGCGGAGGCCGAGGTGTTGCCGGTGGAGGCGCAGATGACGGCCTGCGCGCCCTCCTCCTTGGCCTTGGAGATGGCCATGGTCATACCGCGGTCCTTGAAGGAACCGGTGGGGTTCGCGCCCTCGACCTTGAGGTGCACCTCGCAGCCCGTGCGCTCGGAGAGGACCTGCGCGGGGACGAGCGGCGTACCGCCCTCACGAAGCGTGACGACCGGCGTCGTGCTCGTGACCGGAAGCCGGTCCCGGTACTCCTCGATGATGCCGCGCCACTGGTGGGTGCCCTTGGTGGTCATGGGTCCTTACTCCCCTTCAACACGCATGATGCTGGCGACACCGCGCACGGTGTCGAGCTTGCGCAGCGCCTCGACGGTCCCGGAGAGGGCGGCGTCGGGCGCGCGGTGGGTGACGACGACGAGAGAGGCCTCGCCGTCCTTGCCCGTCTGACGGACGGTGTCGATCGACACGCCGTGCTCGGCGAAGACCGTCGCCACCTGGGCGAGCACGCCCGGCTTGTCGGCCACGTCGAGACTGATGTGGTACCGCGTCACCACGTCGCCCATGGAGCTCACGGGCAGCCTGCTGTACGCGGACTCGCCGGGGCCGGTGGCCTCGTTGAGCTTGTTGCGGCACACGGCGACCAGGTCGCCGAGCACGGCCGAGGCGGTCGGCGAACCGCCCGCCCCGGGGCCGTAGAACATGAGCCGCCCGGCGGCCTCCGCCTCGACGAAGACGGCGTTGTACGCCTCGCGGACGGAGGCGAGCGGGTGGCTGAGCGGGATCATCGCGGGGTGCACGCGCGCGGTGACGGACTCGCCGTCCGCGGCCCGCTCGCAGATCGCGAGCAGCTTGATGGTGCAGCCCATGCGCGCGGCGGAGACGAAGTCGGCGGAGGTGACCTCGGTCATGCCCTCGCGGTAGACGTCGTCGAGGCGTACGCGCGTGTGGAAGGCGATTCCGGCCAGGATGGCGGCCTTGGCGGCGGCGTCGAAGCCCTCGACGTCGGCGGTCGGGTCGGCCTCGGCGTACCCGAGCGCGGTGGCCTCGTCCAGGGCCTCGCTGTAGCCGGCGCCGGAGGTGTCCATCTTGTCGAGGATGAAGTTCGTCGTGCCGTTGACGATGCCCATCACGCGGTTGATCTTGTCGCCGGCGAGGGACTCGCGCAGCGGGCGGATCAGCGGGATGGCGCCGGCGACGGCGGCCTCGTAGTAGAGGTCCTGGCCGTGCCGCTCGGCTGCGGCGTGCAGGGCCTGGCCGCCCTGGGCGAGGAGCGCCTTGTTGGCGGAGACGACGGACGCGCCGTGCTCGAAGGCGGTGGTGATGAGGGTGCGGGCCGGCTCGATACCGCCGATGACCTCGATCGCGACGTCGATGTCGCCCCGTTTGACGAGGGCGGTCGCGTCGGTGGTGATCAGCTCGGCGGGAATCCCGCCGCGCACCTTGTCGGGCCGGCGGACGGCGACACCGGCGAGCTCGACCGGGGCGCCGATGCGCGCCGCGAGGTCGTCGGCGTGCGTCGTCATGATGCGCGCCACCTCTGAGCCGACCACACCACAGCCCAGCAGCGCCACCTTCAGCGGACGCGTACGCATCATCCGACCTCGTTTCTCGTACCTTCTGATCCGTGTCGCCACGGTCTGTCCCGTAGCGACACGTTCGTGTTCCCACGGTCGGAACCAGTCTCACTCACCACACAGGCGTTTCCGCGCCATGTCCGGATGGTGAGATGTGGATTCCATCACCTGACTATTTCATCACCCGACGTCGAGTCGCAGGAGATCTTCCTCCGTCTCGCGCCGCACGACGACGCGCGCCGCGCCGCCCTGGACCGCCACGACGGGCGGGCGGAGCGCGTGGTTGTAGTTGCTCGCCATGGAACGGCAGTACGCGCCGGTGGCGGGCACCGCGAGCAGGTCGCCGGGCGCCACGTCGGCCGGCAGGAACGCGTCGCGGACGATGATGTCGCCGCTCTCGCAGTGCTTGCCGACGACCCGGGTGAGCATCGGCTCGGCGTCGCTGCGCCGCGAGACCAGCGCGACGCTGTACTCGGCGTCGTACAGCGCCGTACGGATGTTGTCGGACATGCCGCCGTCGACGGAGACGTACGTCCGCAGCCCCTCCAGCGGCTTGACCGTGCCCACCTCGTACAGGGTGAAGGCGGTCGGGCCGACGATCGCGCGGCCCGGCTCGACGGAGATCCGCGGCGTGCGCAGCCCGGCGGCCTCGCACTCACGGGTGACGATCTCGGTGAGCGCCTTGGCGATGTGGTGCGGCTCGCGCGGATCGTCGTCGGACGTGTACGCGATGCCGAGGCCGCCGCCGAGGTCGATCTCGGGCAGCTCGACGCCGTGCTCGTCGCGGATCTCGGCGAGCAGCTGGACGACGCGGCGCGCCGACACCTCGAAACCGGCCATGTCGAAGATCTGCGAGCCGATGTGCGAGTGGATGCCGATGAGCTCCAGGCCGTCGAGGTTCAGCGCGCGGCGCACGGCCTCGGCGGCCTGCCCGCCGGCCAGCGCGATGCCGAACTTCTGGTCCTCGTGCGCGGTGGCGATGAACTCGTGGGTGTGCGCCTCGACGCCGACGGTGACGCGGATCTGGACGCGCTGGCGCTTGCCGAGGGACTGGGCGAGGTGCGCGACGCGCGCGATCTCCTGGAAGGAGTCGAGGACGATCCGGCCGACGCCGGCCTCGACGGCGCGGCGGATCTCGTCCGTCGACTTGTTGTTGCCGTGGAACGCGATGCGCTCGGCGGGCATGCCGGCCGACAGGGCGGTGGACAGCTCGCCGCCGGAGCAGACATCGAGGTTCAGCCCCTCCTCGGTGAGCCAGCGGACGACGGCGCGGGACAGGAACGCCTTGCCGGCGTAGAACACGTCCGCGTCCTTGCCGAAGGCCTCGGCCCAGGCGCGGCAGCGGGCACGGAAGTCGTCCACGTCGAGGATGTAGGCAGGGGTGCCGAACTGCTCGGCGAGGTGGGTCACCGGGATCCCGGCGACCGTCGCCACCCCGTCGGCGTCGCGGCCGACCGTACGGGACCAGACCTTGGGGTCGAGCCGGTTGAGGTCGGCGGGCGGGGCCGCGTAATGGCCCTCGGACAGGACATCGGCGTAACGGGGCCCGGCGGGGTGGGCGGATCGGCTCATGACGGCGGCTCTTTCAGATCTGGTCGGGTGCGCTGATGCCGAGCAGGGAGAGGCCGCCGGCGAGCACCGTCCCGGCGGCTTCGGCGAGCGCGAGCCGGGAGCGGTGGGCGACCGAGGGTTTCTCGTCGCCGAGGGGCAGGACGGTGTGCTGATACGCGAGGAGCGCGTCGGCGACGGCCTCGAGGTGCCGGGCGACCCGGTCGGGGGCGCGGTGGCGGGCGGCGACGAGCAGGACGGCGGGGTGGTCGCCCAGGAGCGCGAGGAGGTGAGGCGCTTCGTCCGTACCCGTCTCCCCGTACTCGGGGGTGAAGCCGAGCTGGGCGGCGTTACGGACGAGGGCGCGGGCGCGGGAGTGCGCGTACCGCACCCGGAAGAGGGGGTTGCGCTCGTGCTGGACGAGCAGGGGCGCCCCGGGCAGCGCGCGGTCGTGCGCGGCGGGCCGCAGCAGGGCCCAGCGGGCGGCGTCGGTGCCGAGGGTGTCGGGCCGGTAGGGCGCGGGGAGGGCGGTGATCCACTCTCCTTCTCCCTCGCGGATGTCTGTGTCAGCGCCTTGGGCCCGCAGCAGTCGGGCATATGCCTCGACGAGGAGGGCGGCGCGGGGCTCGGCGGAGGCGCGGAACCGGACGCGGGTACCGGCGAGGTCGGTGGAGTGCCCGTAGGCGAGCCCGGTCCTCTCGATCTCCCGGAGAACCCGTCCTTCGTCTCCGTCATCGAGGGTGAAGTTGAGGAACCCGGGCCCGGTGATGTCGACGGCACGGATCCCGGGGGCCTCGCGCAGCCGCTCCCGGAGGATCGCGGCGACGTCACGGGCGTCCCGCCCGGCGGGCCGGGCGAGCCCGAGCGCGACGCTGCTGGCGTAGTCGCCCACTCCCCCGGGCCGGGGCCGCTCCACCTTGACGCGCGGGGGCACCTCGACACGCAGCACACCCTCGTCGACCGCGCGGCGCACGGCGTGCAGCACGGTGAGGGAGAGGTCCGCGGGGGTCACGTGACAAGCCTAGGGGAGGAGGGGGGTGGGAACGCGAACCGGTTTCGCCATGTGGGCGGTGCGGGACGGAAGGCACCCGCGGAAACGTCCGGCCTCGGCGCGGGCGTCAGCCGCGCGTCCCACCCGTATGAGTACGGCTCGTCCGCCCCACAGGTCCTGCGGCGGGCTCCTCACCGGCGTCGCCACCGCCGGCCTCACCGGCCTGACTGCGCCGCCGCTGCCGATGCGGCCGGGGCTCGCGATGCATGAGCTGCCGCACGACTCGCACCAGCTCCGCCGGCTCGAACGGCTTCGCCAGGAACGCGTCGACGTCCGCCGCCGCGCCACTCCCGCCGACCTCCGCCCCGTACTCGGTGCAGGCACTGATGATCGCCACCGGCAGATGACTCGTCCGCGGGTCCTCCCGCAGCCGCGCGGCGGTCTTCAGCCCGTCCAGCCGCGGCATGACGACATCGAGGGTGACCACATCCGGACAGACCTCGTGCACGACATCCAGACACTCGGCACCATCGGCCGCGGTCACCACCTCGAACCCCTCGAGTTCGAGATTGACCCTGATCAGCTGGCGAATCACGCGGTTGTCGTCCACAACCAGCACTCGCCCCGACACCCCTGACACACGTCGAGAGTAGGTCGCGGGAAGAGACCGCGTCCGGGTTTTGCCCACTTCTGACCCGTGCGGGCGAACACCCCCCTCGCCCGACCCCGGAAATACCTGTTCACGGGCACCCTACGAGAGCTGGTAGTGTTCCTTCCGTCGCCGCAACAAGCGACAACGCCCCCGTAGCTCAGGGGATAGAGCAACGGCCTCCGGAGCCGTGTGCGCAGGTTCGAATCCTGCCGGGGGCACTTCGCAGGAAGTGCCAAAAGACCCCGTGATCAGCGGAAACGCTGAACGCGGGGTCTTGTTGTATGCGCGGCCGCAGGCCACCCGGAGCCACGGCATGCCGAAGTCCGCGAACGGGACGTGGAGGTTCCCCGGGAATCGTCGCGGGCGAGAACATTAAAGATGGCGACGGTCTCACGGCATCGAGCGGCCTCGGCCACGGGTGCCGACGGTGCGGGCTACTGGCGCTCCGCGCGAGGCCGCCCCGGCAAGGGCGAGATCTCGGGTTGAACCGATGCCGCCGACAGACGCGTGCGCGTGTGGCAGTCAACTCCCCTCCTCCACATGACTGTTCATCTGAAAAAATACCGAACCGGCATGTTCGCGACGTTAGACTCCCTTGCGACAGTGGCGAGCCACGGACGACACGGAGAACAAGAATGAGCGCTAGCGGGACCCGCACTTGCTCTTGGTGCGGCGAGGGAGGGCACGACAAGCGGTCGTGCAGCGTCTCTCCCAACGCTGGGAAGTGCAGCGTGTGCGAATACCACGGGCATGACAAGCGGAACTGCCCGCGCAAGTGAGGAAGCGCCATCGCGGGTAGAGCCCGCGATGAGGAAGGCCCCAAGCGATACACCGGGGCCTCGGTGCCGGAACGGGACATCCCGCTCGTACTCACGGAGCCGGCCCTCGATACGCAGGTGGGCAACGTCCGGCCGTCCATCGAGGCACTCTACGCAGCGATGCAGCGGGCCTCGACGCTGTTGCCGTCACGAGGCGCCCGGCCGGGACATCCCGGCCGGGCGCCTCGCGCGGACCGCCGTCCCAGACATCAGCCTCGGATCTCCCACACCAGGGCGTCGTTCTGTAGCCCTCCCAGGACGACGAGCGCGAGCGCCAGCCGGCTCGGACGAAGCGAGCGGCCGCCACGGACGCGTCACGGCAACCGTGCAGGACACCACACACGGTGTTGCCCAGGTCGTCCCACTCACGGGTGAGCTCCGGGCCTTCATCGGACAGGTCCACGTCCCGATCATGCGATGGCCGACCGCGCCCGCGGGGGCGCGCGGGTGGGGGTGTGCGCCGGGGCGGTGCGCGGTCGCCGGGGAGTTCGGGGAATCGGGCGCGGCGGATGGGTTCCGGAGATCACAATGCGCGCATGAATGATGACTGGAAGTCGCGGATCGAGCATGCGCGGGATCAACTCATCCAGGAGGCCGATCCGGTGGCCTGGGTCAGCGAGCGGGACGCGATGGAGCGGTTCCTGCGGTATCCGTCGCTGTCGGTGCGCGGCGCGTTGTTCGGGGTGGCCGTGCACCGGGAGGACGCGTGGCGGCTGGTGTCGCCCCTCCGGGACGCGACACCGCAGGCGTCGCGGGACAGTCTCCATTCGATGCTGTGGTTCCGGGCGAAGGACGACACCGATGTCCCGGCGGAGCGGCGGGAGTTGCTGGCCACCGTCGCCGTTCTGGAGAAGGAGCCCCTCGACGAGGTCGAGGTGCTGGGAGAGCGCTTCCGGGTGGTACGGGGTGACGAGCTGGCCCGGTCCGGGCGGGAGGGACTCGAACCACCGCGACCGACCGATGTGGAACCACTGGTCCGCTCCTGGAACTTGGGGCGCACACGCTCACCGTCACCCGATCTGGACTTCGCCCTCGATCCGGGGCGGGAGAACCGGCCGATGGCGGAGGCCCTGCGGCTCTGGCTTCGGGAGTTCACCTACGACAGGGAGAACTATCCGGATGACGTCTGCACCGATTCCGAGCAGGCGGTACGGACACATCCGGAGGTGGTGCTGATGCCCACCACGTTCGGGGTGGTCGAGAAGCGGGGCGCGGCCTGGGAGCCGCAGGGGTCACTGATGACTACGCCGCATGACGCCCGCGCCTTCCTGTACGCCATGCTGAACGAACTCTGGCCGATGATCTACGAGTTCGACGACAAGAAGCGCAAGCGGTACGCGCGAGCCGCCGAGGAATTCCGGGCCCTCGGCCGCTCGGACGAACTCGCCTTCGACGGGCGCCTCTTCCACGTCTGTCGGACGGAGCGGATGATCCGGTGCGGGGCCGACGGCCCGGAGGGGCCTCGGCCGTCGGACGTGGACGACACCGAGCCGATGAAGATGCACCCCACCATGGACGAACACGGCGTGATCCACTACGACGCGTGAGAGGTCCGGGCCGGTCACGCCGAGAGGGAGTCGGCGCGCTGCCGACCCTCGTCACCGTTCGACCTCTCGCGCCTCGCCCCACCCCCGTACCGCCAGGGCCGTCGCCGCGGGCACCCGCAGCGGCGGCCCCTCGTCCAGGCCCAGGACCACGGCCAAGCCACCTGTCGCGTAGCGTTCGGTCACCACGCTCCGCACCGCGCGCCACTGCTCCCCGACCCGTACGGACTGCCCTTTCGTGACGGTCACGGCCGCGGCCTCCCTCGTACGCGGCACGGGCACCAGCTCCGGGGCCTTCAGGTCCGCCCATACCGTCTTCCCGATGCCGCCGGGGCGGGGGCTGACGCCCCAGTTGTGGGTGAGCGCGTCCACGATCTGGAGCCCCCGGCCGTGGGTGTCCTCCGCCGCCGGCCGCTGGATCTCGGGGCACCCGTCCCCCGCGTCGCTCACCTCCAGCCGCAGCAGGCCACCCAACACGGAGTGAGCGATCCGGATGCCCACCTGCCGGTCACTGGGCGCGGGCACGCGCAGCGCGTTCGTGACGAGTTCGGAGAGGACGAGTTCCGCGGTTTCGACGAGTTCCTGCCCAGCACCCCAGTCGCCCAGCACCGCGTGGAGGACCGCTCTGGCCCTGGAGGAACTGCGGTGGTGACGGGAGAGGCGAAAGGTGATCTCACTGATGACGGAAACGGACACAGCAGCCCCCTAAGGGTCGACGGTCCACCGACATGCATGGTCGGTGCCACGGCCAGCAGCATGGCCGGACGCGCCGCGAAACTGCAACGTTGCAGATTGAGTTGACCTCAACTATCACCTTTTCGAGTTACTGAAGCCCCCTTTCAGCCTCTGGCTCTGATAGACGTGCTGACATGACTGCGAAGAGCGCCACACCAAACCCTTCAACAGTCCTGGGACGCCAACTCGGCGATGAGCTTCGTCGGTTGCGTGACGCCTCCGGCCTGACAACCGCCCAGGCCGCCGAGGCGCTCGACTGCACCAAGGGCAAGATCAGCCGCATCGAGAACGGCCGGGTCGCTGTTCGACTCCCGGATCTCACCGCCATGCTGCACGCCTACCAGGTGTCGGACATCGAGATGCGAGACCGCTTGACCGCGCTGGCCCGCAAGGCAAACCGCCGGCGCAGGGAGGGCTGGTGGAACAAGTACGGTTCCGTGCTCGCCGACACGTATCGCGACTACATCGCTCTGGAAGCGATGGCGGGATCGATCCGCACCTTCCAAGCGCAGCTCATTCCGGGGCTCCTCCAGACCCCGGACTACATCCGGGCTGTCACTGTCGCTTCGCAGCAGTGGCAGACGGCTGATGAGATCGAGCGATTCGTCCGCGTACGCCTCGCGCGGCAGGAACGGCTCACTGGCGACGCCCCTCTGAACCTCTGGGCTGTTGTCTCGGAAGGTGTCCTGCTCCAGGAAGTAGGCGGAGGGCAAGCCATGCGAGAGCAGTTGGAACACCTCCTGGATGTCTCCGAGCTGCCCAACGTGACCGTCCAGGTCCTGCCGTTCTCTCGTGGCGCCCATGCGAGTATGTTCGGGCCATACGTAGTGCTGGGATTCCGCGAGGAAGGGGCGCTCGACGTGGTGCTGGCGGACAACCCGACCGGCTCCATCTGGCTGGAGAGGGAAGCCGAGGTCTCCCGCTACCAAGACCTCTTCGACGCCGCGCGCACGTCTGCTCTTTCGCCGGTGGAGTCCCGTGCTGTCATCCAGCGCAGGGCCAAGGAGCACAGACCATGAACAGCGGACGCCACGGAACGCCGGACCTCACGGGCGCGAGGTGGCGCACCAGCACGTACAGCGGTGGAAACAACGAGTGCGTCGAAGTGGCCCCCAACCTCCCCCACCTCGTACCCGTCCGCGACAGCAAGCGGCCCACCGGCCCCGCGCTCGGCTTCAGCCACAACGCCTGGCGGGCGTTCCTCACCCACCTCGGCTGATACGCGCGGGAGCCGCCCCCGGCCGTGTCGGCGGATGGGGGCGGCTCCTGGTCGTGCGCTAACCGAGCGTGAGGCGCGGTTACTTGGTGACGTTGATGCCCTTCCAGGCGTTCGCGACCGCGGTGTACTCGGCGCTGTTCGCGCCGTAGAGGTCGGTGGCCGCCGACAGGGTCGCCGCGCGGGCGCCCGAGTAGGAGGTGCTGGAGGTCATGTAGGTGGACAGGGCCTTGTACCAGATCTTGTAGGCCTTGGTCCGGCCGATGCCGGTGACCGTCACGTTGTTCACGGTCGGCGAGTTGTAGCTGACGCCGTTGATGGTCTTCGCGCCGCTGCCCTCGGACAGCAGGTAGAAGAAGTGGTTGGCCGGGCCCGACGAGTAGTGGACGTCGAGGCGGCCGACCGTCTTGGACCAGGAGTCGGCGGAGGCGCCGTCCTTGCTCGGCTTGTCCATGTAGCGCAGCGGCGTGCCGTCGCCGTTGATGTCGATCTCCTCGCCGATGAGGTAGTCGCCGACGTCGCTGGCGTTGTTGGCGAAGAACTCGACCGAGGTGCCGAAGATGTCGGACGTCGCCTCGTTGAGGCCGCCGGACTCGCCGCTGTAGCGGAGGTTGGCGGTGGCGGCGGTCAGGCCGTGGGACATCTCGTGGCCGGCGACGTCGATGGCGGTGAGCGGGGAGTTGTTGCCGTAGCCGTCGCCGTACGTCATGCAGAAGCAGGCGTCGTCCCAGAACGCGTTGACGTACGCGTTGCCGTAGTGGACGCGGGAGTAGGCGGCCTTGCCGTCGCCGGCGATGCCGTTGCGGCCCAGCTCGGCCTTGTAGAAGTCCCAGGTCATCGCCGCGCCGTAGTGGGCGTCGGCGGCGGCGGTCTCGCGGTTGGACGCGAGGCCGTTGCCCCAGGTGTCGGTGCTGTTGGTGAAGAGCGTGCCGGTACCGGAGCTGCCGCCCTTGAGGTCGTACGTCTTGTGGCCGCCGCGCGCGGCGTCGGTGAGGGTGTACGAGCCGGCCGAACCGGAGGTGCCGAGGGTGACCTGGCCGCTGAACATCGTGTTGCCGATGCCCGTCTCGATGGCCTCGTACGAGAAGAGCTCCTTGCCGTTGGCCGCGTCGGTGATGACGTGGCGGCGGCTCGGGGTGCCGTCGGTCTGGGTGCCGGTGACCACGGTCTCCCAGGCGAGGACGGGCTTGCCGGTGGCGGCCCAGATCACCTTGCGGGCGTCGCCGGCCTTGGCACCCTTGGCGTCCGAGGAGGCGACGGCCGACTTGCCGGCCGTGCCCGCGGCGACGGCCGGGGCGGTGCTCGCGACGGATATCCGCGCGTCGGTCGCCTTGGTGGTGGAGCGCGCGCCGTTCTTCTTCTCGTGCACGACGAGGTCGCCGCCGAGGACCGGGAGGCCCGCGTACGTACGCTCGTACCGGGTGTGGACGGTGCCGTCCGCGTCCTTGACGACGTCACGGGCGACCAGCTTCTCCTGGCCGCCGAGGCCGAGGGCCTGGGCGGTGCCCTCGGCACCGGACTGGGCCTCCTGGATGGCGGCGGCGCGCTGCGGGGCGCTGAGCGCGACCGCGGTCGCGCCGGCCTCGCGCTGGGCGTCGGCGCTGGCGGTTCCGGTCTGGATGCCGACGACGACCATGGCGGCCGAGGCGATGAGGGCGGCGGCGCGGGCGGTGGTACGGCGAGGCGAGGACTGCAGGCGGGTCACGCGGGCTCCTTCACTGTGAAGCGTGGGGGTGGGTGTGGGGGGTGGTGCGTCGGAAGCGTGCCAGCCGATTGGCGCGATTGACAGGTATGCAACAAGGATTTGACCAGTAGTTGTCCGAAGGGCGGCCAACTCGGTCCGTTATGCGGGGAGCTGACCGCCCTGAGGGTGCCTGTGAGGGAAGGAGCGGGGTCTGGTACGGGGGTGACGCGAGGAAAGGGGCGACGGGGGTTTCAGGCGAAACTCTGACGACGCGTCAGGAGACGCGCATGGTCGCCATCATGCCCATGGCCGCGTGGTCGAAGATGTGGCAGTGGTAGAGGTACTGGCCCCGGTAACCGGTGAAGGTGGCCTGGATCTTGACCGTCTCCCCCGGTCCGATCCGCACGGTGTCCTTCAGCCCGTAGTCCGGCCCCGCGGTCACCTGCGCCCCGGCCCGCTCGATCACCCGGAACTGCACCAGGTGCACATGGAAGTTGTGCGTGCCCGTGCCGGAGTTGGTGATGGTCCAGATCTCCGTGGAGCCGTACGCGACCTCGGTGTCGATCCGGTCGGGCACGTAGGCCACACCGTTGATGGTGGCGATGCCGCCGCCCATGCCCAGCACGAAGGAACGGTTGACGGTGGCCGCCGCCATCACCGGCAGGGTGCGCAGGGTGCTCGGCACGACGCTGGTGTCGGCCGCCGTACGGTCGACCCGGAACTGGAGCACCTTGCCGATCTGCTCCGCGGGGCCGCCGGTGCCCTGGTTGACGAGCTCCAGGGTCGTGCCGACCGCGTAGCGGGAGAAGTCGATGACGACGTCGGCGCGTTCGCCGGGCGAGAGCGTCACCTGGCTGACGGTGATCGGCGCGGGCAGCAGTCCGCCGTCCGAGCCGATCTGCTGGAAGGAGGAGCCGTCGGACAGGGCGAGGGTGAAGGTCCGCATGTTCGCGGTGTTGCAGAAGCGGAGGCGGTACTTGCGGGCGGCGACCGCGTGGAACGGCCACGCCCTGCCGTTGGCGAGGATGACGTTCCGGTTCTGGAAGTCGCCGAGCTGGTAGAGCAGTTGGCCCTGGTCGTCGAAGCGGGCGTCGCGGAGCTGGATCGGCACGTCGTACGCGCCGCTCGGCAGGTTCAAACCCTGCTCGATGTCGTCGGTGATCAGGTACGTGCCGGCCAGGCCGCGGAAGGCGCTCTCCGATTCGGCGTGGTGGGCGTGGTCGTGGAACCACAGGCTGGCGTGCGGCTGGGTGTTCGGGTACGTGTACGTCTTGGTGCCGCCGTTCGCCGGGATCAGCACCACCGGGTCGCCGTCGCTGTCCGCCGGCACGTGCGCTCCGTGCAGGTGGACGGATATCCCGACGGGCAGGTTGTTGGTCTGGTCGACGAGGGTGCGGACGTTGCTCCGGGCCTTGATGACGGGGCCGGGGAAGCTGCCGTTGAAGGTCCACACCCGGGTCTGCACGCCGGGCAGGATCTCCTTGTTCGCCTCCTGCATGGTCAGCGCGTAGCAGTCCATCATCATCGGCATGGACATGTACGGCGTGGCCACCGGGGCCAGCGGCATGGCCTGGGTGAACTTCGGTACGGAGGCGGGGTCGAGGTCGGTCGTGGCGGCGGCGCCCGCCGAGCCCGCCGCGGCGGCGGTGCCCGCCGTGGCCGGGACCAGGAGGCCGGCGGCTCCGACCGCGCCGGTCGCCATGCCCGTCTTGATGATGCTGCGCCGAGTGATCACGTAATCCCCCAAGAATTCCGGCGTGAACAAGAAACCGGCCGGGGGAACCCGGCCGGAACACGGCCTCAATTCTTCGGCGGCGCCTCGGACGGGTTCAACGCGCGGGAGGTCAGAGCTGCGTGGGATTCCGCAGGCCGCGCGGGGTTTCCGTGTGGTTTCAACAAGCGGAGGTCAAGATTCCGTCGAGATGCCGGAGGGGAACCTGGGGCCGGGAGGGGCCCCGGAGAGGACCAGCGGCGGGACCCGCGGAGGGCCGGGAAGGGGGCCGGGACCGTGGACTACTCCCCTGCGGGCGTGGGCGGTTCGGCCCGCAGCGCGGCGAGCGACGCGAAGTGACGCAGGCGCGGCCCGGCGTCCGAGCGGGGGGCGCGCAGGGCGAGAGCGCCGTGGTGGCGGGGGCCGCAGGGCAGGTCGTACACCGACCAGTCGGCCGGATGGCGGCCGGGCTCACGCACGGGGTCCCCGCCGAGGTCGTCCAGGCCCGGATCGCGGCCGAGGCCGGTGCCGAGCCCCTTCAGATACGCCTCCTTGCGCGCCCAGATCCGGCCGAAGACCGCGCTCCGGCGCTCGGGGTCGGGTGCGGCCTCGACCTCGGCGCGCTCGCTCGGGTGCAGGACGCTCGCCAGGTCGCGTACGGACTCGGGGGCGGGCCGGCCTTCGACGTCGGCGCCGACCGGGACGGGCGCCGTCGCGACGAGGACCCGGCCGGGGGTGTGGGACAGGGAGAAGTGCAGCGGGGGCGAGGGGACCGCGAGGACCGGGCGGCCGTGCGGCCCGCCGCAGCAGGGACAGGTGTCGCGGCCGAAGACCAGGTCGGCGGGGCGTTCGCCGAGCAGCCCGCCGAGGATCACGCGCAGCGCGAGGTGCGCCACCGCGTAGAGATGACGGTCGGCGGGCCGGAGGAACGCGGCGGCCCGCTCACGCTCGTGGGCGTCGAGCGGGGTGAGGTCGAGGGCGTCATCGGGGCCGGTGCCGAGGCCGGGGCCGGTGCCGGGGCCAGGGCCGGTGCCGGGGCCGGTGCCGGGTTCCTCGGTGACGTCAAGCAGCCAGGCGTCGGCCCGCGTCATTCGGTGTCCTTCCATCGGCCAGAGAGTACGGGGTGGGAGCGCGCGCGGTCGCCGCGCTCACCCTTCGCCGAGCCGGAACCCCACTCCGCGGACGGTCACGATCCACTGCGGGCAGCCGAGCTTGCCGCGCAGACTGCTCACATGCGTGTCCACGGTCCGGCGGGACCAGGAGTCGCCCCAGATCTGCTGCATGAGCCGCTTGCGCGGAACGACGTTGCCGGGGTCGGAGGCGAGCAGATGCAGGATGTCGAACTCCTTGCGGGTGACGTCGATCTGCCGGCCGTCGAGGCTGACCTCGCGGGCGCCGACGTCGATGCGCAGCGACCCGCGCGCGATGACGCCCGTACAGCGCGGACGGGGCCGGGCCCGGCGCATGACCGCCTGGGCGCGGGCCACGAGTTCACGGAATCCGTACGGCTTGACGAGGTAGTCGTCGGCGCCGGCCTGGAGGCCGAGCACCCGGTCCAGTTCGGAGCCGAGGGTGCTGAGGGCGATGACCGGGGTGTCGGCCGCCGCGCGGATCAGCCGGCAGACCTCCAGCCCGTCGATGTCGGGCAGTTCGAGGTCGATGAGGACGAGGTCCATGTCGCCGTACGCCTGGAGCGCGGCGCCGCCCGTCTCGACCCGGCTCACCTGGTGGCCGCACCGGCGCAGCCCCGCCATGAGCGGTTCGGCCTGCGCGCTGTCGCTTTCCACCACCAGGATCCGCCAGACGTCGCCGCCCGCCGAGGAATAGGCGCCCGCCCCGTCGAGAGGCGTGGGTCTTTCCGGTGTGCGGTGCGTCATCTTCCCCCCATGGCCAAGCTCCCCGCGAGCCTAGAAACCGCCCCTCCGCGATGTCAAAGATGCCTGCTGAATATGGATTTGGCATATTCGGCACCATTCGCCGCCAGCGGATCGTACACTGCGTGATCGACGAATACCTGCGGGTAGGGCTCGATCCGGACAGCCTCCGGCGCACCTCCACGGGGGCGGCAGCGCCACCAGGTGGACAGGTCGCCGGTCGGCACGCCTTCCTTCTCGACCGAAAATGATCAGAGACGCACGCTCTTGATCAGGCCGTACGCCGACGTGGCGCGGCTTTCTTGGCCGACTCCTTCTTGACGGACTCCTTCTTCGCGGTCTGCTTCTTCGCGGTCTGCTTCTTCGCGGCGGACCGCGCGCTCCGACCCGTCGCCTTCGAGGAGGCGGTCGAGGCCGTCGACGCTTTGGAGGACGAGGCAGGGGAGGACGACGCCTTCGACGCCGCCGATGTCTTCGAGGTCGACTTCCGGGCGGGTGCCGCCGCCGTCTTCTTCGCCGTCCGGGCCGTGGACCTCTTCGCGCCGGTCTCCTTGGGCGTCGCCCGCGACCCGGCATGCGAGCCGGCATGCGAGCCGGCCGAGGAACCCGCCGACTCCTTGGCGCGCGGCCGGAGTTCGGTCACCTCGGCCGGCTCGCCCCGGGCCTCCTTGGCCGCCCGGACGCTGCTCTCCAGCGCCGCCATCAGGTCGATCACCTTGCCGCCGCCGGTCTCCTCGGGCTCCGGAGGAGCGAGCCCCTCGCCGCCGGCCGCCTTCGCGGCGATCATCTCCTCCACGGCCTCGCGGTAGTCGTCGTGCAGCGAGTCGATGTCGACCTCGCCGAGGGTGGCCATCAGGGCGTCCGCCAAGTCGAGTTCGGCGTCCTTGACCGACACCGGCGTCTCGGGGGCGACACCCTCCGGGGCGCGGATCTCGTCCGGCCAGAGCAGCCCGTGCATGGCGATCACGTCGTCGACGACACGCAGCATGCCGAGCCGTTCCCGCCCGCGCAGCGCGTACTTCGCGACCGCCACCTTCTCGCTCCGCTTCAGCGCCTCGCGCAGCAGCGTGTACGGCTTGGCGGCCGGCACACCGCTGGCGGAGAGGTAGTACGCGGCGTCCATCTGGAGCGGGTCGATGTCCCCGGCCGGTACGAAGGCCACGATCTCGATCGTCTTCGCCGTCGGCAGCGGCAGTGCCGCCAGGTCCTCGTCGGTGATCGGGATCATGGTGCCGTCGGCGTCCTCGTACGCCTTGCCGATGTCCGCCTGGGCGACCTCCTCGCCGTCCAGCTCGCACACCTTCCGGTAGCGGATGCGGCCGCCGTCCGCGGCGTGGATCTGGCGGAAGGAGACGGACCGGCTCTCGGTCGCGTTGACCAGCTTGATCGGGATGCTGACCAGGCCGAAGGATATGGCGCCGTTCCAGATGGATCGCACGGTTCAATCCCTTTCGCACCGAGAATTCGGGTTTCGTGGGATTCTCATCGTATGACGCCGGTCACGGAGGTGGCGGGGCGGCGCCTTTCCCTGAGCAACCTGGACAAGGTCATCCACCCGGCCACCGGCACCACCAAAGGGGAGCTGCTCCACTACTACGCCACCGTCGGGGCCGCGATCCTGCCGCATCTGCGCGACCGCCCGGTGTCCTTCCTGCGCTATCCCGACGGCCCCGACGGCCAGCTCTTCTTCACCAAGAATCCGCCGCCCGGCACCCCCGCCTGGGTGACGACCACCCCGGTGCCCCGCTCGGACGCGCCCCGCGCCCGCCAGGTGATGATCCAGGACCTGCCGTCGCTGGTGTGGGCGGCGAATCTGGTGGTGGAGTTCCACACCCCGCAGTGGCGGGCCGGCTCCCCCGCCGTCGCCGACCGGCTGGTCCTCGACCTCGACCCGGGGCCGCCCGCGACCGTCGTCGAGTGCTGCCGGGTCGCGCTCCACCTGCGGGAACGGCTCGCGGCCGACGGGATCACGGCGTACCCGAAGACCTCCGGCTCCAAGGGCCTGCACCTGCTCGCGCCGCTGGCCCCGACCCCGTCCGCCGAGGTGTCCGCGTACGCGCGCCGGCTCGCCGTCGAGGCGGCGGCGGAGCTGCCCGCGCTGGTCGTGCACCGGATGACCAAGGCCCTGCGCCCCGGCAAGGTCTTCGTCGACTTCAGCCAGAACGCCGCCGCGAAGACCACCGCGACCCCCTACACCCTGCGGGCCCGCCGGCTGCCCGCCGTGTCCGCGCCCGTGACCTGGGAGGAGGTCGCGGACACGGCGGCCGGCGGTGACCCGGGGCGGCTGGTGCTGCTGCTGGACGCCGTACCGCCGCGGCTGGAGCGGTACGGGGATCTGCTCGCCCCGCTCTTCGATACGTCGGCGGCCGGAGCCCTGCCGTGACCGCCGCCGACCCGGGCCGGGCAAGCGGGGCAGGCGACCCGGGCCGGGCAAGCGGGGCAGGCAGGGCGGGAGGGGCAGGCGGGGCAGGCGGGGCAGGCGGCATCGTGCTGCGCCCGCCGCTGGAGGTCATGCGGCCGCGTTCCGTGGACGAGATCCCCCGGCAGGGCGGGGTCCCGGGCGGCTTCCAGTACTCCCTCAAGCTCGACGGTTTCCGCGCCCTCGCCTTCGTCCTCGACGGCGGCCGGGTCGTCCTGCAGTCCCGGGCCCGGCGCGACCTGGCGCCGGAGTTCCCCGGGATCGCCGGCTACCTGGGCGAACGGCTGCCGCCGGGCGTCGTCCTGGACGGTGAGCTGTGCGCGTACCGCGAGGGCCGGCTCAGCTTCACCGACCTGCTGCGCACGCACCGGGACCGCGAGCGGGCCGGCGTCCCCGTCTCGTACATCGCCTTCGATCTGCTCGCCCTGCCCGGGCGCGATCTGCGCGGCCGGCCGCTGCGGGAACGCTGGGACCTGCTCGCCGAGGCGCTCGCCGGCACCGGCCCGCCGCTCCAGCGGGTGCTCGCGACCGACGACGAGGCGACGGCCCGCGAGTGGTTCGGCGCGCTGCGCGCGGCGGGCGTGGAGGGGATCGTGGCGAAGGCGTGGGACTCCACGTACCGTCCGGGGCCCACCTGGTCGTGGCGGAAGATCCGGCACGCGGACACCGAGGACGCCCTGCTGGTCGGGGTGTTCGGGCCGCCGGACCGGCCGCACGCGCTGCTCGTCCGGCTCGCCGACGGCCGCACCCTGCGCACCAGCCCGCGCCTCACCGGCCCCCAGGCGCACCAGGTCGCCGAGCTGACGGCGGGCGCGGGGCTGCTCGGCGCGCCGGAGGAGGACCCGGAGCACGGGACCGTACGGCCGCTCGCCGCACCCCTGCCGGTCGAGCTGCGCCTGCCCGCGGGGCGCCAGGACCGGCCGGACACGGCGCGCTTCGTCCGCGTACGCGACGCGACCGCGCCCGACGCGTCGGCCGCGCCGACCGCGCTGCCTGGTGAGCGCCCGCCGGGTGAGCACCCGCCCGCAGACGGCCGGTGACCAGGCACCGGGCCCGTCCCTTTAGCAGCAAGCGTCCCCAATCGGACCGCGCTGGCCGAATCACGACTGCCTTTTATCTGCGCTCCGTTCCGGACAAAGTGCCTGTGCGCCCCTCACGAGCGCCCCCTTCTGCGCCCCCGCGCACAAGTGCGCCGGTCCAGCGGGCGCGCGCGCGTGAGCGGAGTGTCACCAGAGGGCTCACGGACGCCCGAGAGCGCCGGGTCAAGGGCCGGTCGGCCCCCCTCACGCACCCTCGCGTGGCGCAAAGCGAGCGGCCGGGCGCGGCTCGGCGCTCCCGGCCGCGCAGGCAGGGCCTTGATGTCGGCCCATTGGTGCACACTTGCTCCCTGGTACAGCGCTCACGGGGAAGGCGGCCTGGCATGCTGACGGGGATCGAGGAGGTCGACTGGGCCTCGTTGGGGCATGCGTACGGCCCTGCCGACGATGTGCCGGAGCTGCTGCGCGGACTCGGTTCCGACGACCCCGCCGAGCGCGAACAGGCCCTGGACGGCATGTACGGCGCCGTGCACCACCAGGGCGACGTCTACGACTCGACGCTCGCCTGCATCCCCTTCCTCCTCGAACTCGTCGCCGACGCCACCGTCCAGGACCGGGGCGGCATCGTCGAGTTACTGACCAGCGTCGGCGGCATCGACCTGGACGGCGACGAAGAGATGGACGAACTCGATCCCGACGACGAGGAGTTCATCCCCGCCGGGAACTACGCGATGGCCGCCGCCGCGATCGCCGCCGGCGCCGACGTCTTCCTGGGGCTGATCGACGACCCCGACCTCGAAGTGCGGCTCGCCACCCCGTGCGCGCTCGCCTCGCTGCACCCGGACCCGGCGCGGGTGCTCGGACTCCTGCGGGAACGTCTCACCATCGAACGGGACACCGAGGTACGGCTCGCACTGGTCGCGGCCGTGGGCCGGATCGCACTGCGGCACGAGTCGCTGCACGGCGAGACCGTGGACTGGCTGGCCTGGCTGGCACGCGCCGCGCAGGCGCCGGGGCTGCGGCTCGCCGCCCTCGCCCAGCTCGCCCGCTGCGCGCCGGCCGAGATCCCGGACGACGTGGTCCAACTCGTCACCGTCCTCCTCGACGAGGTGCGCACCACCCCGCCCGACCGCCCCGCCGAGACCCCGCGGACCGCCGCGCCGACCCTGATCGGCCAGGTCCGCGAGCTCCTCGAAGAGCACTCCGCGGGCCGCCGCACCCCCTGGACGGAGGAGCTGCTCCGTACCCTGCACACCGCCCTCGACGACCGCGTCGACGACCGCCACGCCCTGCTCCTCGCCCAGCTGCGCAGCCCCGACTGGGGACAGCGGTCGGACGCGATCTGGCTGGCCGGCGGGCTGATCCGGATCTGGCGGGGGCGGTACGAGGAGGTCGTACGGCTCGTCGGCGAGCAGCTGAGCGACCCGGAGCCGCGACTGCGCGAGGCCGCCACCTCGTTCCTGGAGCGCCTCTTCGAACTGGCCGCGCCGGCCGCGGACGCGCTCGCCACCCGCCTCGCCACCGGGCCCGCCGCGCCGCTGGGCCGGCGGGGCACGGGCGACCGGTCGGGCAAGAGCGCCGCGCTTCTCGCGCTCGCCCGCTCCGGCGACGCACGGGCGGTGCCGCTGCTCGCACGGGCTCTGGAGGAGCACGAGGTACGGAGCGAACTCCTGTACGCCGTGGACGCGCTCGGCCCCGCCGCGCTGCCGCTCGCCCCGGTGCTGCGCCGCCGGCTCGCCGAGGTGACGCTCGACGACCGGCTGCACGAGCGGGCGGCGCCGCTGCTGTTCGCGCTGGCGGCGGTACGGGGCGCGCAGGCGCTGCCCGAGGTACTGCGGGTGCTGCGCGGCGCGCCGCCGAACCGGCGCGAGTGGGTGCGTGAGGCGTGTCTGCGGACGCTGGCCGCGTTCGGCCCGGCGGCGCGGGAGGCGCTGCCCGAGGTACGGGAGCTGCTCGGCGCCGAGTCGGCGGCCGTGTCGTCGGTGGCGGCGCACACGCTGTGGTCGATCGACGGCCCGCCCGAGGAGGCGGTCGCCGCGCTGGAGGGGTGGCTGCGGCCGGGGGTGACCTGCGCCGAGTGGTGCGCGGCGGCGCTGTCGCTCGGCGCGATCGGCCCGGCGGCCCGGGAGGCGGCCCCCGCGCTGCGCGCGGGGCTCGGATCGCGCGACCTGTGGGTGCGGGTGCGCTCGGCGGCGGCGCTGTGGCGGGCCGCCGGGGAACCGGACGCGGTACTGCCGGTGCTGCTCGCGGCCTGGGAGGAGAACCGGTTCGCCCGCGTGGAGGTCGCCGAGTGCCTGGCGGAGATGGGCCCGCTGGCGGCGGAGGCCGAGCCGGTGATCCGCGCGGAACTGGCGCGCCGGCGACGGCACAACGCGCGCGAGGACGGCGCCGGCTCACACGATGTCCACGACGACGAGAAGCTGCTGACGCTGTGCCAGGCGGCCCTGGACCGGATGACGCGCCGGGGGCTGTGAGCGGGGGCCCGTACGCCTGACGCCCGACGCCTGGACTCCGTACCCCCTGAGTCCCGTCCCCCCTCATCCCCCCTCATCCCCCACCGTCCCGCGGCGCGACCCCGGCCACCGGGCGGCACACCGTCACACAAAAGGGACATAAGGCTTACTGCTTGCTACGTTGCGGACCATGACCGCACCGCGCACCGAGCCCGCGGACCCGCCCCCGCCCTCACCCCCGCCCGGGGCGCGGGTCCCCCGGCGCCGCGGTGTCGAGTTCTCGCTCCTCGTCGGCGCCGTCCTGATCTCGGTGCTCGGCTACGCGGAGGTCGGTCTCGCCCGCAGCGGCGCCGTCCCCCCGGACGCCGCCCGTTACGGCGCCGGGCTCGGCGCCCTCGCCCTGCTCGCCCATGTCGCGGTCCGGCTGCGCGCCCCGTACGCCGATCCGCTGCTCCTGCCGATCGCCGTCCTGCTCAACGGCCTCGGCCTGGCCCTGATCTACCGGCTCGACCTGGAGACCGCGGACGACCAGGCGGCGCCGACCCAGCTGGTGTGGTCGACGCTGGGCGTCGGTCTGTTCATCGTGGTCGTCCTGCTGATCCGCGATCACCGCACGCTCCAGCGCTACGCGTATCTGTCGGTGGCCGCCGCGCTCGGCCTGATGATCCTGCCGATCTTCTTCCCCGCCGTGAACGGGGCCCGGATCTGGATCCGGGTGGGCGGACTCTCCTTCCAGCCGGACGAGTTCGCGAAGATCCTGCTCGCCGTCTTCTTCGCCGCGTATCTGGCCGCCAACCGCGCCGCGCTCGCGCACACCGGCCGCACCGTGTGGAAGATCCGTTTCCCCACCGGCCGGGTGCTCGGCCCGATCGTGGCGATCTGGCTGGTGAGCGTCGGCGTCCTGGTCCTCGAACGGGATCTGGGCACCTCGCTGCTGTTCTTCGGACTCTTCGTGATCATGCTGTACGTGGCGACCGGCCGCACCGGCTGGATCGCGGTCGGGCTGCTGCTCGCCGCGGCCGGCGCGTTCCTCGTCGGGTCGCTCGAACCGCATGTGCACTCGCGGGTGCAGGACTGGCTGGACCCGTTCGCGTCGATCCGGGCGGGGCAGGGGCCGGGGCAGCTGGCGCAGTCGCTGTTCGCGTTCGCGGCGGGCGGGATGTTCGGCACGGGCCTCGGCCTCGGCCACTCCGTCCTCATCGGCTTCGCCACCAAGTCCGACTTCATCCTCGCCACGGTCGGCGAGGAGCTGGGACTGGTCGGGCTCACGGCCGTGTTCCTGCTGTACGCGCTGCTCGTCGGCCGCGGCTACCGGGCCGGGCTCGCGCTGCGCGACGCGTTCGGCCGGCTGCTCGCCGTCGGCCTGTCGTCGATCCTCGCGCTGCAGGTCTTCGTCATCGCGGGCGGGGTGATGGGGCTGATCCCGCTCACCGGCATGGCGATGCCGTTCCTCGCGCAGGGCGGCTCGTCGGTCGTCACGAACTGGGTGATCGTCGCCCTGCTCGTCCGGGTCTCGGACTCGGCGCGCGCCCCGCACCCGGAGCTGCCCGCCGCCGGGGTCATCGCCCCTGTCGTGGAGGACACCCGGTGACCCGCTACATCCGCAGAGCCGCCGCGTTCTGCCTGATCCTGCTGGTGGCACTGCTCGTCAACGCGGCGCGGGTGATGGTCGTGCGGGCGGGCTCGTACGACGACAACCCGGCCAACCGGCGGATCGCCATCGCCCGCTGGGGCCAGCCGCGCGGCGCGATCACGGTGGACGGGCGTCCGGTCACCGGCTCCCGGGACAGCGGCCAGCAACTGCGGTACGAACGGACGTACACACAGGGCCCGTTGTACGCGCCGGTGACCGGCTACGCCTCCCAGACGTACGGCACCTCGCTCCTGGAGAACACCGAGGACGCGCTCCTCTCCGGCACCGACCCGATGCTGGCGCCGCTGCCGCTGTGGGACGACCTGAGCCGGGGGCGGCGGCCGGGCGGCACCGTGGTCACGACGATCCGGGCCCGGATGCAGGAGGCCGCCTACCGAGGGCTCGCGGGGCGGCGGGGCGCGGTGGTGGCGGTCGAGCCGTCGAGCGGGCGGATCCTGGCGCTGGTGTCGTCGCCGTCGTACGACCCGGGGACGCTGTCGGGGACGGGCGCGGAGGTCGCGCAGGCGTGGCAGCGGCTGAACGCGGCGCCGACCCGGCCGATGCTGGACCGGGCGATCCGGGAGACGTACCCGCCGGGCTCCACGTTCAAGATCGTGACGGCCGCGGCGGCGCTGGACGCGGGGGTGGTCACGGACGTCGACGCGCCGACCGGGATCCCCGACCCGTTCGTTCTGCCCGGCACCCGCCAGGTGCTCCCGAACGAGGCGACGGGCTGCGAGAACGCGTCCCTCGCGTACGCGATCCAGTGGTCCTGCAACACGGTGATGGCGGGACTCGGGGTGAAGGTGGGACTCACGGGGATGGTCGACGCGGCGCGCGGCTTCGGCTTCGACGACCCGGGGCTGCGGATCCCGTCGTGGGTGGCGAAGTCGGACTTCGACACCTCCATGAGCCCGGACCAGCTGGCGCTGTCGTCGATCGGCCAGTTCGACACGGCGGCCACCCCGCTGCAGATGGCCATGGTGGCCGCGGCGGTCGCGAACAACGGCGAGATCGCCCAGCCGCACCTGGTCGAGCGCACCACGACCGCGCGCGGCGGCACGGTGTCGACGACCGCGCGGCGCGGCTACCGCCAGGCCATGAGCCCGTCGACCGCGCGGCGGCTGCGGGAGCTGATGGTGCGCGCGGTCGAGGACGGCACCGGCACGAACGCGGCCATCCCCGACGCCCGGGTCGGCGGCAAGACCGGCACGGCCCAGCACGGCCTGGGCAACACCGGCACACCGTACGCCTGGTTCATCGCCTGGGCCCAGGCCCCGGACACCCTCCAGCCGGCGGTGGCGGTCGCCGTCGTCGTCGAGGACGCGGACGCCGACCGCACGGACATCAGCGGCGGCGGCAACGCGGCCCCGATCGCGAAGTCGGTGATGGAGGAGGCGTTGCGGCTGGAGGCGGAGGAGCGGGGGTAGCCGATAGGAGACGGAGAGCGTGCGCGATCCGCTGTCCGGGGCGGGACATCCGAGCTACTGTGGATGTCATGTCGACGGCCTACGAGGATGTGCCCTTCAGCGAGCTGCTCCACCATCCCGCCGCCACCGCCCGGCGCCTGGACGCGGTCCGCGCCCTGCGTCTGCGCCGGCGCGACGCGAGCGACCTCGCGCTCATTCGCGCCGACCAGCTGGAGCAGGACTCCACCGTGGTCGACTTCACCGCGCGCCTGCTCGCCGGGCTGGTCCGCACCGAGAACACCACCGCTCTGCGCCAGGTCCTGCCCGACGCCCTGCCCTGGTCGGTCTTCCTCCCCGAGGAGGACGTCGAGGCGATGCTCGGTGAACTGGTGGAGACCGCCCGCGGAGCCGCCGCGCTGGAGAATCTGGCCCCCATCGCCTTGCTCCTGGCCCAGTGGCGGCACAGCGCCGAGATCCATGCCGACCCGGCCCTGCACGCCATCGTCACCCGCGAGCCCGAGGGCGATCTCGGCCCTGTCCCCACGCCCGCGGAAGAGACCACGGGGTGAGCCCCAAGCGCGGTGACCGAGCGGCCCCACCCGCGGTCGGCGACGAATACGACCTGCGGTTCGCCACCACCGAGGCCGCCAACGGCCGGGACCAGTTGTCCCGTCACGCGGCGGGGAACCTCCGTCGCGCCTTCGACAAGATCCGATCCACACCCCGGGCCACCGATGACCCCGCGCGCCATCACCGCCTCAAGGGCACACTCGGCTCCGCCCTCTGGAAGGGGCAGGCGCTGGAACGCCGGCAGTACGAGGTCACCAGCGGCGGCCGCATCTGGTACCTCGTCGACGACGTCAACCGCACCGCCCGGATCACCCACGCGGGCACCGGGCACCCCAAGGCCACCGACTGATCGTCCTTCGCCCCCTGTCCGCCCGCCCCGGTGGCCGACTGCCCCTGACGGCCGGCGGTCGTCCGTCGAGCCGCCGGCCTTCTGGACGAAGCTTTACGGGGCTTCGCCCTGGGCGACGGCCTCGTGGACCTCGGCGACACGCTCCCGCTCCTCCCGCGCGAAGCGCTCGCGGTCGAGGGCGTCGGCGATCTCCTCGTCCTGGGTCATGAGCAGGTCGAGGCTGGAGTCGCCGAGGTCGAAGACGCCCATGTCGAGGTAGGCCTTCTGGAGGCGCTCGCCCCACAGGCCGATGTCCTTGACGCAGGGCACGATCCGGCTGAAGAGGAGCTTGCGGAACAGGTGCAGGAAGTCGCTCTGTTCGCTCAGTTCGACGGCCTCCCGCTTCGGGACGCCGAAGTTCTCCAGGACCTCGACGCCGCGCAGCCGGTCGCGCATCAGATAGCAGCCCTCGATGACGAACTCCTCGCGCTCGCGCAGTTCGGCCTCGCCGAGCTGGCGGTAGTAGTCGCGCAGCGCCATCCGGCCGAAGGCGACGTGGCGGGCCTCGTCCTGCATCACGTACGCGAGGATCTGCTTCGGCAGCGGCTTGTCGGTGGTGTCGCGGATCATGCCGAAGGCGGCGAGCGCGAGGCCCTCGATGAGCACCTGCATGCCGAGGTAGGGCATGTCCCAGCGGGAGTCGCGCAGGGTGTCGCCGAGCAGGCCCTGGAGGCTGTCGTTGATCGGGTAGAGCATCCCGACCTTCTCGTGCAGGAAGCGGGCGTAGATCTCGGCGTGCCGGGCCTCGTCCATGGTCTGGGTGGCGGAGTAGAACTTCGCGTCCAGGTCGGGCGCGGACTCGACGATCCGGGCCGCGCAGATCATCGCGCCCTGCTCGCCGTGCAGGAACTGGCTGAACTGCCAGGAGGCGTAGTGCCGGCGCATGTCGGCCTTGTCCTTCTCGGTCAGCTTCGCCCAATGACGGCTGCCGTGGAGGGGGTTGACCTCGTCGGGGCTGCCGAGCGGGTCGTACGGGTCGACCTCCAGGTCCCAGTCGATGCGCCGGGCGCCGTCCCACTGTTTGTCCTTGCCCTTCTGGTAGAGGGCGAGGAGACGGTCGCGGCCTTCGTCGTAGGTCCAGGTGAAGCGGGCCGCGCCGGAGGCCGGCACCTGCCAGGCCGGTTCCCCGCTCCGCGGGGCCTGTGCGGCTCGATCGTGTGTGGACGACACGGACGGCTCCTTCCGGCGGCCTTGCGGCGCGTTCTCCCCGAGGCTCACACGTTGATAGACGCCGCGTCAACAAGTCCCGCGCAAGGGATTGACGACGTTTGCCGACGGGGAGTCCTATAAGAGGTGACGACTGTGACCGCCGGTAACTTGCTTTGCCGGTACGGCGGTTGTCCCGCCCACCATGTCCGCCCCCGATCCCGCCCCCGATCCCGATCCCGATCCCGATCCCGTCGACGACTCCAGCGCGAGGTGCCTCCCGCCATGGCCCGTGCCCGTCTTCTCACCGAGCCCGACTTCAGCCTCCTCACCGACACCCTCGGTCCGCTGCGCGACCGCGAACAGGTCGCGCGGCGGCTCCTGGAGTCCTCCCTCAAGCACTCCTTCGACCCCGACACCGAACTCGACTGGGAGGTCCCGTTCGAGGACGGCAAGTGGTTCTGGCCGCCGGAGCTGGTCTCGCTCTACGACACCCCGCTGTGGCGGCGGATGTCCGAGGAGCAGCGGATCGACCTCTCCCGCCACGAGGCCGCCTCGCTCGCCTCGCTGGGCATCTGGTTCGAGATCATCCTCATGCAGCTGCTGGTCCGGCACATCTACGACAAGCCGCTCACCAGCGACCACGTCCGCTACGCCCTCACCGAGATCGCCGACGAGTGCCGGCACTCGATGATGTTCGCCCGGCTGATCCGGCGCGGCGGGTCGCCGGAGTACCCGGTGCCGCGGATGTACCACAACCTCGCCCGGGTCCTGAAGACCGTGTCCACCACGCCCGGTTCGTTCGCCGCGACCCTGCTCGGCGAGGAAATCCTGGACTGGATGCAGCGGTTGACCTTCCCGGACGAGCGGATCCAGCCGCTGGTGCGCGGCGTGACGCGCATCCACGTGGTCGAGGAGGCGCGCCATGTCCGGTACGCGCGCGAGGAGTTGCGCCGCCAGATGATCACGGCGCCGCGCTGGGAACGGGAGTTGACCCGGCTGAGCTGCGGCGAGGCCGCGCGGGTGTTCTCCGTCTGCTTCATCAATCCCGCGGTGTACGAGAACGTCGGCCTCGACCGCCGCGAGGCCGTGGCCCAGGTGCGGGCGAGCGGGCACCGGCGCGAGGTGATGCAGTCGGGCGCGAAGCGGCTGACGGACTTCCTGGACGACGTCGGGGTGCTGCGGGGCGCGGGCCGGCGGATGTGGAAGGCGTCGGGCCTGCTGGCCTGACGGACACCACGGGACAAGGCCGCCGCACGGGGGACGTTCGGGCGTCGGGGGGCGCCACGAGCGTTCCCTCAGGCTGCCGGGCGGTGGATCGGAGGATGGTCGGACGGCGGACCGGACGAGGGTCGGACGGCGCCGGTTCCGGCCGCCCGGGCGCGGGTTACGCTGCGGGGCATGACGAGTCCCGCCTCGCCCGCGTACCGCCGTCTCAGCGTCGACGAGCGGCGGCAGCAGCTGCTCGACGCGGCCCAGACGCTCTTCGCGCACCGGGCGCCGGAGGACGTGTCGCTCGACGACGTCGCCGAGGCCGCGGGGGTCTCCCGCCCGCTCGTCTACCGCTACTTCCAGGGCGGCAAGCAGCAGTTGTACGAGGCGGCGCTCCGCTCGTCGGCCGACGCGCTGGTGGACTGCCTCACCGAACCGCCGGCCGGCCCGCCGACCGAGCGCCTCGCCCGGGTCCTGGACCGCTATCTGGCGTTCGTGAGCGATCACGGCGCCGGGTTCGCCGCCCTGCTGCGCGGCGGCAGCGTCGCCGAGACCTCGCGCACCGACGCCATCGTGGACGAGGTGCGCCGGGCGGCGGCCGGGCAGATCCTGTTCCACCTGGGGGTGGAGCGGCCCGGCCCGCGCTTCGGGATGATGGTCCGGACGTGGATCGCGGCGGTCGAGGCGGCCTCCCTGATCTGGCTCGACGAGGGCGAGCAGCCGCCGGCCGCGGAGCTCCGGGACTGGCTGGTGGACCATCTGGTGGCGCTGCTCGCGGCGACCGCGGCGCACGACGCGGAGACGGCCGCGGCGGTGGCGAAGCTCCTCGCGCGGGAACGGGCGGCCGGTCCGGTGGGCCGGCTGGCCCGGAACGTCGTCCCGCTGGTGAACCAGGCCGCGCACCTGCTCTGACCCGCATGGCCCCGGCGCCGCCCGTCTCGCTCCGCTCCGCCCCGTCTCGCTCCGGGCCGTCCCACTCCGGCCCGTCCTGGCTTCACCCCGTTCCCCGCGGCCCCACACCGCTCCGGCCCACCGTGTATCCGCCGCCCGCCGGCCGCTGACGGACACTGGTGGGGTGAGAAGCGAGAACACCCCCTTCCGCGGCGGCCCCCTCGACGGCCGGGTGCTGCCGATCCTGACCGGCCCGACCGGACACCCGCCGAAGTGGTACGAGGTGCCGGTGCCGGCCCACGACGGGCGCCCGGCCACCGTCCACACGTACCGCCGCGACCCGGCCGGCTACACCAAGCGGCTGGGGCTGCAGCGCGGCTGGGTGTACGTGTACGCGCCGGACGGCCGTGAGCGGCGGGAGATCCGCTGGCCCTGGCAGAAGCCGGCCGCGGCGCGCCCGAAGAGCGAGAACGGCGCGGCTGCGCCGTCCGAGTGAGCGCGCGGAACACCCGCTTGTTCGTGCGCTAATCACACCATCCGCCCCGTCATCATCGTCGCCGTGGAGGTGATGACGTGCCGGGACGACTGCTGCGCACGATCTGTACGGGTGTGCTCGCCCTGACGACGACCCTGGCGGGAACCGGGACCTGGACCGCGGCCGGGACCGCCTCCGCGGCCCCCCGCGCACCGGTCCCGGGCGAGCCCGCCGCCGACGAGGCCCCGACCGGACCGGACACGGCGGACGCGGCGAGCGCGGCGACGGACACCGCGGACGCACCGGCCGGCCCCGCCGACCCACTCGGCACCCTCGGCACCCTCGGCGATCCAACCGCCGACCCGGCCGCCGAAGCGGCCACCGGCTCCGTCACCGGACTGCTCACCCGGCTGCGCGCCCTCTACCAGGAGGCCGAGCAGGCCACCGAGGCCTACAACGCCGCCGACGAGGCCCTCAAGAAGCAGACCGCCGAGACCCGCCGGACCGAAGCCCTGCTGACCGCCGCCCGCCGCTCCCTGGAGCAGGGCCGGAACGAGGCCGGCCGGCTGGCCCGGCTCCAGTACCAGGGCCGTTCCGACCTCTCCCCGTACCTCACCCTGCTGCTCGCCCGTCACCCGCAGACCGCCCTGGACGAGACCCATCAGGCCGGCCGCTCGGCACGGGCGCGGTCCACCGTCGTGCACCGCCTCCAGGCCGCCGAGAAGTCGGCGGACGGTCTGGCGGTGGCCGCGCGCACCGCCCTCGCGCGCGGGCGCGTCCTGCTCGCCGACCGGAAGAAGCAGAAGGAGGCCGTCGAGGCGAAGCTCCACGAGGTGGAGAAGCTGCTCTCCTCGCTGACCGCCGACCAGCTCGGCCGGCTCACCGCCCTCGACACCGCGCAGACCGCCGGCGCCCAGAGCCGTCTCATGGCGTCCGGCGCGCTCGACGGCTCCCGTACGCCGTCGTCGCAGGGCGCCCGCGCGCTGCGTTACGCCGTACGGCAGATCGGCAAGCCGTACGAGTGGGGCGCGGAGGGCCCCGACACGTACGACTGCTCCGGCCTCACCCAGCAGTCGTGGGCGGCGGCCGGCCGCGCGCTGCCGCGCACCAGCCAGGAGCAGTGGGCGGAGCTCCCGCGTGTGCCGCTGGACCGGCTCCGTCCCGGCGACCTGGTCGTCTACTTCCCGAAGGCCACCCACATCGCCCTTTACCTGGGCCACGGCCTGGTGGTCCAGGCTCCGCGCCCCGGCACCCGGATCAAGGTCTCCCCGATCGCCGCCAACCCGTTGCTGGGCGCGGTCCGGCCCGACCCCGGCGGGACGCCCCTGGAGACATTCGCGCCGCCCGAGCTCCCGGAGGGAGCCTCGGACGGCGGGGACGCGGGCTTCGGCGGTACGGAGCTCTGACCCGGCTCCCTGACCGAGCTCCCTGATCTGGCCCCCTGGCCTGGCTCCCTGACCCGGCGTCCGGTCGGAGGACCGGCTCAGGCCCCGGTCAGCGAGGCCAGGTAGGCGGCGGCCTTCTCCGGCTCGAAGAAGAAGTTCTCGAAGTCGGCCGGGTCGTCGAAGCCGTTCGCGAAACGGTCCGCGATCGGCTGGAGCTGCCCGCCCGCGCCGAGCAGGTCGACGACGTGCTCGGGCAGGGGGCCGAGCATCGCGTTGGTCCACTTGGTGATGTGCCGCGCCGTCGCCCAGTAGCGGTCGAACGTGGCCCGCATCCACGCCTCGTCGAACGGGCGGTCGCCGTGCTCGACGATCGAGGCGAGGTACGCGGCGGCGCACTTCGAGGCCGCGTTCGAACCCTGGCCGGTGACCGGGTCGTTGGCGACGACGACGTCCGCGACGCCCAGGACCAGGCCGCCGCCGGGCAGCCGGCCGATGGGCTGGCGTACGGTCGGGGCGTAGCGGCCGGCCAGGGTGCCGCCGGCGTCGGTCAGTTCGGCCTTGGTCGCGCGGGCGTGCTCCCACGGCGTGAACCGCTCCATCAGCCGCAGGGTGAGCGCCAGGTGCTCGGCCGGGTCCTTGATGCCGCGGAAGGCGTCGACCGGGCCGCCGGGCACGCCCTCCCAGAAGAGGATGTCGGCGCGGCCGGAGGTGGTGAGGGTCGGCATCACGAACAGCTCGCCGACGCCGGGCACCACGTTGCAGCGCACCGCGTCGAACTCCGGGTGCTCCGGCCGCGGGCCCAGCCCGTGCACGTACGCCACGGCCAGCGCGCGCTGCGGCTCGCTGTACGGCGAACGGGACGCGTCCCGGCCGAACATGGACACCAGCTCGCCCTTGCCGGCCGCGATGAGCACGAGGTCGTAGCCGCGCGCGAAGTAGTCGAGGTCGCCGACCGCCGCGCCGTGGATGACCAGCTGGCCGCCGCGCCGCGCGAACGCGTCCATCCAGCCGGCCATCTTCACCCGCTGGTCGACGGACTGCGCGAAGCCCCTCAGCTTCCCCACCCAGTCGATGGCGCGCGAGGAGTCGGGCGCGGCGACGGACACGCCGAGGCCCTCGATGCGCGGCGCCTGCGGCTCCCAGAAGTTCAGGCCCAGGTCGCGCTCGTGCTGGAGCGCGGTGTCGAACATGCACTGGGTGGACATGACCCGGCCGGACCGGATCTCGTCCGCCGTCCGGTTGGACATCAGGGTGACGTCGTAGCCCTTCGACTGCAGACCGAGGGCGAGCTGAAGGCCGGACTGGCCGGCTCCGACGATGAGTATCTTCCGCATGAGGCAACGACCTTGAGGGGATCGGGGGCGGGGCGGCAGGACGGGGCGAGGCGGGCCGGAGCGTGGGGGAGCCCGCCGGGCCCCGGTCGTTCGGGGGTGTCCCGGGTTACTCGGGGCCCCGGCTATTCGGGGGTGGCCTGGAGGGAGTGCTCGACCATCGCGAGGAGTGTCTCCACGACGCTGTACCGCTTGCGCGCGTCCATGATCACGACGGGGACGCGCTCGGGCACGGTCAGCGCCTCGCGGACGTCGCTCACCGCGTAACGCTCGGTGCCCTCGAAGTGGTTGACGGCGACGAGGTAGGGCAGGCCGCAGCTCTCGAAGTAGTCGAGCGCCGGGAAGCAGTCCGTCAGCCGGCGGGTGTCGGCGAGCACGATGGCCCCGATCGCGCCGCGGATCAGGTCGTCCCACATGAACCAGAAACGCTGCTGGCCCGGCGTGCCGAAGACGTACAGGACCAGGTCGTCGTCGAGCGTGATCCGGCCGAAGTCCATGGCCACGGTGGTGGTCAGCTTGTCGGGCGTGGCGGTGAGGTCGTCGGTCTCCTCGCTCGCCTGCGTCATCAGCGCCTCGGTCTGGAGCGGGGTGATCTCCGAGATGGCGCGGACGAAGGTGGTCTTGCCGACGCCGAAGCCGCCCGCGACGACGACCTTGGTCGCGACGGGGGCCCGGCTGTGGTCCAGCTGCCAGTCCCGCGCGCCGTCCTCCGGGTCGGGTCCGGAGCCGGGACTGGTGCCCGTACCGGAGCCGGATATGAGCCC
This sequence comes from Streptomyces laurentii, assembly GCF_040635425.1. Classification (NCBI taxonomy): domain Bacteria; kingdom Bacillati; phylum Actinomycetota; class Actinomycetes; order Kitasatosporales; family Streptomycetaceae; genus Streptomyces; species Streptomyces laurentii. The sequence continues at coordinate 209,097 of NZ_JBEYHT010000001.1, read as the reverse complement.
GGCGGCGGTGGGCTGGGCGGGGATGCCCGCGGCCGTACGAGCCGGTGCCGCGGGCGCGGCCGTGGTCTCGGCGGTGACGGACGGTTCGGCCACGGCGGCGGCCTCAGAGACGGCGGAGTCCACTCAGCACCCTTTCGAGGAGCGCGCGGTCGGGCCGGTCGGTGCCGTGACCGGTCCCGTACACACGTATTTTTCCCTGGTCGGCCAGGTCGCTGAGCAGCACCCGGACGACACCCAACGGCATCTTCAGCAGCGCCGAGATCTCCGCGACGGTGCGCATCCGGCGGCAGAGCTCGACGATGGCCCGCATCTCCGGCATCAGGCCGCGCGCGGCGGCCCCGCCGTCCGTGAGGACCTTGCGCTCGGGCGCGGCCTCGAGCGCGGCCACGAACGTCTCGACGAGGAGTACGTGGCCGAAGCGGGTACGGCCGCCGGTGAGCGAGTAGGGGCGGACCCGGGAGGGGCGGCGCCCCTCCCCGCGTTTCGGCAGCCGCCCCGCGGACACGGCGGACGTCACTGGACGCCTTCCATGGACTTGGCCAGTTCGCTGCGGAGTTCGGGCGTCAGGACGTGTCCGGCCCGGCCGACGAACAGCGCCATGTGGTACGCGACGACGCTCATGTCGCAGTCGGGCTCGGCGTGCACGCCGAGCAGCGAACCGTCGCTGATCGACATGACGAAGACGCTGCCCTCGTCCATCGCGACCATCGTCTGCTTGACCCCGCCGCCGTCCATGAGCCGGGCGGCGCCGATGGTGAGGCTGCCGATGCCCGAGACAATGGTGGCGAGGTCGGCGGTGGAGCCGCGCGGGCCGCCGGGCCGGCGGGCCGCGGGCGCGGCGGCCGCCACCGTGGCGCTGTTCTGGATGTCCGGGTCCGACGAGAGCAGGAGGAGCCCGTCGGAGGAGACGACGGCGACGGAGTGGACCCCCGGCACCTCCTCGACCAGGTTGCCCAGCAGCCATTGCAGGTTGCGGGCCTCACTGCTCAGTCCGAATGTTCCGGTCGCAGTCAACTGCGTGCCTCCTCGACGGTGTCCCCCGTGGTCTCCTCGGTACGTGCTGTGTCTCCGGCCCGGATCTCGGCGGCCACGTCACGGCGGCCGTTCGCGGCGCCCAGCTGGAACCCTCCGAGCCTGCGGCGCAGCGCCTCCGCGTCCACGCCGCCGCGCCGTATCCGCGGGTTGCCGGCCGCCGGGCCGGGCTGCCGCACGATCCGCGGGGTGCGCTTGGGCAGTCCCTTCTCGGTCACCCGGTCCCAGGCGCCCTCCCGGGGGCCGGGGACGGCGTCCTCGGAGGCCGGCGCGAGCCCGGCTTCGTCGGCGGGCTCGGGAACGGACTCGGGCGCGGGCACGCGAGCGGACCCGGGTGCGCGGGCCGGCGCGGGGGCCGGCTCACGGACCTGGTCGTGGGCCTGCTCGACGGCCCCTTCACGGGCCCGCTCGGGAGCCCGCTCGTGAGCGGCCTCCTCCGCGGGCGGCGGCACGGGCAGCCGTACCTGGAGCGTGGTCTCCGACACGGACTCACCGGGCGTGGGGGTGGGCTCGGGGTCCACCGTGTCGGGCACTTCTGTCGCCGCCGCCCTCGCGCCGCGTACGGGCAGGCCGGGGCGGGCGGGGGTCTCGTCCGGGTGGACGTCGTGGCCGGCGACGGCGTCGGACTCGGCGCCGTACGACGGCGTTACCGGGGACGTGGTCTCGCCGTCCCGCCGCCCGTCGTGACGGACGTCCTGACGGGCGTCGGCGCCGAGCCCGGTCTCGATGTCCGGAAGGGTCTCCAGGTCGATGTCAGCCGCCGCGTCGACGCCCATGTCCACGTCGACGTCGATGTCGATGTCGATGTCGATGTCGACGTCCCTCTCGGCATCGGCGTCGTACGTCCGCGCCGGCGCCGTCCCCGGTACCGTCCCGGCCTCCGGCTCGGTCCCCTGCCCCGGCCTGACGACCGGGTGGGAGCCCGACTCCTCGATCGCGCGCTCCGCCGCCTCGATGAGCGGGTCGCGGTGCCGCGAGGGAAGCGTGTGGGAGTTGGCCTCGGCGACCGTCCCCGGCAGGGTGAGCGGCGCGGGCCGGGCGGCGGGGCCGCCGACCGCGACGGTGGACGGGACGGCGTCCGGCTCGGCGGCGGCCAGCAGCGGGAGCGGCAGGACCACCACGGCCGCGGTGCCGCCCTGCTTCTGCTCGCGCAGCTCGACCCGTACCCCGTGCCGTGCGGCGAGCAGCGCGGCGACCCGGATGCCGAGGCCCTCGCCCTCCTCGTCCGCGCCGGCGACCTCGGGGTCCCCGAGGCGCGCGTTCAGCTCGTCCCGGCGGTCGGCGGCGATGCCGATGCCGTTGTCCTGGACGGAGAGCATGACCTCGCCGGACTCCAGCAGCCAGCCGGACAGCTGGACGTGGGTCTCGGGCGGCGAGAAGGAGGTCGCGTTCTCCAGGAGTTCGGCGACCAGGTGGCTCAGGTCGTCGGCGACGAAGCCCGCGATCTGGGTGTGCGGCGGCAGCGACTGGATGTCGACCCGCTCGTACCGCTCGATCTCGCTGACGGCGGCGCGCAGCACGTCGACGAGCGGGACCGGGCCGGGGTGGCCGTGGTGGTGCTCGTGGCCGGCGAGGACCAGCAGGTTCTCGCTGTGCCGGCGCATGACCGTGGCCATGTGGTCGAGCTTGAAGAGGGTGCCGAGGCGGTCGGGGTCCTGCTCGCGCTCCTCCAGCTTCTCGATGACGCCCAGCTGGCGCTCGACCAGGCCGAGGCTGCGCAGCGAGAGGTTGACGAAGGTGTGCTGGACGGTGCCGCGCAGGCGCTCCAGCTCGGCGACGAGCACGGCCGTCCGGCTCTGCAGCTCGGCGCGCTGGGCGGTCAGCTCGGCGACGACGGAGTCCAGGGCGCCGGCCTGGCCCGCCTGCTCGGCCTGGTCGACGTCGAGCCGCTCGACCCGGGCCACGAGGGCGGCGTACGTGCCCTGCAGCGTGTTGAGCGACCGTACGACCTGGCCGAACTCGTCGTTCCGTCCGGTGAACCGGATCGGCTCCTCGCGGTGCGGCTCGGCCGCGTCGGCCAGCCGGGCGGCGCCGCGGCGCACCACGGCGAGCGGCCGGGTGAGGCTGCGGGCGACGAAGGTGGAGATGCCGACCGCGACGAGCAGACAGCCGCCGAGCAGCGCGATGCGCGTCTCCAGCGCGGTGACGTCGTCGTCGCGGAGCCCGGTGAGCCGCTCGACGCGCTGGGTGGCGAGCGCGGACTCGACGCCGCGCATCTGCTCGATCCGGGCGGAGAGCGCGGCCTCCAGGGCGGCCGGGTCGGTGTTCAGCTCGGCCGCCGACAGCTCGGGCCGGTCGGTGAGCTTGCCCAGGTAGCGCTCGGCCTGCTTGACCTCGGGCCCGGTGACCCCGTCGGCGAGGGAGCCGCGGGCGGCGGCGGTGGCGGCCTGGTCGAAGTCGGCGAGGGAGGCGAGTTCGCGGACCCGGGCCTGCTGGGCGGCGGCGGTGAGCGCGTTCCGGGTGCGCTCGGCGTCCTCCGAGCCCTGGACCGTGTCGGTGACGTAGGTGCCGGTGACCGGGTCGTAGTGGGTGCTGCCGGTGGAGTCGGGCCGGGGCACGGAGAGCGCGGCGAGCAGCAGGCCGCGCTCGGCGGACGCCTGCTCGGTGGCGTGGCTCAGGGCCGCGGGGGCGCGGACGGCCTCGGCGGCGCGGGGCGGGGTGCGCTCGGCGAGCCGGTCGGCGAGGTCCTGGAGCTTGGTGATGATGTCGCTGTACGCCCGGTGGGCGTCCAGGGCGGTGCCCTTGCCGGTGAGCGCGGTGCGCCGGATGGAGGGCAGGCCGGCCAGGTCGTGGCGCAGGTCGTTCGGGGCGGCGGCGCGGATCTCGTCGATCTGGCGGTCGACGCGGGCGGACTTGGCCTCGGTGACCTTGCGCTTGCGCTTGCCGGTGCCGGTCTGCTCGTCACGGCCGGCGGCGATGTACGCGACGACCTCGTCGCGCTCGTCGGAGAGCGAGTGGGCGAGGGTGACGGCCTGGCGGTCCAGTTCGGCGAGGGCGACCAGGTCGACGGACTCGTCGAGGTCGGCGGAGGCGGCCAGGACGGCGGGGGCACCGGCGGCGAGGACGGTGAGGCCGACGAGGGCGACACCGGCGACGAGGCGGCTGCGGACCCGCTTGGCGCGGCCGGCGGGGGCGGGCGCCGCGGCGGGGGCCGGAGCCGGAGCCGGAGTGACGGCCGTGGGCGGGGTGGGAGCCGCGGGGGCGACCGCCACGGGGACCGGGACCGGTGCCGTGGGCGCGACCGCCACCGGCGCGGGGGCCGTGGGCGCGACCGGGACCGGGGCGCCGGTGCCGGCGGCCTGCTGGGGTCCGGTCGGCAGAGGCCGGGTGGGCAGGCCGGTGGCCTGCGGGTCACCGGGGGTCTGGCTCCGCGCGCCGTTGTTGCTCCGAGGCCGCTTCTTCTGCACCGGTGCTCGCATTCTTGACTCGTCCGCCCATGAAGCAGAGGTGACGACCGGTCACATGTATGAGCCCCCCACCTCTGGTGTGTCTTCCGACCATTTCAGCGGTTCTGGTCAGGGGACTCGCATCGGCCACTCCGCCACACGAACGAGTGAACAACACTCCGGAGTTGGCAAACAACTCCCCCTCACGGCCGCCGGGGCGGTGCGCCTACCTGCCGGTTGGATCTTCCGCGCGGCCTTTGGCAGGATGCCCGCCCGCAGCTTCCCGGGGCCCCTCCTCCCCTCCCCCACCGCATCCGCCACCGCAGGTACAGACCGTATTCGGCCGTTTGGAGGCGATGTGAAGGAGCCATGCAGGACAGGCGCACGCGGGGGCAGACTGGGGTTCATGCAGACGGAAGCGGCGACCCTCCCCGGCAGCCCCGAACGCCCCAACGAGGACTGGACGGCGACGTCCCTGCCAGCCTCGGGCGCGGGCGGCACACTGGTGGTCCTGGACGGGGTGACACCCCCGGCGGGCGAGGACGGATGTGTGCACGGCGTGCCGTGGTTCACGGCGCGACTCGGCGGCGCTTTGACCGAACTGTCCACTTCACGAAGAGATCTGACGCTGTCCGAGATCCTCTCCCGGGCAATCCGGCGCACCGCCGACGCCCACCGAAACACCTGTGACCTTTCTCACCCCCGTACGCCCCAGGCGACCGTGGCCCTGGCGCGCTGGGACGAGGTGACGGTCGACCACCTCGTCCTGTCCGACGCGGCCTTGCTCCTCCGCTCCCCCGACGGCGCGGTACGGGCCGTCCTCGACGACCGGCTCGACCACGTCCCACGCGAGATCCTGCGCTCGGTCGCCGCCACCGACCGGCTGATGCGCAACCAGGAGGGCGGCTTCTTCACCGCCGCCGCCGACCCGGCCGTGTCCGCCCGCGCGATCACCGGCACGACCCCGCGGGCCGAGGTGCGGGCCCTCGCGGGCCTGTCGGACGGGGCGACCCGGTGGGTCGAGCGGTTCGGGGCGGGCGACTGGGCGGACCTGTTCGACATCCTGGAGAAGGAGGGCACCCGCCGCCTCCTCGACCGCGTCCGCGCCCTGGAGACGGCCGACGCGGAGACGGCGACCCCGCGGGGCGGCAAGCGGCACGACGACGCGACGGCGGTGTACGTACGGCTGGAATAGCGCGCGGCGGCGGCACGGACCGGGGGCGGAGAGCTCCGGCCCATGCCACCGCCGCTCCGCCTCGCCGGCATCCCGCCGACCGGTCGGATGCCGGGGTCAGGCCGACCGAGCGTCGGGGGGATCAGGCCGAGCGGACATTGAAGTGCTGGAGCAGGCGGGCCAGTTCGGCCACCTCGGCGCGATCCCAGTCGGCCAGCTTGCGGACGTAGCTCATCCGGCGGGCGTCGCGGACCTGACGGAACCGCCCCTGGCCTTCGTCGGTCAGCCGGACCAGCGAGGCGCGACCGTCGACCGGATCCGGGTCGCGGGCGACCAGGCCGAGGTCCTCCAGGGCGCGCAGCTGCCGGCTCATCGTCGCCTTGCCGACTCCGATGTACGCGGCCAGGTCGGTGGCGCGCTGCGGGCCGACGTCGTCGAGGCGGACGAACAACCCGTAGGCGGCGGACTCCAGTTCCGGGTGGACCTCGCGGGCCATCTCGCCGGACTGAGCCCGGGCGCGGCGCAGGAGGACCGCCAGCTCGCGCTCCAGCGCGAGGAACTCCGGGTCCACGCCGCTCCCGCCGGACGCCGGCGCTTCACTCCCCGTACCGCTTTCGTGCACGTCAGCACCCCTCGCGCGCTTTCCGCTCGCTGAAAGTTTCCTCCGGCCGCGGCCATCGCCGCAGCTCTCTCAGTATTTCGCAGGATTAGACCAACGGAAGCACTCGGACCCCCTTCCGTCGGCGGGTCTACGTGCGTAGCGTCGTCCCTGGCGACGCACATGACATGTCCATCACATGTCATGTGCGCGTCACGCCTTGCCATGGTTCCGCGCCGGGCCGCCACCGGCGCGGAACCTCACGATCCGGCCTTCCCCCCCTCGACTCTGCGGAGGCACGCAATGCGTGTGCACAGATCCGGAAAGTCCCTCGCCGGTGCCGCCCTCGCGGCCCTGGCGCTCCTTCTCCCCCTCACCCTCTCCGGCACCGCCAGCGCCGCCCAGGACCCGGGCCCGAGCGCCAAGCAGATCCCCGCGCGCGGCTCCGCGCACATGGGCATGGGCGTCCTCGCCCACGACGGCCAGAGCGGGCAGCCCGGCGGCGTCTCCATCGAGGCCGTCCAGACCGAGGGCGTCGACGTCTCCGGCCACCAGGGGAACGTGGCCTGGCCGACCCTGTGGAGCAGCGGGGTGAAGTGGGCCTACGTCAAGGCGACGGAGGGGACCTACTACCAGAACCCCTACTTCGCGCAGCAGTACAACGGCTCGTACAACGTGGGCATGATCCGCGGCTCGTACCACTTCGCCACCCCCGACACCACGACCGGCGCGGCCCAGGCCGACTACTTCGTCAACAACGGCGGCGGCTGGTCCAAGGACGGCAAGACGCTGCCCGGCGCGCTCGACATCGAGTGGAACCCGTACGGCGACGCCTGCTACGGCAAGACGCAGGCCGCGATGGTCACCTGGATCCGCGACTTCCTCGCCCGCTACAAGGCCCGGACCGGCCGTGACGCGGTGATCTACACGGCGACGAGCTGGTGGACCCAGTGCACCGGCAACTACGCCGGCTTCGCCGCGACGAACCCGCTGTGGGTCGCGCGCTACGCCACCACCGTCGGTACGCTGCCGGCCGGCTGGCCGTACTACACGATGTGGCAGTACACCTCCACCGGCCCGAACGTCGGCGACCACAGCCACTTCAACGGCGACCTCTCGCGCGTGCAGGCACTCGCGAACGGCTGAGCCGGAGCCGCGCCGGACGCCGCGTACGGGGCGGGCACCGTACGCGGACTCGGGCGGGCTCCCGCGGGGCCCCGGGGTGACGACCCCCCGGGGCCCCGCCCCTTTGCGTGTCCGCGGGGGCACCCCTCTCGCGGGGGCGAGGGGCGCACGACGGCGGGATTTCCGGGCTCTTCAGTTCTCCCTCTTGCTCATTGGTATGGACCAATGCGACCCTCGGGGCGGCGCGCGGATCCCCGTAACTCCCGTGTGCCGCCGATGTGTTGCTCCCCGTCCTCCCCCGCGTACGAGAGAGAGCCCCCGCATGCCGTCGTCCTCCCGCCGCACCTCCGCCCTGGTCGCCGCCGCGGCGTCCGCAGCCGCCGCGCTCACCGCCCTCACCCCCACCGTCGCGCAGGCCCACGGCGCCGTGTTCAACCCGGTCAGCCGGATCGCGGCCTGCTACGCGGAGGGGCCGGAGACCCCGAAGTCGCAGGTGTGCAAGGACCTCGTCGCCGACTCGGGCACCCAGCCGCTCTACGACTGGAACGAGGTCAACATCGCCAACGCCGACGGCAACCACAAGGCCCTCATCCCCGACGGCAAGCTCTGTTCGGCCAACCGCGAGAAGTACCGCGCCCTCGACTGGGCCCGCTCCGACTGGCCCGCCACGGCGGTGTCCGCCGGCACCTACGGCTTCAAGATCCGGGTGACGGCGCCGCACTCCGGCACCATGACCATGTACGTCACCAAGCAGGGCTTCGACCCGACGCAGCCGCTGAAGTGGTCCGACCTCGACCCCGCCCCGGCCGCCGTCTACAACACCACCCGCACCTCGACCGACGGCTACTACGCGTTCGACGGCGACCTCCCGTCCCGCACGGGCCGTCACATCGTCTACATGGTGTGGCAGCGCAACGACAGCCCCGAGGCGTTCTACAGCTGCTCGGACGTCACCTTCGGCGGCGGCACGACCACCGCGTCCGCGGCGGCGGCGAAGGCCCCGACGGAGAAGGAGATCGCGGCGGGCGCCACGCTCTCCACGGTCAGCCACGCGGGCCACGGTGGCGACGAGCAGCCCCCGGCCCTCGCCACCGACGCGGCCGGGACTCCCGGCTCCCCGCTCCCCCTCGCCCTCGCGGGCGCCGGCGCCCTGGCCGCCTTCGGCGCGGGCAGCCTGCTCCTCACCCGCCGCCGGGGCCAGTCCCGCCAGTCCCGATAACGGGTTCCGGCAACCGTCCTAGTCCAGGCCGTCCGGGCGCGGGAAGAGGGCGGCGAGCCGGGGCAGGAGTTCTCCCCTGCGCCCCGACGGCTCGCCGCCCTCCGGGTCCCGCGCCCGGGCCGCGTCGCCTGTGACCAGGTCCGCCGCGTCGACCGCGTCGTAAAAGGCGTCGAAGTCCTCGCCGTCGCGTCCGGTCGTCTGGTTCCAGACCTCCCGGGCTATACGGTCGAGGCGCTCCCACTCGGGCCACTCCTCGTCGTCCCAGTCCTCGATGCGCCGCCCGGCGAGGGCGCGGAGCTCGGGCAGAGCGGCCAGCGTGTCCGGGTCGGCGACCGCCGTCTCGTACACGGTCCGGCCCCGCGCCACCAGCCAGAGCCGGAAGGACACGAACCCGTCGTCCGAGCACCAGCCGTCCTCGATCCGGGCCGCCGCGTCCCACAAGGGCCAGGTGTACGCGGCGTCGACGGCCGCCTCCAAGCGCGCCTGGAACGCGGCGACGGCGTCGGCCGGCAGCTCCAGGAGCCGCCGGCCCAGCCAGTCCTTACGGGCCTGCCGGTCGCCGGGCCGCGTGCCCGACGCGGCGACGAGGGTCCAGAAGTCGTCTTCGGTCATGCGCCTCAGCATCGCCGCCGGCACTGACAACGGCTGTGCGCCCCCCGCGTGGAGAGCGCACAGCCGCCACCCACCGCCGCCGGATCAGGCCGCCGCGCTCACCGCGACCTCCGCCGGGGCGAGGGCGATCTCCAGCACCTGGCGGACATCGGTGACCGGGTGGACCTCCAGCTTGTCGAGGATCTCGGCCGGGACGTCGTCCAGGTCGGCCTCGTTGCGCTTGGGGATCACGACGGTCGTGACGCCCGCGCGGTGGGCGGCCAGCAGCTTCTGCTTCAGGCCGCCGATCGGCAGGACGCGGCCGGTCAGCGAGACCTCGCCGGTCATCGCGACATCGGTGCGAACCAGCCGGCCCGAGAGGAGCGAGGCGAGGGCCGTCGTCATGGTGATGCCGGCGCTCGGACCGTCCTTGGGCACCGCGCCCGCCGGGAAGTGGATGTGCACGCCGCGGTCCTTCAGGCCGGTGACGGGCAGTTCCAGTTCCGCGCCGTGGGAGCGGAGGAAGGAGAGCGCGATCCGCGCGGACTCCTTCATGACGTCGCCGAGCTGGCCGGTGAGGGTCAGTCCGGCCGCGCCGGTCTCCGGGTCGGCCAGCGACGCCTCGACGAACAGGACATCGCCGCCCGCGCCGGTCACCGCGAGCCCGGTGGCGACACCGGGCACGGAGGTACGGCGTTCGGCCGGGTCCTGCGCCGACTCGGGGACGTGGTGCGGACGGCCGATCAGGCCGCGCAGCTCGTCGGGTCCGATGGTGAACGGCAGCTCCCGCCCGCCGAGTTCGTGCTGGGCGGCGACCTTCCGGAGCAGCCGGGCGATCGAACGCTCCAGGGTGCGGACGCCCGCCTCCCGGGTGTACTCGCCGGCGAGCCGGCGCAGCGCCGCCTCCTCCAGGACGACCTCACCCTTCTCCAGACCGGCCCGCTCCAGCTGCCTCGGCAGCAGGTGGTCGCGGGCGATGACGACCTTCTCGTCCTCGGTGTAGCCGTCGAGCCGGACCAGCTCCATCCGGTCGAGCAGGGCCTCCGGGATGGATTCGAGGACATTGGCGGTCGCCAGGAACACGACGTCGCTCAGGTCGAGTTCGACCTCCAGGTAGTGGTCGCGGAAGGTGTGGTTCTGCGCCGGGTCCAGGACCTCCAGGAGGGCCGCGGCCGGGTCGCCCCGGTAGTCGGAGCCGACCTTGTCGATCTCGTCGAGCAGCACCACCGGGTTCATGGACCCGGCTTCCTTGATCGCCCGGACGACACGGCCGGGCAGCGCGCCGACGTACGTCCGCCGGTGACCGCGGATCTCCGCCTCGTCGCGTACGCCGCCGAGCGCGACGCGGACGAACTTCCGCCCCATCGCGTGCGCGACCGATTCGGCGATCGAGGTCTTTCCGACGCCGGGCGGGCCGACCAGCGCGAGCACCGCGCCGCCGCGACGGCCGCCGACGACCCCGAGGCCGCGCTCGGCCCGCCGCTTGCGCACCGCCAGGTACTCGGTGATCCGCTCCTTCACGTCCTCCAGGCCCGCGTGCTCGGCGTCGAGGACCGCCTGGGCGCCCTGGATGTCGTACGCGTCCTCCGTACGCTCGTTCCACGGCAGTTCGAGCACGGTGTCGAGCCAGGTGCGGATCCAGGACCCTTCCGGGGACTGGTCGCTGGAACGCTCCAGCTTCTCGACTTCCTTCAGGGCCGCCTCGCGGACCTTCTCCGGCAGGTCGGCGGCCTCGACGCGGGCGCGGTAGTCGTCGGACTCGTCACCCTCGCCCTCGCCGTTGAGGTCGCGCAGTTCCTTGCGTACGGCGTCGAGCTGGCGGCGCAGCAGGAACTCGCGCTGCTGCTTGTCGACGCCCTCCTGGACGTCCTTGGCGATGGTCTCGGCGACGTCCTGCTCGGCCAGGTGCTCGCGCAGCTGCGCGGTGGCGAGCCGGAGCCGGGCGACCGGGTCGGCGGTCTCCAGCAGGGCGACCTTCTGGTCGACGGTGAGGAAGGGCGAGTAGCCGGCGTTGTCGGCGAGGGCTCCGACGTCCTCGATCTGCTGGACGCGGTCGACGACCTGCCAGGCCCCGCGCTTCTTCAGCCAGCTGGTGGCCAGCGCCTTGTACTCCTTGACCAGCTCGGTCACGGAGCCGGGAATCGGGTCGGGCAGGGTCTCCTCGACGGTGCCGCCCTCGACCCACAGGGCCCCGCCGGGCCCCGTCGTCCCGGCGCCGATCCGCACCCGCCCGCGACCGCGCACGAGCGCGCCGGGGTCGCCGTCGGACAGCCGCCCGACCTGCTCGACGGTGCCGAGCACACCGGTCGCGGCGTACGTGCCGTCGACCCGGGGCACGAGCAGCACCCTCGGCTTGCCGCTGCCCCCACGCGCGGCGGCCTGCGCGGCCTCGACCGCGGCCCGCACCTCGTTGTCGGACAGGTCCAGCGGCACGACCATTCCGGGCAGCACGACCTCGTCGTCGAGCGGCAGCACAGGCAGGGTAAGCGGCGCGGACGCCACGGACTCGGAAGCCATGATCTCCCCTTCGGCAGTCAAGTTGAGCTACACCGACTCAATGCATGTGAGCCTCCCGGTGTTCCCCACCCTTGTTCGCTCTGAGCGATCACCCCGGCCGGGCCTTCGGACGGCGTCGGCCGAAGTGGGGGTGCGGCAGGACACTCGGCCTGCCGCAGGCGGCCACATAGGCTCGCGCCATGGGTGCGTTCTTACCGTTTCTCATCTGACGGCGGGCTTCGCCGCGGTTCTGGCGTTCTTCGCGTGGCCGGCCGTACGGATACGGCGCCGGGGGCTCGGCCGGTGGGCCGGTCTACTGAGGCGGGGTGCCGGCCGATGACCACGGTGCTGTGGGTCGCGGGAGTGATCGTCACGCTGGGGGCCGGCGCGTTTCTGGCGGACCGCGTGCTGCTGGCGATGGAGGCGCGCGGCTGGATCTACTGGCGCAAGACCAAGGGCCTGTCGTCCATCGGCGTCGATTTCGTCCAGGAGGGCGACCCCGGAGCCCAGGCGGTCAAGCGCGCGATGGAACAGGAACGCGTGCGGAAGAACGTCAAGCCGGCGGAGGACCCGCCCTTCCGGGTGGACCTGGGCTCCGGCACGGTGCACATCCGCCGCAGAGGCACGGGCACGGAGACAGAGAAAGAGACAGAGACAGAGACGAACACGAACACGGGACGCGACGAACGGGAGCCGTGAGCCCGCTCCGCCCTCCCCCTTCTCTTTCCACCTCCCCGGCCGTTGTCAGTGGTGGCTGCCACGATGCCCGCACACCACCTCAAGGAGGAGCGGACATGGGCACCTGGGACATCGGCCCCTTCGACAACGACACCGCCGCGGACTGGTGCGGCACCCTCGACGACGCCTCCTTGGAGGCGCGCCAGGGCCTGGTCCACGACACGCTCGCGGGGGCGGTCGGCACGACCGACGAGCTCGACGCGGACGTCGCCGCCGAAGCCGTCGCCGCGGCCGCCCTGGTCGCCACGCAATTCCCTGGCGGCGAGCGCGCCCACCCGCACTACGGACCGGACGAGCCCCTCCCCGACCTCACCGGTCTGCGCGCCCTCGCCCTCCAGACCCTCGACCGCGTCGTGACCGAGCCGTCCGAACTCCTCGAACTCTGGGAAGAATCCGGCGAGGGCAACCTCTGGCAGTCGGGCATCGACCGGCTGCGCACCGTACTCGCCCCCACGCCTCCCGGCGAACAGCTCGCTCCGAACCTGCTGCCCGCCGCCCCCGTCGACGCGCCCGGAAGGCCGTCATGAGCTGGGACGTTCTCCTCTTCCGCCTGCCCGCCGGCATCACGTCGTCGGAGGACATACCCGCCGACTACACCCCGCCCCCGCTCGGCACGCCCCAGGACGTCGGCGCCGCCGTGCGGGCGGCCGTGCCCGGGGTCGATCTGTCGGACCCCGCGTGGGGCGAACTCGTCGGCCCGAGCTGGTCCATGGAGCTCAACATCGGCGATGCCGACGCCGTGCACTCGGTCATGCTCCACATCCGGGGCTCCGGCGACGACGTACTCGCTGTCGTCTTCCGGATCGCGGACGCCTTGGGCTGCCGGGCTCTGGACCTCTCCTCCGGTCTGCTCGAACCCGACGGCCCCGACGGCTGGCACGCCTTCCAGGAGTACCGCGACCGCGTGCTCGGCACCTCTGACTGACGCCCGACCGACGGCACCGGCCGTGTCGCGACGGCTCACATGGCCGTCCCCGTCGAGGTCAGAGCCCCGGCGAGATGGTCGGCGAGACGAGGCAGCCAGTCGGGGCGGGCGTTGCCGAGGAGGTGGTCGCCGTGCGGGACGCGGAGGTGGGTGGCGTGGGGGGCGAGGCGGGCCAGCGGCTCGCCGTTGGTCACGCCGGGGATGACGTCCTGGTCGCCGTCCACCACCAGGAGCGGTGCCGTGACGCGCGGGGCCAGGTCCGTGAGGTCCACTCGGCGGGCGAAGGCGCGGGCGGCGTCGGGGCCGCCGGTGCGCCGGGTCAGGATGTCGGCTACCGGTGCGGGCAGTTCCGCCCAGTCGAGGCGGAACGGGCCGCTGACCGTGGCGGCCGCCGCCACACGCGGTTCCAGGGCCGCGGTCCGGGCCGCGAAGTAGCCGCCCAGGCTGAGGCCGACAAGCCCGACCCGGGGGACGTCGAGGGCGTCGACGACCCGGCCCACGACCTGCTCGTAGTCCGGGCGGAGGGGCGAGGTGGCGGCCAGCGCGCCCTGCCCGGAACCGTCCATCGCGTACACCGCCAGGCCCCTGGCCAGCAGCGCGTCCGTCACGTCCAGGAACTCCTCCTTCGCCGAGTCCAGGCCGGGGATCACGATCACGGTGCCGGCGGCCGTCGCCGCGTCGCGCGGGACGCGCAGCCAGCCGGTGAATCCCTCGCCGCGGATCCGCCGCGCGCCGGGTTCCCGCACGGCGAGGGCCCGGCCCAGGGCGTCGTCCGCCTCGGCGGCGGCCCGCGCCATCTCCGCCCGTGCCTCCGGGCCCGTCGGAGCCGCCACCCCCGCCACCTCGTACGGCACGAGCGTGGCGAGGTGGAACCAGCGGGCCGCCGTCAGCAGATGCTCCCCGGCCGTAACGGCCGATACGGGCGTGCCGGCGCGCTCCAGGTAGGCGTGCCCGGTGCGCCGGAGGGCCGGGCACCAGTCGGCGCGGGAGCCGAGCGCGCCGGTGACGCGCCGGTACTCGTGGGGGTCGACCCCGATACCGAGGGCACGGGTCCACTGGTCCTCGGCGTACGCGCGGGCCTCGGCCACACCCCTGGGATCGTTCCCGCCGGTCGGCTTGTCCATCGGGTTCCTTCCCTCCATGAGTCCACTCACCTGGTCGCTCATCGCACGCCGCCTCCCGTCAGCAGGACCGCCTTGCCGCGGATACGGCGCTCGCGCAGGTCGACCAGGACGGCGGCGGTCTCCGCCCAGTCGGCGGTCCGGCCGATCTCCGGGTGCAGCCGTCCCTGCGCGACGAGGCGGACGAGGGTGGCGAGATCGGGGCCGTACGGGCCTCCGGCGTAGTGGAAGTGCCGGATCGTCACGCGTTCGGGGCCGCCCAGCAGGTCGAAGAAGTCGAGGGTCACCGGCGTGCGGCCGGCCTGCCCGAACCAGACGAGCGTGCCGCCGGGGCGCGTCTTCGCGAGGGCGACCGGCAGCGCCGGCCCGCCCGTGGACTCCAGGACGACGTCGAACGGCCCCCGCGCGTCCGCCACGTCGTGCACCACCTCGGCACCCAGCTCCGCGAGCCGCGCCCCGCGCTCCGGGGTGGCGGTCACCGCGGTGACCTCGGCTCCGGCCGCGACCGCCAGTTCGGTGACGTAGTGGCCGACCCCGCCCGAGGCGCCGGTCAGCAGCACGCGCCGCCCGGCCACGGAACCGGCCGTGCGCAGGAGGCGCAGGGCGGTGATCCCGGCCAGCGGCAGGGCCGCCGCCCGTACGGTGTCGACGGTGTCGGGCAGGACGGCGAGCGCGTCGGTGGGGACGGCCGCGTACTCCGCCCAGCCGCCCTGGGCCGGGTGGCCGACCACGCGGGTGCCGATGCCGGGTCCGGAACCGTCGGCCGCCGGCTGGACGACGAGGCCCGCGATGTCCTTGCCCAGCAGATATCCGGACACGCGGGACTCGGGGCGGTCGAGGAGAAACGTCTCGCCCCGGTTCGGCGCGAACGCCTCGACCTTCACCAGCGCCTCGTCGGGCCCGGGCACGGGCTGGGGAACGTGAGCGAAGACGACCGGCCGCGCCGCCTCCCCCGTGGGGATCAGTCTGTGCATGGCGAGGATGCAACCGCCCGGCCCGCCCGCCGATCCAACAACGGACGGAGGACGCCGACAACCATCGGTTGTCGCCCCTGGGTGACGCCTGGAAAACTAGGGTTCCGCCCATGGATCTGGATCTGGATCTCGACATGGCGCAGGTACGGGCCTTCGTACGGGTCGCCGAGGAACTGCACTTCGGGCGGGCCGCCGGGACGCTCGGGCTCTCCCAGCAGGCCCTGTCCAAGCGGGTCGCGCGCCTGGAGTCCCTGCTGGGCACCACGCTGCTGCACCGCGGCGGGGTCGGGCTGACGGAGGCCGGGCGGCGGTTCCTGCCGGCGGCCCGGCAGGCGCTGGCCGCCGCCGACGCCGCGGTCGCGGCGGTGACACCGGACGGCCGGCGGGGCGGCCGTCCGCTGCGCGTCGACGTCTGGGGACACCTCTACGCGCCGATGCGCACCCTGGCCGAGGTCGCGGGCGGTGTCGCCGACGACATCACCGGTGGGGCCGGGGAGCTGGCGCTGGGCCACGGACGCGATCTGCCGTCCGTAACGGCGGCCCTGCTGCGCGGCGACGCCGACGCGGCCTTCGGCCGGGTCCACCCTCCCCTGCACCCCGCCCTCTCCCACCGTCTCGTCCGCCTCGAACCCGTGGACGCGGTGCTGAGCGCGGACCATCCGCTCGCCGCGGAACCGGCGCTGCGCCCCGACCAGCTGAGCGGTGGCCTGCTGTGGGCGCCGGGCGCGCTGGACCGGCTCGATTTCCTCCACCGGTTCGCCGAGCGCTTCGGCGTCCGCGACATCGCCACGGGCGTCAACCTGGGGCTCGCCCATTTCCTCGCGGAGGTGACGCACGATCCGCGCCGTTTCTCGCTGCTGCCCGCCGACGTGCCGTTGCCCGACGTCCCCGGGCTGCGCTGCGTCCCGCTGGTCGATCCCACGCCGCTGTACGCGTGGTCGCTGGTCTGGCGCACCGGCCACGGCCATCCGGGGCTCGCCCGTCTCACCGCCGCGTGCGCCGCGCGAGCGGGGCGTGCGCGCTGGCTGGAATACGACCCGGCGCGCGACTGGCTGCCCGAACCGCCTTCGGGGCCCTGAGACACCGGAAGCATCACCCGTACGGGCGCATGTTCGCTCTGAGCGATCAGGTATCCGGGCAGCGCCGCCGGAATCCCCGCCGCCGGACCCCCTGCCGCCGAATGACCGCGTTCCACGGCGCGGACCCCGTCCGGCCGGGCAAGCTCGCCCCATGAAGACGGAGCGCACGCAGCACTACACCCACAGATCCGGGTACGGGTACGGGTACGGATTCGGCCACAGCGCCCGGCGCGGCTTCGGGCTCGCCACCGTCCTGGCCGCCGCCCTCGCCGTGACCGGCTGCGGCCAGGCCCCGGCGGCCCCGCCGCCACCCCCGGCCTCGTCCGCCGCGCCCGCCTCCGGCGCCGAGCCCGCGCCCCGGGACCGGCTGGTCGAGGTGGTCGTCAGCGGCGGCTTCGCCGGGATCTCCCACCGACTGGTGGTCCGCTACGACGGCTCGTACACCCGGACCCGCGGCACCAAGGAGCCCACCTCCGGCCGCATGGATCCGGCCGGGACCGCCGCGCTGCGCGCCGCCCTGGAGGACCCCGCGTACGCCCGGGTCCCCGAGCGGCCGTCGACCGCCCCGACGGTGGCCGACGGGTTCACGTACCAGGTCACGTACGGGCAGCGGGTCGTCGTCACCCAGGACGGCACCCCGCGCCCGCCCGCGCTCCAGCGGGTCCTCGACGCGCTCCCGGAGGACGCCCCGCCGGCCCGCCCCTGACACCGGGCCCCGCCGCCCCACCCCGTACCCCGTACGCCCGAACCCGCCCCGAGCCCACCCCGCCCCGCTCCACCCCCGCACCCGCCTTAAGCGGTTGTCCCCGCCACCCGCTCCCGCGCAGGATGGCCGGGCGAACCCGTACCACCGAGCGCCACGGAGTGATCATGACGAGCCCCGTCACCCTCGACCGCCGTGAAGGCCCGTACGGCGAGGTCGTCCTGCGCAGACGCGCCGGGGAGGAGGGGGTCGAGCACTACGAGATCATCGCCAACGGCACCTTCCTGATGGACACCTCCGACGGCCGTTCCGAGCGGCTGCTGATCGACGCGGCGCGCGACGCGCTGCCGGCCGGCCGGATCGCGCCGTCGGTCCTCGTCGGCGGCCTCGGCGTCGGTTTCTCGCTCGTCCACGCGGCGGCCGACCCCCGCTGGGGCCGGATCGTGGTCGCGGAGCGCGAGACCGCGATCATCGACTGGCACCGCGAGGGTCCGCTCGCCGCCGTCTCCGGCACCGCGCTCGCCGATCCGCGCACCGTGATCCTGCACACGGACCTCGTCGAACATCTGCGCACCACCCCCGACCGGTACGACGCGCTGTGTCTGGACATCGACAACGGGCCCGACTGGACGGTCACCGAGGACAACGAATCCCTTTACTCCGCCGAGGGTTTGGCGACCTGCGCCGCCCGCCTCACCCCGGGCGGGATCCTGGCCGTATGGTCGGCCCGGCCGTCGGCCGATTTCGAAGAGTCCTTGCGGAATGCCGGTTTCACCGGGGTAAGGACGGAAGAGGTGCCGGTTGCCCGGGGCGTCCCCGACGTGGTCCACCTCGCGGTCCGGCCCTCCCGATCACCTGCGTAGCCTTGGCGCCGCCGCTGCCTCTAGGCTGCTGCACCGACATCGGCGACGCGAGGCGGGGCAATGGAGCAGACACACACCACGAACCACGGTGCGGCGGCCACCCCGGGGGCGCAGCGGCGCGTGCTCGTCGTCGAGGACGACCCGACGATCGTGGACGCGATCGCGACCCGGCTGCGGGCCGAGGGGTTCCTCGTGCAGACCGCGACCGACGGCCCGGCGGCCGTGGACGCCGCCGAGGCGTGGCAGCCGGACCTGATGGTGCTCGACGTGATGCTGCCGGGCTTCGACGGCCTGGAGGTGTGCCGCCGGGTGCAGGCCCGGCGGCCCGTGCCGGTGCTCATGCTCACCGCGCGGGACGACGAGACGGACATGCTGGTCGGCCTCGGCGTGGGTGCCGACGACTACATGACCAAGCCGTTCTCGATGCGTGAGCTGGCCGCCCGGGTGCACGTGCTGCTGCGCCGGGTGGAGCGGGCCGCGCTCGCGGCGGCGACGCCGCGCAGCGGGATCCTGCGGCTCGGCGAGCTGGAGATCGACCACGCGCAGCGCCGGGTCCGGGTCCGGGCCGACGACGTGCACCTGACGCCGACCGAGTTCGACCTGCTGGTCTGCCTCGCGAACACCCCGCGCGCGGTGCTCTCGCGCGAGCAGCTGCTCGCCGAGGTGTGGGACTGGGCGGACGCCTCCGGCACCCGGACCGTGGACAGCCACATCAAGGCGCTGCGCCGGAAGATCGGGGCGGAGCGGATCCGTACCGTGCACGGCGTGGGCTACGCGCTGGAGACCCCGGCACCGTGAACCTGCGGGGGTGGGCGCCCGGAACCCGGCGCCCGGAACAGCGTCCGTGCCGGGAGAACCACCTGCTCCGGGAGGCCCGGGTGTTCCGGGAGCACGTGTTCCGGGAGGCTCGCGCGCTCCGGGAGGCCCGTGCCCTCCCGGAGGCCCGCGCACTCCGGCGCAAGCTCCGGGCCGGGGCCCGCAAGAGCCGCGCGTACGGGCGGGATCTCACGTACCGGACCGCCCGGAAGTACCGCGCGCGCCCCCGCACCCACGACCACCCGTTCCGGCACGGCCCCCCGCACCGCCGCCGTATCGCGATCTCCATCAAGACCAAGCTGGGCTCCCTGGTCGTCGGCGCGGTGCTGCTGACCTCGGGACTCGCCCTGGTGGCGATCCGGACCTCGACCGAGTTCCGCTACATCACGATCTTCGCGATGATCGCCACTCTGCTGATCACCCAGTTCGTGGCCCAGTCCCTGACCGCCCCGCTGGACGAGATGAACCACGTCGCCGGCTCGATCTCGCGCGGCGACTTCAGCCGCCGGGTGCGCGGCGCGGACCGCCGGGACGAGCTGGGCGACCTGGCGTCGACCATCAACCGGATGGCGGACGACCTGGAGGCGGTGGACCGCCACCGCAAGGAGCTGGTCGCCAACGTCTCGCACGAGCTGCGCACCCCCATCGCCGCGCTCCGGGCCGTCCTGGAGAACGTGGTGGACGGGGTCTCCGAGGCCGATCCGGAGACGATGCGGACCGCGCTGAAGCAGACCGAGCGGCTCGGCCGGCTGGTGGAGACCCTGCTCGACCTCTCCCGCCTGGACAACGGCGTCGTCACACTGCGTGCGCGCCGCTTCGAGGTGTGGCCGTACCTCTCCGGAATTCTGCGCGAGGCGAACCTGGCCGCGTCCCAGCGCGGCCTGTCCTCGACCTCGGGCCTGCACCGCCGTACCGACGTCCATCTCCACCTGGACGTCTCCCCGCCGGAGCTGACCGGGCACGCGGACGCGGAGCGGCTGCACCAGGTGATGGCGAATCTCATCGACAACGCGGTCAAGCACTCCCCGCCGCACGGCCGCGTCACCGTACGGGCGCGCCGCGGGCCGTATCCGGACTCGCTGGAGCTGGAGGTCCAGGACGAGGGCCCGGGCATCCCGGAGGCGGAGCGGCACAAGGTCTTCGAGCGGTTCAACCGGGGCGCGGTCCCGGCCCGGTACGGGCCGGGCAGCGACGGCGGCACCGGGCTCGGCCTGGCGATCGCCCGCTGGGCGGTGGATCTGCACGGCGGACGCATCGGCGTGGCCGAATCCTCACGGGGCTGCCGGATCAGGCTCACTCTTCCGGGCAGCCTTCCACCGTGCGATTGACGTAGGGTTCGAACCGGAAGAACACGTTCTGCGTGTACGTGGTCGGGGCGCGCGGCCGAACGGGGCCGCAGCCGCGGTTTCACGTACCCAGAACGCAGCGGAACGAAGCGGAACCACGGTTGTTTCCCGCCATTCCCGGCTCCGAAACACCTCGTCAAGTGTGACTTACGTGACGTTGGAGCGCCCGGCCTGCACCTCCCGGGCAGGGAGGCGTAGCCTTTATTTCCGCTGTCCATCACCTTGTGAAGCGGAAGAGGGCGGTTGCCGCCGTGTCGTCTCAGTCCCCCAGTACCCCGAGTTCCCCGGCCGACCAAGGCGCACAGGGCAAGTCCCCTGTAGCCGCCTTCGGCGCCAATGAATGGCTCGTCGACGAGATCTACCAGCAGTACCTCCAGGACCCGAATTCGGTCGATCGCGCCTGGTGGGACTTCTTCGCCGACTACAAGCCCGGTGCCGCGGAGACTCCCGCCGCGCCGGCCGCGCCGCAGGCGGGCCCCGCACAGGCCGCACCTGCCGCTCCGGCCGCCGTGCCCGCACCGGCCGCCGTCCCGGCTCCGGCCGCCCAGCCCGCGGCCGCCGCTCCGGCGCCCGTCAAGGCCGCCCCGGCAGCTCCGGCGACTCCGGCCGCCAAGCCCGCCGCCGCGCCCGCGAAGGCCGCCGCCGCTCCGGCCGCGGAGGCCGTCGCCGGCCCCGAGCTGGTCACGCTGCGCGGCCCGGCCGCCGCCGTCGCGAAGAACATGAACGCCTCGCTGGAGATGCCGACGGCCACGTCCGTCCGCGCCGTCCCGGTGAAGCTGCTGTTCGACAACCGCATCGTCATCAACAACCACCTGAAGCGCGCCCGGGGCGGGAAGATCTCCTTCACCCACCTCATCGGCTACGCGATGGTGCAGGCCATCAAGGCCATGCCGACGATGAACCACTCCTTCGCGGTGAAGGACGGCAAGCCGACCCTGGTGAAGCCGGAGCACGTCAACTTCGGTCTGGCCATCGACCTGGTCAAGCCGAACGGCGACCGCCAGCTCGTCGTCGCCGGCATCAAGAAGGCCGAGACGCTCAGCTTCTTCGAGTTCTGGCAGGCGTACGAGGACATCGTCAAGCGCGCCCGCGTGGGCAAGCTGACGATGGAGGACTTCACCGGCGTCACGGTCTCCCTGACCAACCCCGGCGGCCTCGGCACCGTCCACTCCGTGCCGCGTCTGATGCCCGGACAGTCGGTCATCATGGGCGTCGGCTCGATGGACTACCCGGCCGAGTTCCAGGGCACCTCCCAGGACACCCTGAACAAGCTGGGCATCTCCAAGGTCATGACCCTGACCTCGACCTACGACCACCGGGTCATCCAGGGTGCGGCCTCCGGCGAGTTCCTGCGCATCGTCGCGAACCTGCTCCTCGGCGAGGAGGGCTTCTACGACGACGTCTTCAAGTCGCTGCGGATCCCCTACGAGCCGGTCCGCTGGTTCAGGGACATCGACACGTCGCACGACGACGACGTCACCAAGGCCGCCCGGGTCTTCGAGCTGATCCACTCCTACCGGGTGCGCGGCCACGTCATGGCCGACACCGACCCGCTGGAGTACAAGCAGCGCAAGCACCCCGACCTGGACATCACCGAGCACGGCCTCACCCTGTGGGACCTGGAGCGCGAGTTCGCGGTCGGCGGCTTCGCCGGCAAGACGATGATGAAGCTCCGCGACATCCTCGGCGTGCTCCGCGACTCGTACTGCCGCACCACCGGCATCGAGTTCATGCACATCCAGGACCCGAAGCAGCGCAAGTGGATCCAGGACCGCGTGGAGCGCCCGCACGCCCGCGTGGAGCGCGAGGAGCAGCTGCGCATCCTGCGCCGGCTGAACTCGGCCGAGGCGTTCGAGACCTTCCTGCAGACGAAGTACGTCGGCCAGAAGCGGTTCTCGCTGGAGGGCGGCGAGTCCGTCATCCCGCTGCTCGACGCGGTCATCGACTCCGCGGCGGAGTCCCGCCTGGACGAGGTCGTCATCGGCATGGCCCACCGCGGCCGCCTGAACGTCCTCGCGAACATCGTCGGCAAGTCGTACGCGCAGATCTTCCGCGAGTTCGAGGGCAACCTCGACCCGAAGTCGATGCACGGCTCCGGCGACGTCAAGTACCACCTGGGCGCCGAGGGCACCTTCACCGGTCTCGACGGCGAGCAGATCAAGGTCTCCCTGGTCGCCAACCCCTCCCACCTGGAGGCGGTCGACCCGGTCCTGGAGGGTGTCGTCCGCGCCAAGCAGGACGTCATCAACAAGGGCGGCACGGACTTCACCGTCCTCCCGGTCGCCCTGCACGGCGACGCGGCCTTCGCGGGCCAGGGTGTCGTGGCCGAGACGCTGAACATGTCGCAGCTGCGCGGCTACCGCACCGGCGGCACGGTCCACGTCGTCATCAACAACCAGGTCGGCTTCACCGCGGCCCCCGAGGCCTCGCGTTCCTCCATGTACGCCACCGACGTGGCCCGCATGATCGAGGCGCCGATCTTCCACGTGAACGGCGACGACCCGGAGGCCTGCGTCCGCGTCGCGCGGCTCGCCTTCGAGTTCCGCCAGACGTTCAACAAGGACGTCGTGATCGACCTCATCTGCTACCGCCGCCGCGGTCACAACGAGGGCGACAACCCGCAGTTCACCAACCCCCAGATGTACACCCTGATCGACAAGAAGCGTTCGGTGCGCAAGCTCTACACCGAGTCGCTCATCGGTCGTGGCGACATCACCCTGGAAGAGGCCGAGCAGGCGCTCCAGGACTTCCAGGGCCAGCTGGAGAAGGTCTTCGCGGAGGTCCGCGAGGCCACCTCGGCCCCGGCCGCGGCGCACGTGCCGGACGCCAAGCCGGAGTTCCCGGTGGCCGTCGAGACCGCGATCTCCCAGGAGGTCGTGAAGCGGATCGCCGAGTCCCAGGTCAACATCCCGGAGCGGATCACGGTCCACCCGCGTCTGATGCCGCAGATGCAGCGTCGCGCGACGTCGGTCGACGACGGCACCATCGACTGGGGCTTCGGCGAGACCCTCGCCCTCGGCTCCCTGCTGATGGAGGGCACCCCGGTCCGCCTGTCGGGCCAGGACTCCCGCCGCGGCACCTTCGGACACCGTCACGCGGTCCTCGTCGACCAGGAGACCGGCGAGGACTACACCCCGCTGCTCTACCTGTCCGACGACCAGGCCCACTACAACGTCTACGACTCGCTGCTCAGCGAGTACGCGGCGATGGGCTTCGAGTACGGCTACTCGCTGGCCCGCCCGGACTCCCTGGTCATGTGGGAGGCCCAGTTCGGTGACTTCGTCAACGGCGCGCAGACCGTCGTCGACGAGTTCATCTCCTCGGCCGAGCAGAAGTGGGGCCAGACCTCCGGCGTCACCCTGCTCCTGCCGCACGGCTACGAGGGCCAGGGCCCGGACCACTCGTCCGCCCGTCCCGAGCGCTTCCTGCAGATGTGCGCCCAGGACAACATGACGGTCGCCATGCCGACGCTGCCGTCGAACTACTTCCACCTGCTGCGCTGGCAGGTCCACAACCCGCACCACAAGCCGCTCATCGTCTTCACCCCGAAGTCGATGCTGCGTCTGAAGGCCGCGGCGTCGAAGGTGGAGGAGTTCACCACCGGCGGCTTCCGCCCGGTGATCGGCGACAGCTCGGTCAACCCGGCCGACGTCCGCAAGGTCGTCTTCTGCGCGGGCAAGGTCTACTACGACCTGGAGGCCGAGCGGCAGAAGCGCGGTGCCACGGACACGGCGATCATCCGTCTGGAGCGCCTGTACCCGCTGCCGGGTGCCGAGCTGCAGGCCGAGATCTCCAAGTACCCGAACGCCGAGAAGTACCTGTGGGCCCAGGAGGAGCCGGCGAACCAGGGTGCCTGGCCGTTCATCGCGCTCAACCTGATCGACCACCTGGACCTGGCGGTCGGCGCGGACATCCCGGCGGGCGAGCGCCTGCGCCGGATCTCCCGCCCGCACTCCTCCTCCCCGGCGGTCGGCTCGGCCAAGCGCCACCAGGCGGAGCAGGCGCAGCTGGTCGCGGAGGTCTTCGACGCCTGATCGAAGGCGTACGAAGCCGCACACGGCGGTACGTACGGAGGCCCGGCACCCGAGAAGGGTGCCGGGCCTCCGGCGTGTCCGCGCGGGCCCTTCCGGGCCCGGGTCAGACGAGGAAGGCCTCGAAGTCCCAGTACGGGCGGTTGCGCTGGCGGGCGGACAGCGTGTGCGGGTGCTGGGCGCCGAGCGTCCGGGTGAGGGTGCTCAGGGCGTCCGCCTCGACCTTGCCGGCCTCCTCCACCTCGCGCAGTCCGCGCAGGTCGGCGGCGAGCGCGATCTGCGCGGACAGGGTGAGCGGGTGCTCGTTGCCGAGCGTATGGCGGGCCCGGCGCAGCGTCTCCCGGCTCAGCTCCGTGGCGTCGGCGACGCGCCCGTTGAAGTTGCGGGCGGCGGCCGTGTTGAGGGCGCAGCCGAGCACCCAGGGGTGATCGGCGCCGAGGGAGGAGGTGAGCCCGGCGAGGGAGGCTTCGAGGAGCGCGAGCGCGTCGGACCGTTCGCCGGAGGCCTGCATGACGAGGCCGATGTTGGTGAGCATGCCCGTCGAGACGGGGTGCACCGGGCCGAGGAGGGTGCGGTACGCGGCCTCGGCTTCCTCGGTCAGGTCGCGGGCCTTGTTCAAGTCGCCGTGTTCGCGCAGATAGCTGGCGTAGTTGGTGATGAACGACAGGGTCACGTAGTGGCTCCGGCCGTGCACCTGCTCGATCTGTTCCAGCAGGCTCTCCATCTGCTGGCCGATGTCCTGCTGGAAGCCGCCCTCGCGGCGCCGGCACAGGGCGAGCTGGGCGCGGGCGGAGAGGGTCTGCGGATGCTGCGCGCCGAGGACCTGGACGTGCATCCGGACGTTGGCCTCCTGGCGTACCAGGGCGTCGCGGTAGCGGCCGAGCGTGAAGAGGTCGTGGACGAGGGCGTTGACGGAGTTGAGCGTGTTGATGTGGCGGGTGCGCAGGACCGTCTCGCGCTGGGCGAGGGTGTCGATGTCGAGTTCGTACGCCTCCTGGTAGCGGCCGAGGAGGCGGAGGACCACGCCGAGGTTGTGGCGGGCGACGAGCGTGACGAACTCGGCGTCGCCGAGGAGCGCCTGGGCGGACTCCAGGACCTCGCGCTGCAGGACCTCGGCGTCCCGGTACTGGCCGAGATAGCGCAGGTTGGCGGCGACGTTGCTGTTGCAGAAGAGTTCGCCGAGCTCGTTGCGGGGCGTCGCGCGGCCGAGCCGGTCGAGCAGGGCCCGGTCGAGGGCGTGGGCCTCGCGGAACCGGCCGCTGGAGCGCAGGATGTTGCTCTCCTGCGTGGTGAGGTCGAGCATCGGCTGGGCGAGCGGGTCCATGAAGTCGCTCCACTCGGCGCGGATCAGCTCCGCGAGCCGGGTGCCGGCCGTGTACTCGCCGCTGCGGTAGCAGTAGCGCAGGCAGTTGAGGATGGCGTTCTGCACGCGCGGGTTGCGGCTGGCGAGCGCGCCCGAGGGGGCGAGGTGCGGCAGCAGCTCGGCGTACTGAGGCCAGTGCCGGCTGTCCATGGGGTCGCCGGGGTCGGCCTCGGCGATCAGCGTACGCACGGCCCGGCGGTGGGCTTCGCGCTGCTCTCCGTCGGTGAGCCGGGAGACGATGTCGTGGACGAGCCGGTGCATGTGGACGGATTCCTGGTGGGGGCCCGTCTCCGTACTGGCGACACCGCGGCTGTCACGGGTGAGGACGGAGTAGTTGACCAGGGTGTCCAGGGCCCGGGTCCAGGCGGCGAGGTCGGTGGCCATCCAGCGGAGATCCTCGGGCAGGTCGGCCTGGGGATGGGTGCGGACGAGGCCGAGGGGGATGCGTCCGGGGGCGAAGGAGGCGCACAGGCTGAGGATCTCGACGGCCTGCGGCTGGGCCCGCCGGAGCCGGTTGATCAGTATCGACCAGGAGGTGAGGGAGGCGTGCGGGAAGCCGTCGCCGGTGGGCTCGTCCATGGTGGTGAGCCGTCCCTCGCGCACCATCCGCAGGTACTCGTCGACCTCCATGCCGGACTCGCCGAGCCAGGCGGCGGCCTGGACGAGCGGCAGGGGTACGTCGCCGAACTCGGCGGCCACCTCGTCGGCTTCGAGCGCGGTGAGGTGCGGGGCACGGCGCATGAGGTAGGCGGTGGACTCGGCGCGGTCGAAGCTGGGGACCTCGACGACGTCGGTGTGGTCGGCCCAGGCGCGGTTGCGGGAGGTGACGAGGACGTGGCCGGGGCCCTGCGGGAGCATCACGTCGATGCCGTCGGTGTCGTCCCAGCCGTCGAAGACGATCAGCCAGCGGGAGTGCGGGGTGCCGCGGCGCAGGGCCTCGCGGACGGCGCGGATGCGTTCGCCGGGTTCGTTGCCGACGGGCAGTTCGAGGGCGACGGCGAGGCCGCCGAGGCGGTCGCGCTGGATGTTGCGGTCGTCGGAGCTGACCCACCAGATGATGTCGTAGTCGGGGCTGAAGCGGTGGGCGTACTCGGCGGCGATCTGGGTCTTGCCGATGCCGGACATGCCGAGGAGGGTGCAGGCGGCGTTGCCGCGGTCGGCGTCCATGAGGCGCTGCTGGAGTTCGGTGAGGAGGTCGTCGCGGCCGGTGAAGCGGCGGTTGCGGCGTGGGACCTCGCCCCAGATCTCGGGCGGAGTGTCGGGGTAGCGGACGACGGAGCCGGGGGCGGCGCGGCGGCCGCCGGCCCGGCGCGGGTCGATGCCGAGGCGGCTGAGCACCCGGGCCTCCGCCTCGTCCTCGCCGGCGCCCCAGAGGCTGACGGGTTCGAGGACGGCGGTGGCGGGCAGCAGCGGCCGGTTGGTGAGGTTGACGGCGGCGAAGCGGTCGGCGTGGGCGGCGACGAAGCCGCGCAGCACGTCGTTCCACTCACCGGCGGGGCGCGGGCCGAGTTCGAAGAACCAGTCGTTGAGGACGAGGAGGACCTGGCCGCGGGCGAGCAGCAGGTCGCCGAGGGAGTCTTCGAGGGGGACTTCGCGGGGCGGGTCCCAGCGCTGCTGGGTGACCCGGATGCCGTACGACTCCAGGCGCTGCGCGATCCAGGTGGCCCAGGGGCGGTGATAGCCCGGGAAGACCACCAGGACGTGTTCGGGTGCCGTCGTACCACCCCGGTCCGCGACGGCCCCGCCGCCCGACCGCCCCTGTTCCGCCATGTGTGCTCCCTCGTCGTTCATGCGCCACGCTGGGTCATGGGGCGCGTTCACAGTGTCACCTACGGGCGCCTCGCGTGGCGCCGAGACTCACGTGGTGCGTCCGCATCCGCTCGGCGAACTCGCGCCCGGAGTCGGTGAGTTGATCGGATTGAAGCAGGATCCCCAGGGCTTCGCCCACCTGATCGTGGAATCGCTCGAACTGCTGCCCCGCGAGGGTCCGCCAGCCGGCCGGCAGCCCGTCCCCCTCGGCCGCCCGGCGCCAGAGATCGGTGAGCGCGAGATGGGCGTAGGCACCCTGGTAGACGCCGGAGACCGGCCGTTCGTCGGCCCGCCAGCCGACCCGGTACACGGCACGGCCGCCGGGGCGGTAGAGCGGGGCGAGGGCGTGCAGGGCGGCGAGTTTGCCGTGGTGCACCTCGTGCACGAGGGTCTCGGCCAGCTCCCGTGGGCTCGCGGGCAGGGTGGTGAGGACGGCGCCGGGCGCGGCGGCGAGGGTGGCGCCGAAGTGCCGGGCGGGTACGGAACCGGGGACGGAGCCGGGGGCCTGGGCGCGGGCGGTCGCCGGGGCGGGGGTGCCGGGAGTCACGGGGACGAGGAGGCGGACCGCGCGGGTGATCTCCCGGCCCCGGTCGGGGTCGGTACGGGCCAGCAGGGCGCGGGCCTCCTGCCAGCGGGCCGCCCAGACCGGATAGGCGTCGGCGCTGTGCCCGGCGGCGCGATGGCCGGCCAGGCCGGTGCCGTCGGGCGGGACCCGGTAGGGGTCGAGGTCGTCGAGGACGGCGCGCCCGCCGGGCAGGGCGCGCAGGGGGCTCCACTGGGGTCCGGTGCCGCGCAGCCGGGCGGGCGCCGGTCCGGCGGTGACCAGCAGGACGTACGGGAAGGCGCGCCGGAGCGGGGCGCCGGCCGGGCCGATCCGGACGGTCCGGCCGCCGTCGTAGTGGATCCGGGTGCGTTCGGCTCCGGTCCGCAGCCGTCCGGCGCCGGTCAGCGCGAGCACGCCGCCCGGGGTGGCGATCTCCCGGTCGAACGGGCAGCGGGCGCGCAGCGCCGCCGCCACGGCGAGGGTGTCCCAGTGCGCGAGCAGCGCTTCGAAGTCCGGTCCCTCGGGGGCGGAGAGGACGGCGGCCAGCCAGGTCCCGGTCGTGGGGTAGTCGACGAGGGCGCGGACGGCGCCGGGGTGGTCCCGTTCGGCGCGCTCCAGCAGCGCCCAGGAGGTGTCGAAGCGCGCGTACGGCTCGGGGCGCGGCCCGTCGCGGCCCCGGTCGACGCGCAGGCGCAGGGCCTTGAGGAGCAGGCGCCGGCGGGCGCGGAGGGCGGCGCCCAGGTACGGCGTACCGGCGGGGTCGGGGCGGGTCCGGGCCAGCCGGGTGAGGGTGGTGTCGCTGAGCGGCGCGGAGGTCATGTCCGGCCCCGGGCGGCCTCGGCGGGCGTGCGGGGCGCGTGTCCCGTACGGGGTGTCAGGGGCGCGCACGCCGTACGTAGCGCGCCCGGCGCGTATCGCGTACGCGCTCCCCGGGCGGCCGCCGCACCCGGCCGGCGCCCGAATCTGGCCGGAAACCGCCGGTCGTCGGGGGTCCGGCGGGCTTCAGCGAAGGCCGTCACCGCTGGCTCCGGCCCAGGACTCGGCGAGGTCGGCGGGACAGTCGAGCAGCCGCGCGGCCCGTGCCAGCAGAGCGGGATGGTCCAGGAGCCGCAGGGTCCGCAGGTCGGCGGTGGCGAGGCCGGCCAGTCCGTGCAGCTCCGAGGGGCCGGGTGGCTCGACCGCTTCGAGCAGGTCGAGCAGGCCGGGCGGTTCGGGGAGGCCCGGCGGGTTCGGGGCCGTCCGTCCGGTGTCCTGGCCGTCCCCGGCCACCGGCTCCACGTGCTCCAACACCCTCGGATCCTCCTCACCGACCTCGTCCCCCACGGCCGTAGTGGCGCAGCGGTTCTTCCCGACGCGGTGGAGCCAGAAACCCGTTCGCCTCAACTGCACCCATTCACGCCCCCGTTATCGAGCCGTTCCGTCGACGTCGGCCTGGCCGCTATGCGGACGCCTCCTGCCAGGGCCACCACGGCGGGGCGATCCGGCGTCGTTCCTCGGGTGGGACGCGGCCGGGCAGCGGGCCAGGGCCGGACTCCGTCTCGGCGAGGAGGGCCCGGGTACGGGCGATGTCGGCCTGGTCGACCGGCACGAGCGCGCCGTCGAGCCGGCGCCATTGTTCGGCGGCGGCGCGCAGGGCGTCGGCGGCCCGGGCGTGGCGGCCCGTGAGCCGCAGGACGGCGCCCTCGGAGTGCAGCGCGCGGGCCAGGGTGACGGTGCCGGGGGTGTCGCCGTGGGCGGTACGGGCGTCCTCGGCGGCGCGCCGGTAGGCGAGGAGGGCCTGGTCGGGCCCCTCGTCCCAGCCGGTCTCGGCCAACCGGAGCCGTACCCAGCCCAGTTGCAGCCACACCTCGGCCCGCTCCGCGGGGGTGCGGGCGGCACGGGCGGCCTGCTGGAGGAGGTGGCGGCTCTCGTACAGGTCGGGCAGGAACCCGGCCCGGTCGAAGCGGAGCGCGAGGACGCTGCCGATGAGCACGCGGGCCCGGGCGCGGTCCGCGGTGTCGGCGGGCAGACAGGTGAGGGCCTCGCGCAGCACGGACTCGGCGCGGTCGACGGGGGCCGTGCCGGTGCCGGCGGCGGCGCGGCGCAGCAGGGACTCGCCCCAGGTGAGCAGGAGCAGGCCGCGCTGTTCGCCGTCGGCCGGAGTGAGCAGGGTGGCCCGCTCGTACGCGGCGTCGGCGGCGGGCCCGTCGCCGGTGGTGTCGTACAGCCGGGCCCGGGCGGTGGTCCAGCGCAGCCGGAGCGCGGTGGAGTCGCCGAGCAGGGGCGCGGCCCGGTCGAGAGCGCCGGCTTCGGCGGCCGCGTCCCCGGCGAGGTGGAGGGCGTCGGCGAGGTCGAGCAGCAGCGGGCCGGTCTCGCGGACGGCGAGGGCGGCGGTGAACGCGGCCGCGGCGCCGGGGCCTTCGCCGCGGGCGAGGAGCAGTCGGCCGCGCCGCACGAACAGGGCGGGCCGGTGGCTCTCGGGCCACTCGGCCGCGTCTCCGGCGAGCGCGTCGAGGGCGGCGGCGAGGCGGGCGGCGTCCCCGGTGTGCCGCCACAACGCGTGCAGGGTGGCGGCCTGTTCGAGCCGGGCCTCGGCCCAGTCGGGGCTGCCGGGCGGGGCGGCGCGCGCGGCGAGGGCGAGTTCGCCGAGGGCCCGGGTGAGCAGGTCCTGGCGCTGCCCCCGGTCGCGTACGGCGGCGGTGCCGGCCTGCGCGTACAGCACCTGCCCGAGCACCAGCCGGGCCCCGGCGGCCTCCTCGGGGCGGACGGGGGCGCCGTCGGTCCCCGCCGCGTCGCCGCTCAGCGCGGCCTCGGCCATCTCGCGGGCGGTGGCGAGCAGGGACGGGTCGGACTGGCCGCGCCACTGGGCGAACAGGCGGCGGGCGGCGGCGAGCGGTTCGGGGGTGACCAGGTCGGGCTGGTAGAAGCGCAGGACGCGCGCGGGGATGCGGGCGAACAGCTCCGAGGCGGCGCCGGCCGGCTGCTCGTGCTCCTCCCCCGGCCCGGCGGCCGGACCGCCGGCGGGGTCGGTGGGATCGGCGGCGTCGGGGGTGTGCCCGGCGAGCCGGGCGGCGGCGAGGGCGGGGAAATTGCGGGTGCCCTGTCCGAAATGGCGTTCGACGAACTCGGAGCAGTGCTTGAGCACCAGCGCGGCGGCGCCCCGGTCGAGCGAGCCGAGGAGGTGCTCCTGCACGGCCGGCGGATAGCTGAAGCAGGGGTACGGGGTGGCCCCGGGAAGCCGCCGCAGCAGGCCGCTGAGCAGGACCTCGGCCAGCTCCATGGGGCCGGTGTCGGGGAGCATCGCGCGCTGCACGAGCTGCATCACGGGCAGGGCGAGCGGGGCGGCGGCGAGGTGGACCGCGAGCCGGACCGCGCCGGGGGAGGCTCCGGCGCGGAAGGCGCGCAGGAGTTCGTCGTCCGTGCGCCGGGCGGCGCCGGCGGGCATGGCGGGCGCGCCGCCGACCCCAGCCGGGCCGACCGCCGGGCCGACCGCCGCCGGGCCGGTCGAGGCGAACGGTCCCGCCGGGTACGGGCTCACCGGCAACGGGCCGACCCGCGCGGCCCAGCCGCGGACGGCGCCCCCGCCATGCCCGGTGAGCAGCCGGGCCCAGGACGCGAACGCCTCGGGCGTGGGCGTCAGCACGGGCACCGCCCGCCGGTCGACGGCGACCGGCTCCCACTCCTCCTCGTCGGGCTCGAAGCGCACCTGGCCGCCGGGCGTGGCGGGCCGCAGCAGCGTGCCGGGCTCGACCCGCAGCGCCGTACGGGACCACAGCCGCGGCGGCAGCGGCTGGATCAGCGCGAGCGGCGCGTGCCGGGGCCACTGGTGGACGAGCCGCTGGGCCGCGCCGCGCTGCCACAGCGGCCCGACGCAGTCGCTGACGAGCAGAGTGAGGCGGCGGCCGGTGGGGTCGTGCAGCTGGTCGGCGGGGCGCAGCCGGGGGCGGCCCTCGGGGTCCGAGGTGGTGGTGACGAGCGGCGGGCCCTCGCCGGTGTCGTACAGCCGGTGGACCTGGACGTCGCGGAAGGCGCCGGACTGCTGGCAGGCCTGGCGCAGTTCCTCGACCATCCGCTGCCACACGACCATCGCGGGCCCGGTGTCCATGAGCAGCTGGATGTCGGGGCGGCGGCCGGCGGCGGGGCGCAGGACCGGGGTGAGGATGCCGGAGGCGGCGCTGTGCTCGGCGGTGGCCTCCTCGTCCAGTCGTCCCTCGCCGGGCCGGGCGGGCAGCCCGGTGGCGTAACGGCGCAGCGGACGGAGCGCCTTCTGCAGACCGAGCAGGCCGGGCAGCGCGTTGGCGCCGGGCGCGCGGACGGGCAGCACGGCGCCGAGGCCCGCGCCCCCGCCGCCGCCCGTACGCGCGCGTACGTCCCCGGGCAGACGGAGGTCGACGGACTCCGCGCGCCGGGGCGGCGGGACGGTGGCCGGGTCGTCCAGGGTGGCCGGATCCCGACGGTCCGGTACGGGGTCGTGGGGGTGGTGGCCGTTGTCCGAGCCGTGGAGGCCGCCCGGACCGGACCCCTCACGGGGGTCGCGGGGACCGGGGAGGCCGGGAGGGGCGAGCGGGCCGGCCGGGGCGGTCCCGGCGGGCTCGTCCGCCCCTCCCGCGTCAGGGCCGGGGGACGGCAGCCACTGGGCGAGCCAGACGGCGTCCGCGATCTCCTCGGCCGTCAGGTCCTGCCCGGCGGCCCGGAGTCTGCGGGTGAGTTCCGCCAGCCGCGTCGGGCGGTCCATCCACGATCACCTCGGCTGGTCGAGCGGCTGCATGAGCATGTCCGCGATGCGTTCCCGGGTGACCCGCTCGGTACGCGGGGCGTGCCGGGTCAGGTAGAGGGCGTTGAGCAGCTGGTCGGTGGCGATGACCTCGCCGGGTTCGCGGTCGAGGAAGCGGGCGACGAGACCGGGTTCGGCCGCGGCCGCCTCGGACCCCAGATGGGCCTCGATCATCGCGCCGAGCTGCTCCTCGCCGGGCGGTTCGAGCTCCAGCCGGATGCAGCGGCGCAGCAGGGCGGCCGGGAAGTCCCGCTCGCCGTTGGAGGTGAGCACGATGAACGGGAAGGTGGTGCAGCGGATCCGTCCCTCGCGCACGGGCACCTTGCGCCCGTCATCGGTGAGCACGTCGACGACCGGTTCGCGGTCGGCGAGCCGCTCCAGTTCGGGGATCGCGAACTCGCCCTCCTCCAGCGCGTTCAGGAGGTCGTTGGGCAGGTCGAGGTCGCTCTTGTCGAGTTCGTCGATGAGCAGCACGCGGGGCAGTTCGGAGGGCAGCAGGGCGGTGCCGAGCGGTCCGAGCCGCAGGTACGAGCCGATGCCGGCCGGGCTCGCGGCCGTGCCGTCGGCGTCGGCGCGGGCCCGCTCCAGCTGCACGTCCTGGAGCCGGCCGATCGCGTCGTAGCGGTAGAGCCCGTCCTGGAGCGTGGAGCGGCTGACGATGGGCCAGCGCAGCACCCGGCCGAGGCCGAGTTCGTGCGCGACCGCGTGCGCGAGGGTGGACTTTCCGGTGCCGGGGTTGCCGGTGACCAGCAGCGGACGGCGCAGATAGAGGGCCGCGTTGACGGCGTCGGTCTCGGCGGGCCGGGGGTGGTGGTTCTGGACGAGGCGGCGGCGCACCCCGAGCCGCCGGTCGGAGCCGGCGAGCGTGTCGTCCGGGCCGCCGGAGGAGAAGTCCCGCCAGGGCGGGGGCGGCGGCAGGCGCCGCACCTCGTCGTGCGGATGGCCGGCCCCGCGGTAGATCCGCCAATCGTTCACGCCTGAACCCTCCTGGCTCGTGACACGGTGGGGTGCGCGCCGGGTCTTTCGACGGTACCGCTCACGGGACCGGTATGCCGACGCCCAAACCGGCCCGTTCGTAGGGATGTTGCGCGCTTCACAAGCGCCTCATGCGCGCCGCGCACGCGCCGTCCTCGCGCCTCATGCGGGCCTCATGCGCGCCTCGCGCGCGTCTCGTCGGGGGCCGCCCGGGCGCCGCCGTGGCCGTTGCTCCCGTACCCGTTGGCCCTGGCACCCCCGTACGCCTCGCCGGTCCCGTACGCCTCGCCGCCGGTGTACGTCCCACCGGCCCCTCGCGTCTCACCGGCGTCGTCCAGCACAAGCGGTCCGAGGAGCGGGGCGTCGAACGGCGGCCGGTCGGGCGGGTCGTAGAGGACCGCGAGCTCCTCGGCCCAGGCGTGCTCGGACCGGTCCTGGGGGTCGGCCTCGGTGTCCCCGGTCAGCAGGCGCAGCGTGCGCACCGGCCGGTGCAGGTCCTCGGCGCGCCCGGCCTCCCGCAGGAACGCGTCGGCCTGCTTGTGGAACTCGGCGCAGTCGGCGTGATCGCCGGCCGAGCGCCGCCACAGCGCGATCGGGTGCCCGGCGGCCAGCGCGGCCTCCATGGCGCGCTGCCCGTCGCCGGCCGCGACCGGGCCGCAGTAGACGGGCACGCTGCCGCCGTCGGCCGCGTCGAGGCGTACGAACGCCGCCGTCCGGCTCTCCCGGCGCAGCTGCCGGCCGTGCCCCTCGGCGCCCGGGGTGAGGACCTCCTCGCGCAGCGGCACGGCCCGCAGGGGCCCGTCCTTGGTGCCGCGCCAGCGCACGCTCCACTCCGGGGAGGGCGGATGGTGGCTGCGGTACCGGTCGCGCAGGACGACGGCGCGCCGCTGGCCGAGCGGCAGGGAGCGCTCGCCGAACGGCTCGTCGTCGGGCGCGAGCCGCCAGGTGTCGAAGGGTTCGTCGAACAGCTCGCGCGGCAGCACCACTTCGACGCGGGCCAGGTGGCCGCCGCTGTCCCCGAGGGCGAGCGCCTCGGTGAGCGGGCCGCGCAGGGTCTCGCGCAGCCGCTCGCGGGGCACGCCCCCGTCGTCGCCGCGCAGGGGGCTGATGGTGCGGCCGTCGAACTGGAGCATGACCCGCCAGGCGTAGCGTCGCGGGGTGGCCCAGGGGACGGTGTCGATCTCGATCCGGACGTCGGCCCGCGCGCCCGCTTCCTGCCCCGGGCGTGCGCCGGCGCGCGGCGCTTCGGGGTCGAGGAGGGCGGCGATGTCCTCGCGTACGGCGGGATGCACGGCATATGCCTCTTCGCGAATCCAGTCCGCGAGGCCGACGGCGCCCGGTACGGGGCCGGGCCCGTACCGCTCGGCGACATGCCGGACGACGTGTGCCGCGTACAGCAGGACGGCGTCGCGTCCGCCGTCCGCGGAGCCCCCGGGTCCCTCCTCGCGCGCGTAGAGGGACGACGCGTCGCTCTGCCGCGGGCCGCCGCCCCAGGAGCCACCCTCGCGCGCGTCCCCGAGCGGATCCCCGGTCCGCCGGTCGCCCGCGTGCAGTTCGCGGAGCAGGCCGACACCGTCGCGCCAGGTCCGGACGTCGTTCTCGAGCACCGCCTGGTAGTCGGGGTGCAGGACCCGGCGCTTGACCCGGTCGACGAGATCCATGACCTCGCCGGGGCCGGTGGGCGACGGCAGCGCGGCGAGCCGCCCGTACAGCTGGACGCGCAGCGCGGGGCTGATGCCGGTGCCGGCCCACAGGTCCCGCTGGACGGCGGTCCAGGTGGTGCGAGACGCGAGGGAACGGTGCTGGGCGAGGTGGAATCCGTCGTGGGCGCGCAGCACCTCGTGCAGCACCTCGCCGCCGGGCACGTCGTACAGCTCGCGCAGCGAGGTGAGCGACGTGGCGGCACCCTGGGCCGGTCCCTGCCCGTCCCGGGCGCGGCCCTTGACGACGCCGATGACGGTGCCGCGGCCGAGGTCGACGACGGGACCGCCGGAACAGCCCTCGGTGGGCACCGCGTCCAGCAGCAGGGCCTTGCCCTCGGAGCCGCGCACCTCGCCGCTCAGGGACAGGACGGCCGGCTCGCCGGTCCGGTGCGACCAGCCGTACAGCCGGATCGCGGTGGGAGTGGCGGGCGGGCGCTCGCTGAGCCGGACGCAGACGGCGTCCTCGGCGCCCTCGACCCGTACCAGCGCGAGATCGGGGAAGCTCCAGGAGGCGGGCTCCGTCTCGGGAGTCGCGGGGCGCGGCTTGGCCAGCACGACCCGGCCGGTGGTCCGGCCACCCGCCCAGGTGATGCCGAGGGCCGGCTCGCTCCGCCACACCGCACTACCCCCCTTGGCCACGACATGGGCACAGGTCAGAACCCAGCCGGGGGCGATGAAGTAGCCCGTGCCCCAGTACGGGTCGCCGTGCGGGTCATACCCGGCGTCGGGCGCGGCGATGCGTACGAGCGAGGGGCGCACGAGCGCGTCGAAGGCGCTCATACGGCCCCGGGGCCGTTCTCCGGCGAGTCCGCGGGCGCGGGGAGCGCGGAGCCCGCTCCGGTCCCGATTCCGGTTCCGTTTCCGGCTCCGGTGGTACCCGGTGGGGTGCCCGCGGCGGCCGCGGCGGCTTCGGCGGCTTCGGCCGCGGCCCGGCGGCCGGGTTCGGTCCAGGTGAGGGACACGTTGACCGACGCCGTGCCACCGCCGTCGGCGAGGACCCCGATCACCTTGCCGGCCTGCGCCGAGAGTTCGATGCCGAAGCTGACGGCGACCTCGACCGGCCCCTCCGGGGTCAGTCCGGCGCGCAGCGAACCGACCACCCCGCGCACCACGTCGGTCAGGCCTCCGGCCATCGACACGACCCGGTCGCCGAAACCGGTGTCCTGGAAGCCGGTGCCCCGGTCCAGTTCCTCCGTCCCGCTGACCCGGGCCCAGACGGACGTGCCGTCGTCCAGCCGAATACGAGCGATCCCATGCGTCACAGCGGCCCCCGCTCCCCGAAACGATGATGAACGAGGCTAGACCGTGCCGCCGGAGAGGAACAGGGGAAGCGGGCCGTGTCCGCGGCCCGGCTTATTCTGATCGCATGTACTTCACCGACCGTGGCATCGAGGAACTGGAGAAGCGGCGCGGCGAGGAGGAGGTCACCTTCGAGTGGCTCGCCGAGCAGCTGCGTACGTTCGTCGACCTCAACCCCGACTTCGAGGTGCCGGTCGAGCGCCTCGCGACCTGGCTGGCGCGCCTCGACGACGAGGACGACGAGGACGAGTAGGGGCCGGGCGGGCCGCATCGGGCCGCGTAGTCCCGGCGCGGCGTACGAACCGGCGCTTCGGGACGTCGGACGCCGGACACAGGGCGTCGTCGAGGGCCCCGGCCCTCAGCGGGTGGCCCGGAACCGGTCGTAGAGGATCCCGAGCGCCCCATGGGCGACGAGGAGCGCGCCGGCGGTCGCCCAGCCGCCGCTGCGGCGGGCGAGGCCCCAGCCGAGCAGCGGCACCCCGGCCGCGAGCTGGGCCGCGCCGAGGAGGCGGGCCCGGGGGCCGCGGAGATACGAGCCGTACGGGCCCTCCTCCACCGCTTCCAGTTCCGCCCTCACGGCCTCGCGCCAGCCGGTCCCGGCGACGAGTTCGGCGCCGTGGGCGCGGGCGGCGGCACGCAGCCGGTCGGCGCTCGCGCCGGGGGTGACGCCGCCGGGCAGCACGAGTCCGACGCGGGCCAGGACGGCGGTGAGGCCGACGAGCCGGGTGACGGCGTCGGCGTCCGGGTCGGACCGGGTGAGGGGTTCCAGGGCCTGGACGTCGAGCACCGGGTCGAGCCCGAGACGGTCGGCGAAGGTGTGCACGGCCTCGTCCTCGCCGACCGGGGTGCCGTCGGCCAGCCAGGTGTAGCCGACGGTGCGGCGGAAGCCCGTGGCGAGCGTGAAACCGGCCCGGTCGGGGTCCCACCACAGCGCGAGGACGGGCCGGCCGGGAACGGCGACGGCCAGCGCGGTGGACCAGCCGGTGACGACCCGCTCGACGGGTTCGCCGTCGTCGAGCCAGGGCCTTCCCTCCGGGACGAGAACGCTCCACTCGGGTCCGGCGGGGGCGAGGAGCAGCTGTTCCGTCAGCAGCTCGGCCGGCGGGCGGACCGCCGACGGCTCGGCACGGCAGAGCAGCAGCGCCCCGACGGGGCGGGATCCCGAAGTCGCGTTCATGCCCCCACGCTAGGTCAATTTATCCCGGTACGACGGCACATGCACCAGACCGCGACACACCCGCCCACCCCGAGCTCCCGCCCCGCCACCCCTGACGAACCCGGAGCTCCCTCTCAGGGGTGAATCAGGGTTGACTTGACCTGGCCGCGATATATCGTGTCTATCGGAGACGCGATATGTTGCGTCTCGGTCGCCGCCGGGATCGCCGGCCGGCGGCACCGGCCCTCACACGGGAGGTCAGCACCATGCCAGAGTGGTCCGTCACCGAGCCCATGAAGATCACGCCGACCGGCCCCGTGCGCCGGGTCCAGGTCAGAATCGTCAACGGTGTGGTGAACGTGGTGGGGACCGACGAGAGTTCCGCCCGCCTGCAGATCTCCGAGATCGAGGGCCCGCCGCTCATCGTCTCCGAGGAGGATTCCGTCCTCACCGTGAGCTACGAGGACCTTCACTGGAAGGGCCTCCTCAAGTGGCTCGACCCCAAGGGCCACCGCCGCCGGGTCGTCGTCTCCCTCGCCGTGCCGGCGGGCACGGACGTGGAGGTGGGGGCGGTCGGCGCCGAGACCGTGGTCTCCGGCATCACCGGGAGTACGGCGGTGCGCGGCGTCACCGGCGACACCACGCTGGTGGGCCTGGCCGGCCCGGTGCGCGCCGAGACCGTCTCGGGGGCCCTGGAGGCCCAGTCCGTCACCGGCGACCTCCAGATCACCTCGGTGACCGGCGACGTGACCGTGGTCGAGGGCGCGGGCGCCGCCGTGCGCGCCGAGACGGTCAGCGGCGATCTGGTGGTCGATCTCGACCCGGCCATGGGCCTCGACGGGCCGCCCGCCGACATCCGGCTCGCCAGCGTCTCCGGCGAGGTGGCCATCCGGCTGCCGCACCCGGCGGACGCCCGGGTCGAGGCGAGCACCACCAGCGGCTCCCTCTCCAACGCGTTCGAGGACCTGCGGGTCGGCGGCCAGTGGGGCACCAAGACCATCACCGGCACCTTGGGGTCCGGCCGCGGCACCCTCAAGGCGACCACGGTCACCGGCTCGATAGCCCTGCTGCGCCGCCCCGAGCCCGAGCCGGAGGGCGACGACTGGTCCGCTCCCTCCCCCGCGTCCGGAAAGGTCCTCTGACATGCCTCCCGTCTTCGCCCACGGCCGTCTGCGCCTCTACCTGCTCAAGCTCCTCGACGAGGCCCCCCGGCACGGATACGAGGTGATCCGCCTCCTGGAGGAGCGCTTCCAGGGCCTCTACGCCCCCTCGGCGGGCACGGTCTACCCGCGGCTCGCCAAGCTGGAGGCCGAGGGCCTGGTCACCCACGCCACCGAGGGCGGCCGCAAGGTCTACTCGATCACCGACGCCGGACGCGCCGAGCTGGCGGCGCGGGTCGGCGAGCTGGCCGATCTCGAAGTGGAGATCCGCGAGTCCGTGTCCGAACTCGCCGCGGAGATCCGCGACGACGTGCGGGGCGCCGCCGGCAAGCTGCGCAACGAGATGCGGGCGGCGGCGAGCGCGTCCCGCACCGCCGGTTCCTCGTCGCTCTCCGACGCCAAGGACGATCTGCGCAAGGCCAAGCAGGAATGGAAGGAGCAGGCCCGCCAGGCGCGCGCCGAGGCCCAGTCGGCCAAGCACCAGGCCAAGGAGTTCCAGCGGATGGCCAAGCAGGTCCAGGTGCAGTTCCAGGAGCAGGTGCTGGACCGGATGACCCGCGGGGAATGGCCCAAGGGCGTCTGGGAGGACGTCTCGGGCATCACGGCCCAGCTCGGCGACCTGGTCACGGGCGCGGCCCACGGACCGGCCGGCAGCCGGCCCGGCTCCCCCGAGGAGGCCGTCTCCGACTGGGCCCAGGACCTGGAGCAGTCGGCCGAACCGGCCCGTGAGCTGGACCGTCTCCTCGACCGCTTCCGCGACGACATCCGCGACGCGGCCCGGGACCACGGCGTGAGCCGCGAGCAGGCGGCGGAGGCCCGCCGCCACCTGGGGACGGCGGCGGAGAGCATCCTGTCGCTGCTGAGCCCGGACCGCAGAAAGAGCTGACCCCGGCAGGGCCGGGGGCCGCCCGGCCGTCGGCCTCAGGGCACGGGGTGTCGAGCAGGCGAGGCGCCCGGGACCCGGCCGGGGTGATCCCGGCGCGGACCCGGGCGGCCCCAGGCCGGGCCGACCGAGGCGGGTGGCGCCGGGCCGGGTGGCACCGGGCCGCGAGCCCCGGCCCCTGCCCGCGCCGTTCCTGCCTGCCCCCGTCGCTGGGGTCAGCCGCGTCCGGCCTTCACCGTCACGGTCACGCGGGCGCCGGGGGCGGCGATGACCAGGGCGCGGTTGCGGTTCTTGGCAGGGCGCACCACGGCGGCCTGTCCCCGGGCCGTGACCTGCCACGCGCCCGGGGGCAGGGAGATTTCGGTGACCCGGGAGCCGCGCCGGCCGGCGTCGTATTCCAGTCGGTAGAGGCCCGCCGCGGGATCGTACGCGGTGGAGCGGACCGTTCCGGCGACGGCCTCGGCGTACGGCTCGGCGGTCAGCTCCTTGTTCGTACGGAAGGCCCCGGCGTCGTCCACCGCGCAGTAGCCGCCGCCGTAGCACCACTCCCAGCCCGCCCAGCCGGAGCTGTAGCGGCCGAGCGAGGCCATCGCCTCCCGGTAGAAGCGGTTCATGTTCGGCAGGGAGTTGTTGAGGGGCCCCCACTCCCCCACCACCACGGGGACCTTGTACTCCTTCGGATACCGGGTGACGGCCTGCTCGTAGGCCTCGAGCCAGCCTGCCGCCGGGTCGTAGTCGGCGCCGGCCTCCATGCCGGCGTTGTAGAAGTGCGGGGCGTAGACGATCTTCGGGTCGTCGATCCGGCCGAGCCCGGTCGGCACGCCCTCGCCGACGATCGGCGTCGGTTCGACGAACACCCAGCCGTCCCGGTCGGCCGAACGGATCGCGTCCGCGAGGCGGTTGTACATCGGGGTGAGCTGGTCGCGTTCGATCCGGCGGGCGGCGGTGGGCAGGTCCTCGCCCTCCTTGAGCTCACCCATGGGCTCGTTGATCAGGTCGTAGCCGAGGACGGCGGGGTGGTCGCCGAAGCGGTCCGCGAGCGTCCGCCACATCCGGGCCTGGGCGCGTCGCAGGTCCGGGTCCTCGTAGAGATGGGTGAAGGCACGCTGCACGGCCGGTTCGAAGTACTCGGCGAACCAGTCGTCGGGGTGCGGGGTGAAGGGCAGGCCGTCGGTCCGGGTGGCCCACTCCGGGATGCCCCGGTGCCCGAAGGCGGGCCCGAAGACGTCCTGATGCGCGTCGAGGAGGACCTTGACGTCGTACTTCCGGGCCCAGTCCAGAACGCGTTCGATCTTGCGGAGGTAGTTCTTGCTGTACTGGCCGGGCCGGGGCTCCAGGTCGTCCCAGAAGACCAGGAGCCGGGCGAAGTCGAAGCCCTTCGCGCGCATGTCGCGGAAGTGCTTCTCGGTGATCGCGGAGAGGGCCTGGTCACCCTGGTTGGCCTTGTCACCGACGTTCCAGCCGCGCAGGGTCAGGACACGGCCCTGGGCGTCCGTGAGGGCGGGTATGCCCGCGACCCCGGGACCGGGCCGGCCGGGCTGCCCGCCGCCGGGCCTCGGGGCCACGCCGGTGGCCGTGGTGCCCCCGGGTCGGGCGCTCGTGGCCTGGGCGTGGGCGGTGGTGGGGGCGATCAGGGCTGCGGCAACGGCGGTTGCCGCCAAGGTGGTTCGCAACACGATGGGACCTCCGGCACGGGGGTGGGGACGAGGTGCGGGTGCCGGAGATCCCATCAGTATTACTGACGGGTCATCAAGAGGTCGTCAGCACGATCTTTCCGAAGAGGTCGCCGGTGGCCATCCGCTCGAAGCCCTCGCGCGCCCGGTCGAGCGGCAGCACCTGGTCGATCACCGGACGCACGCCGGTGGCGGCGCAGAAGGACAGCAGGTCCGCCAGCTCGTCCTTGGAGCCCATCGTCGAACCGACGATCTTCAGCTCCAGGAAGAAGATCCGGGTCAGCTCGGCGTGCGAGGGCCGGTCGCCGCTGGTGGCGCCGGAGATGACGACGGTGCCGCCGGGCCGCAGCGACTTGATGGAGTGCGACCAGGTGGCGGCGCCGACCGTCTCGATGACCGCGTCCATCTTCTGCGGCAGCCGCGCCCCGGGCTCGACCGCCTCGACCGCGCCGAGTTCGACGGCCCGCTTGCGCTTGGCCTCGTCCCGGCTGGTGGCGAAGACCCGCAGTCCGGCCGCCTTGCCAAGGACGATCGCCGCGGTGG
The DNA here is from genome assembly GCF_040635425.1 of Streptomyces laurentii. NCBI lineage: Bacteria > Bacillati > Actinomycetota > Actinomycetes > Kitasatosporales > Streptomycetaceae > Streptomyces > Streptomyces laurentii. The sequence continues at coordinate 167,019 of NZ_JBEYHT010000001.1, read as the reverse complement.
CGACACCGCCGCCGGCACCCTGCACGAGGACCGAATCGCCGGGCCGCACCCCGGCGTTGGTGAAGAGCATCCGGTAGGCGGTGAGCCAGGCCGTCGGCAGACAGGCGGCCTCCTCGAAGGAGAGCTCCTTGGGCTTGGGCAGCACGTTCCAGGCCGGGACGGTGACCCGTTCGGCGAAGGTGCCCTGGTAGTGCTCGGTCAGAATGGAGCGCTTCTCGTCGGGGCCGACCCCGTGACCGGTCTGGCCGATGACGGAGTGCAGGACGACCTCGTGGCCGTGCTCGTCGATGCCGGCGGCGTCGCAGCCGAGGATCATCGGCAGCTTGTCCTCGGTCAGTCCGACCCCGCGCAGCGACCACAGGTCGTGGTGGTTGAGCGAGGCGGCCTTGACGGTGACGGTGGTCCAGCCGGGCCGGCTCGCGGGCTCGGGGCGTTCGCCCAGTTCGAGGCCGTTCAGGGGCTGGTCGCGGTCGATTCGGGCAGCGTAGGCAGCGAACATGGGCCCGACCCTAGGCGGCGCCGGGGAGATCGCGTAACCACGCGCCCATGTGACGCGTGTCCCACGGCTTCACACCCCCGCACCGGCCCTCACCCGCACGGTCACCTGGGCTCGCCCCCACGCCCCCGCTCACGCGGGCCCCCGGACGGACGCGAGGGCCCCGTACGGTTCGGCGGAACCGTACGGGGCCCTGGGGAGCGGTGCCGGGTCAGCGGCGGGCGACGCCCTCCGCGCGCGCGGCGGCGGCGACCGCGGCCGCGACGGCCGGGGCGACCCGCTCGTCGAACGGCGACGGGATGACGCAGTCGGCGGCCAGGTCGTCGCCGACGACGCCCGCGATCGCGTCGGCCGCGGCGATCTTCATGCCCTCGGTGATCCGGGAGGCCCGGACCTGGAGCGCGCCGGCGAAGAGGCCGGGGAAGGCGAGGACGTTGTTGATCTGGTTCGGGTAGTCCGAACGGCCGGTGGCCACGACCGCCGCGTACTTGTGCGCGACGTCCGGGTGCACCTCGGGGTTCGGGTTGGCCATGGCGAACACGAAGGCGTTCGGCGCCATGGCCGCGACCGCCTCCTCGGAGACCGTGCCGCCGGAGACGCCGATGAAGACGTCGGCGCCGGCCATGGCGCTCTCCAGGGAGCCGGACAGGCCCGCCTTGTTGGTGAGTTCGGCGATCTCGCGCTTGACCTCGGTGAGGTCGTCGCGGTCGCGGCTGACGACGCCCCGGCGGTCGGCCACGGCGATGTCGCCGATCCCGGCCGACAGCAGGAACTTCGTGATGGCCACACCGGCGGCGCCGGCGCCGGAGATCACCGCGCGCAGGTCGCCGAGGGTCCGGCCGGTCAGCTTCGCCGCGTTGCGCAGGGCGGCGAGGGAGACGATCGCGGTGCCGTGCTGGTCGTCGTGGAAGACGGGGATGTCGAGGCGCTCCTGGAGCTTGCGCTCGATCTCGAAGCACCGGGGGGCCGAGATGTCCTCCAGGTTCACGCCGCCGAAGGAGGGGGCGAGCCGGACGACGGTCTCGACGATCTCGTCGACGTCGGTGGTGGCGAGCGCGATCGGCACCGCGTCCACGCCGCCGAACTGCTTGAAGAGGATGGCCTTCCCCTCCATGACCGGGAGGGAGGCTTCCGGGCCGATGTCGCCGAGGCCGAGCACCGCCGTACCGTCGGTCACGACGGCCACGACCTGGGACTTCCAGGTGTAGTCGTTGACCAGGTCGGGCTGCTCCGCGATTGCCGTGCACACCTTGGCGACGCCGGGCGTGTACGCGAGGGACAGGTCGTCCTTGTCCCGCAGCGGCACCGTGGCCGTAATGGCCATCTTGCCCCCGCGGTGCAGCGCGAAGGCCGGATCGAAGGGCTCGGAAGCCCCTTCCGTGCCGCTCTCGCTGCGATGATTGACGATCTCCGCTGCCATTGGGATGACCCCTTAAGTCTTCTTCATTTGAGGGTGGCCACTCCTTCTTGAGGAGGGGTGGGCGGGTCCCGCGGCCGCCGTGTGGGGCAGCCGCGCGGGCGCGCCGCACAACGCGCCCTGAGCCCCGGATGAGGGGTGTGAGGATCCTTCTTACCGGACGGACCGGCCCGTGCACGAGTTCATAGTGCCTCGGTGACGTGGCTCATACCGAGCGCAGCCACACACGGATGGAGTTCGACACGTCACCGGATGTCCGGATAGGTGCTTTCCCGACCCGAATAACGGTGTTCTTCTCGTCCGAATAGCGAGATAGGCAGGAGAATTTGCGGTGTGACCCGCGACCCTCCGAAGAAGGTTTCGCCTTGGGGGGACTGGGCACCGAGGGTCCGGAACCACCCGTTATCCGATTTTGACATCCGTGGCCGTCGGTTTCGGGCAGTCCAAATGGCAGGATGCCGTAATCACACGAGGTCGCGGCGCTCGAAGATTCGTACGCGACCCCTGGCAACTCCCGAACACGCCGGAGGAACCCGACCATGACCGCACGCTCCACGCGCAGCACGGCCGTCGCCAAGACCCGCACCTCCCGTCTTGCCGCGGTCGCCGCCATCGCGGTCGCCGGCTCCATGCTGCTGACCGCCTGTGGCGACCAGACCGAGGGCGCGAAGCAGCCCAAGGGCGGCGCGGCCTCCGCCGACTCCGGCAAGGCGCCCCTCTTCTCCAAGCTCCCGGCGGACATCCAGAAGGCCGGCGTCATCAAGGTCGGCTCCGACGCCTCGTACGCCCCGATGGAGTTCACCGAGGGCTCCAAGATCGTGGGTGTCGACCCCGACATCGCCGAGGCGCTGAGCAAGCAGCTCGGTGTCCGCTTCGAGTTCGCGCAGGGCACCTTCGACGGCCTGATCACCTCGATCTACAGCGGCCGCCAGGACCTGGTCATGTCGTCCATGACGGACAACAAGAAGCGCCAGGAGGGCCTGGACGACGAGGGCAAGAAGATCGGCAAGGGCATCGACTTCGTCGACTACTTCAGCTCCGGCGTCTCCCTGCTGGTGAAGAAGGGCAACCCGGAGGGTCTGAAGTCGCTCGACGACGTGTGTGGCAAGACCGTCGCGGTCCAGCGCGGCACCATCTACGAGGACACCTTCAACGCCCAGGCGAAGAAGTGCGGCTCGAAGAAGCTGACGATCCAGAAGTTCGACACCGACGCCGAGGCGCAGACCCGCGTCAAGGCCGGTGGCGCCGTGGCCGACCTCAACGATTACCCGGTCGCCGCTTACATCGCGAAGACCTCGGGCGGCGGCAACGACTTCGAGGTCGTCGGCAGCCAGAGCGACGTGGGTCTGTTCGGCATCGGCGTCTCCAAGGAGCGGACGCAGCTGCGCGACGCCATCAAGGAGGCGCTCGACGCCATCATCAAGGACGGCTCCTACGCGGAGGTCCTGAAGAAGTGGCAGGTCGAGGGCAGCGCCGTGAAGTCGGCCACCGTCAACGCCGGTCAGTGACCCTCCGCTCCACCTGAAGGGCAGTCGTCATGACTGACAAGATCCGCAAGGTCCCGGACGGCGATCCGTCCGGTCCCAGCCTGTCGAAGACCTCCTCGGGCACCCCCGCGAGCCTGCCCGCCGGCACCCCGTACGAGGCCATCAAGGCCATTCCCGTACGGCACTACGGCCGCTGGGTCAGCGCCGTCGTGGTGGTCGCGCTGCTCGCCTGGCTGATCTACGCCTTCTCCCAGGGCAACATCATCTGGGACACGGTGTGGGGCAAGCTGTTCGACGGCACGATCCTCAGCGGCCTGTGGAGCACGATCGTCATCAGCGTCGCGTCCATGGCGCTCGGCCTGGTGCTCGGCGTCCTCTTCGCCGTGATGCGCCTGTCGAAGAACCCGGTCACGGGCGCGGTCGCCTGGCTCTACATCTGGTTCTTCCGCGGCACCCCGGTGTACGTGCAGCTGCTGGTCTGGTTCAACCTGTCGCTGATCTTCGAGTACATCAACCTCGGGCCGATCTACAAGAACGAGACCGTCGACGTCATGACGCCGTTCATGGTCGCGCTGCTCGGCCTCGGCCTCAACGAGGGCGCGTACATGGCGGAGATCGTCCGCGCCGGCATCCAGTCGGTCGACGAGGGCCAGACGGAGGCCGCGCACGCGCTCGGCATGTCGCAGCCGAAGACCATGTGGCGCGTCGTCCTTCCGCAGGCCATGCGGGTCATCGTGCCGCCGACCGGCAACGAGTTCATCAACATGCTGAAGACCTCGTCCCTGGTCTCGGCCGTGCAGTACACGGAATTGCTGAGGGCCTCCTCGAACATCGGCAACACGGCCGGTGCCGTGATGGAGATGCTGTTCGTGGCCTCGATCTGGTACCTCGTGCTGACCAGCGTGTTCAGTGTCGGCCAGTACTACCTGGAGCGGCGTTTCGCCCGCGGGTCCACCCGCAACCTGCCGCCCACCCCGTGGCAGCGCATCAAGGCGAACCTGACCACGACCAAGCGTTCGGAGGTGTCGGCATGACCGGCGAGCCCATGGTCAAGGCCGAAGGCGTCCACAAGTCGTACGGCGCCGCGCACATCCTCCGGGGCATCGACCTCGAGGTGGCGAACGGCGAGGTCTTCTGCCTGGTCGGCCCGTCCGGCTCCGGCAAGTCGACCTTCCTGCGCTGCATCAACCACCTGGAGCGCATCGACGGCGGCCGCCTCTCGGTGGACGGCCAGCTGGTGGGCTACCGCCAGAAGGGCGACAAGCTCTACGAGCTGCGGGACAGCGAGGTCGCGCTCCAGCGCCGCGACATCGGCATGGTCTTCCAGCGCTTCAACCTGTTCCCGCACATGACGGCCCTGGCCAATGTCATGGAGGCGCCGATCCAGGTGAAGGGCGAGGCCCGCGCCGTGGCGCGCGAGCGGGCCGAGCGGCTGCTCGACCGGGTCGGCCTGGGCGAGAAGATGGGCAACTACCCCTCGCAGCTCTCCGGCGGCCAGCAGCAGCGCGTCGCGATCGCCCGCGCGCTCGCGATGGAGCCGAAGCTGATGCTCTTCGACGAGCCGACCTCGGCGCTCGACCCGGAGCTCGTGGGTGACGTCCTCGACGTCATGCGGGACCTGGCCGAGTCGGGCATGACGATGATCGTCGTCACGCACGAGATGGGCTTCGCCCGCGAGGTGGGCGACTCGCTGGTGTTCATGGACGGCGGCGTGGTGGTCGAGTCCGGCCACCCGCGCGACGTCCTGACCGACCCGCAGCACGACCGGACGAAGGCGTTCCTGTCCAAGGTGCTGTAGGACGGCCCGCCGCACACGCGGAAGGGGGCGGTACGGGAATCCCGTACCGCCCCCTCCGTCGTACCCCGAACCGTACGCAGGCCCGTACGTCCGCGCCGTACGCCGGCCCGTACATCCGCCCCGGTCAGCGCACCGCGAGCAGCAGCGTGTCGGAGGGCGAGCACCAGACCGGGCGGGCCTCGGCGAACCCGGCGGTGCGCAGGATGTCGGCGTGCCAGCGGACGGAGGGCATGTCGCCGTCGGCGTGCTCCCCGTAGATCTCGTAGCGCCGGGCGGTGGGCTCGGCGAGCGCCGGGTCCTTCGCGGCGAGCGCCCACCAGTCGGCCCAGTCGAGGACCCCGGCGGCCTTCTCCGCGTCCATCCGGACGTGCCGCATCGCGCGCTCGGCGGCGTTGATGCGCGGGGTGGTCTCGTCGATCATGTGGTCGGCGTTCATGAAGACGCCGCCCTCGCGGACGATCCCGGAGAGCTGCCCGTAGAGCGCGGCCAGCGGCTCGCTGTGCAGCCAGTGAAGCGCGGTGGCGGTGAGGACGACGTCGTACGTGTCGTGCGGCAGCGCCCGCGTCCACGCAGGGTCCTTCAGGTCGGCGGTGACGAAGCTGACGCGCTCGTCGCCGGCGAAGTAGCCCTCGGCGATCGTGAGCAGCGCCGGGTCGAGGTCGACACCGGTACTGGTGGCATTCGGGAACCGCCGGAGGAGCCGGTCCGTGATACTTCCCGTACCGCAGGCGAGGTCGAGCACGCGGGGCTCCGGTCCCACGACCGCTTCGACCATGTCGAGCATGACGCGGAACCGGTCCTCGCGGTCCGGCATGTACCACTCCTGCTGACGGTCCCAGCTGCGCTGCCAGGTGGCCCAGTCGGTCGTAGGGGCCGTGTCGGTCATGGTTCTGCCTCCACCCTCTTCGTAATACCCTCGAAGGGAAAGCGTCGCTTACCCTTCCCCCGCCCCGACCCTAGCCCGCCGGAGTAAGGACTACAAGTGGAACTGGCCTATTACTCGGACTACGCCGTGCGTCTGGTGAACACCGAGGAGCCGGCCCGCGGCAAGGACTCCCTCACCTCCGTCGAGGCGGTCCGCGAACTCTTCGGCGAGGCCTCGCAGATGTCCCGCCGGGTGGCGGACGCCGACGTGACGCGGTTCCGCTCGGTCCGGGCCCGGCTGCGCGCGGTCTTCACGGCGGCGGACGAGGGCGACCACACCCAGGCGGTGGACCTGCTGAACTCGCTCCTCCTGGAGTTCCCGGTCAGCCCGCAGATCTCCGGCCACGACTTCCTCGACGAGGAGGGCCGGCCGCGCTGGCACATGCACCTCGCCGACCACCCGTCGAACGCGACCGCGGGGTTCGCCGCCATCGCCGCCATGGGGCTGGCCATCCACCTGACAGAGTTCGGCGCCGATCGGCTCGGCCTGTGCCAGGCCGCGCCCTGCCGCAACGCCTACCTCGACACCTCCACCAACCGCTCCCGCCGCTACTGCTCCGACCGCTGCGCCACCCGCGCCAACGTGGCCGCCTACCGCGCCCGCAAACGCCAGGAGGCGGCGGAGGCCGAACGCACCGGCCGCACCGAGGTCAGCAGCCAGGCCAGCAGCACCCCGGCCGAGCGCTGACGCCCCGGGGTGACGGGCCGGTACCGCGCCCGCACCCGCCCGAGGACCAACGGCTCGGGTACGGCCCCGAAGACCCGGCTGTCCCCCTCCGTGTCCGGGTTGTCGCCGAGCACCCACCATCCGGCGTCCCGCCGCTCCACCAGCCGCTTCACGATGAGCAGATCCTGCTGGAGCGGATGCCGCAGCACGGCCACCTGCCCGGGCCGCAGTCGTGCCCCGTAGTGCACGAACAGCTGGTCGCCGTGGAGCAGGGTGGGCACCATCGACACCCCTGTCACCTCGGCGATCCCGAACGGGGCCCCGGTCTCCTGCCCCGCCGCATGCCCCGATTCCACCATTGGATACCTCCCGGTCCAGTCGTCCACGAGTCCCATCCTGACCCTGGACTTTTGTCCTAAGCCCCAGGGGGCGCTCACGAAAACACCCTTCTCACCGAGTAATGTCCCACCTGAAAAGACGATCACGAGGAAGGACAGCCGCATGCTCTCCCGCCTGTTTGCCCCCAAGGTGAAGGTCAGCGCCCACTGCGACCTCCCCTGCGGCGTGTACGACCCGGCCCAGGCCCGCATCGAGGCCGAGTCGGTCAAGGCCGTCCAGGAGAAGATGTCCGCCAACCAGGACGTGCACTTCCAGGCCCGCGCCACTGTCATCAAGGAGCAGCGCGCGGAGCTCGCCAAGCACCACGTCTCGGTGCTGTGGAGCGACTACTTCAAGGCCCCGCACTTCGAGAAGTACCCCGAGCTGCACGTGCTCGTCAACGACACCCTGAAGGCCCTCTCGGCCGCCAAGGCGTCGACGGACCCGAAGACGGGCGAGAAGGCGCTGGAGCTCATCGCCGAAATCGACCGCATCTTCTGGGAGACCAAGAAGGCCTGATCTCCCTCTAGGCGGCCTGACCTGCACTTTCGCGGGTCGGCTCGCTTAGCTGTCCGCACCCGGTCCGCAGGCCGCCGAGCACGGCGTCCATGACGGCCCGGGTGCGGTCTTCTTCCCCGGGCCAGAGGTGCGCGTAGATCCGCAGCGTGATGACGGCGGACGCGTGCCCGAGGACGAGCTGCACCTGCTTGACGCTCGCGCCGCCGGCGATGAGCGCGGAGGCATAGAAGTGCCGCAGGTCGTGGGTGACCATATGCGGCAGCTCGACGGCCTTACGGCCCTCACACTCGGCGGCCCCGCTCTCGGCCGCCTGGAGCGCCTTGCGGGCGCCATTCCACTCGGTCTTCCACCGCCGGTAGTTGAGCGGCTCGCCCTCCTCCATGGTGAACAGCCACTCTCTGGACGGACGTGCAGCGAGATGCGCGAGGAGCGCGTCGGTGACGACCTCTCCGACCGGGACCGTGCGCCGGGACTTGGCGGTCTTCGGCGGGCCGATCTTCCCGGACTGGAGCCGCTGCCGCTCGACGCGGATGGTGCCGGCCTTGAAGTCGACGTCCGACACCTTCAGGCCAAGCAGCTCGCCGATGCGCAGCCCTGATCCGGCGAGGGTGATGATCGCCGCGCGGATGTACGGCGGCATCACGCGCGCCATCGCCTCGACCTGCTCGACCGTGGGCGGGGTGACCTCCTCGTCCGGCATGGCGGGGAGGGTGATCCTGCGGCACGGGCTGGCGGCGATGACCTTGTCGTCCACGGCCGCCGTCATGACGCGCACGAGGACGTCGTAGACGTTCCGCACGCTGCCGGGTCCGAGCTGGTCGGAGAGGTGCTTGAAGAGCACCTGTATGTCGTTGCGGCGTATCGCCGCCATGGACCGGGCGCCCAGCGCCGGTACGAGGTGCAGCCGCAGCGCGTTGTCGGTGATGCGCTCGCCCGCCTCGCTCGCGATGAGCGAGCTTTCCCACTTCTCGGCGTACTTCTCGAACGTCACGCGGCCGGCGCGGGGATCAACGTACTGGCCGGTGACCATGCTGGCCGTGACCTCGTCGAGCCAGCGCTGGGCGTCGAGCTTCCGCTCGAAGTGGCGTGCGTGCTCCTTGCCGTCGAGGTCGCGGTAGCGGGCCCTCCACTTGCCGTTGGGGCGCTTCTGAATGTTGGCCAAGTGGCCTCTCCTTCGTGTCGGTTGTCAGTAGTGGCTGCCGTCCGCGATGTCGTTGCTGAGGGTGCGGGCGTCGCGCTCGTCGCCCATGAGGCGGAGGCACTGCTCGTGGATGGCCCGCGAGCTGTCGGGATGGGCCTTGATGTGGTCGGCGATGGCGACCACGGCGTGATGGAGGCGGTCGCGCGCGTCGCGGGCCTCGTAGAACGCCTCGACGGCCTCTTGGACGAGGCGCCGGCTGTCGATGTCCAGCCCCTCCAGGGGTGGGGACATCAGCTCTTCGAGGGGGAGCTCGAAGACGCGGGAGAAGGCGAGGGCCTCGTCGAGGTTGATGCGACGGCGGGGAGTGCCGTTCTCGATGCGCCAGACCGCCGTCTGGTTCATCTTGACGCCGGCTCTGGTCACCCGCTCAGCCAGCTCGGTCGTGCTCCACCCTCTGACCTCGCGCTCCAGGGCGACGCGTGCGGCCACGTTCCCCTCGCTGTAGAGCAGCGGCACCTCGCCGCTCTCGGGCATGTCGCCTGCCATCGAACCTCCATCGTCACCATCGCTATCCAAATTGAAACATGGCCTTCCCGATTTGGGTAACCGGGGATCGTCGGGTACAACTCTATGCAGATCGAATCGCCACCTAGCCGAATGGGAATGCATGCGATACCTGACCACCGCCGAGGTCGCCGAGCGCTACCGCACAGCCGAGAGCACCGTCCGCTACTGGCGCCACATCGGAAAGGGGCCGCGCGGCATCAAGGTCGGCAAGCGGGTGCTGTACCCCGAGGTCGAGCTGCTGCGCTACGAGCGCACGCTGATCGACGGCCAGGAGGAATGGGGTCTGGCCTCGTGAGCCACCGACAGGCCCGGACACAGCAACGGCCCCCGGCGCACCAACGCCGAGGGCCGGAGATTCCCCTGCACATCGCCCATCCCTGAACGAACGAACCGGTGAAGGGCGGGACCTTGCACGTCCCGTCCCTCACCTGAGAGGAACGCCGATGGAGGACTCTACGTCCCCCGCCACCTCGAACACATCCCACAAGGCCGTCTGGCCTGCCGCCGCGGTCCCCGGCCAGGGCATCCCGTGGCTCAACCCGGACCGAGCGGACGGCCGGCCCGCCCTTCTCGGGACCGACGATCGACCGGACAGACCCGCGACCGAAACCCGGACCGGAGATCCGGTCAACCCGGACCAGGAACCCGGACCGACGGAGAACGCGCAGCTCAGCGGCCTACCGGACCGGACCGGGAACCCGGACCATGGGACCGGTCCGGAAGCCGAGGACCGGACGGAGAATTCCGGTCAGTCGGACGGCGAACCCGGACCGCCGGTCCGGGTTGACCACGGTGCTCCGGGGACGGTCCCCGAACCCGGACGGGGAACTGGGGACCGCGAGAGTGTCAGCCTCACGGCGGACCGGGACCAGGACGAGACCGCCGTACTGGACGAGCTGCGCGCCGCGATCGGCCGGTACGTCGTGCTGCCGAGCGAGGAGGCCCTGACCGCGGTCACCCTGTGGGTGGCGGCCTCCCACATCCAGCCCGCCCTCCAGCACGCGCCGCGCCTGGCGGTGGTGGGACCAACGAAGGGCTGCGGCAAGTCCCGCGTCCTGGACGTGCTCCACGAGACCGTGCACAAGCCGATGATGACGGTAAACACCTCACCGGCGGTGGTCTTCCGCGTCATCGGCGAGGACCCGCCGACGCTGCTGGTGGACGAGGCCGACACCATCTTCGGCCCCAAAGCCGGCGACAAGGAGGACCTGCGCGGCCTGCTGAACGCCGGACACCAGCGCAACCGCCCCGCCTGGCGGATCTCCGGCCCGGAACACAAGGCGACCGCGTTCCCCACCTTCGCCATGGCCGCGCTGGCGGGCATCGGCGACCTGCCGGACACGATCATGGACCGGGCGGTCGTGCTCCGCATGCAGAAGCGAAAGCCGGGTGAGCGCATAGCCCCGTTCCGCTCGCGGTATTCCGTCCCGGAACTGAACGCGCTGCGCGACCGGCTGACCGCCTGGCTGGCCCCGCTGCGGAGCACCGCAGAGGGCTTGGTTCCACAGATGCCGGTCGAAGACCGGGCCGCCGACACATGGGAACCGCTGGTCATCGTCGCCGACCTGGCCGGCGGGCACTGGCCCTCGCGGGCTCGTGCGGCCTGCCTGGCAATGACGCGCAACGAGGTGGTCCAGGACGAGCAGACGACGCTTAAGACCCGGCTGCTGCGGGACATCCGCCGAGTCTTCGAGCAACAGGGCGACCAGGAAGCGCTGCGCAGCCACGACCTGCTCGCCGCGCTCATCCAGGACGCCGAGGCGCCGTGGGCCGAGTACGGGACGAGGGGCCTGAATGCATACCACCTGGCCAACCTGCTGCGCGACTTCGGCATCAGCCCGGCCAACCACCGTTTCGAGAACGGCAGGCAGGCCAAGGCGTACGCCCGCAACCAGTTCCTCGACGCCTGGGCCCGCTACTGCCCCGACCCCGTCCCACCGGCACCCGCAGCCGGCGAGACCGTGGTCGCACGTCGAGTCCAGGGCAAGCCACTGACCCCTCCGACCGGGACCTTGCCCATCGGCCCGCCCGGCGGGCCTGCCAGCCCCAGGCCCACTCGCTGACACCAGCTCCGTATCCATCCGTCGCATCCGTCCCCGCGCAGGTCAGCGCGGGGACGGAGTTCCTCGCCGATACGGATCACTCCGTACCTGCGACCGCCTCCGTACCTGTCCTGACCAGCTACGGGACGGATGCAACGGACGTGACGAAGCCCCACCCCACACGACCACCGGAGCACCACCATGCCCGACACGAGCACCGACAACGCCTCCACCCGCCGCCGCAAGGGATTCTTCGGCCTGACCCGCCGATCAGCAGCAAGCTGGAGCGAACGAGCCTCTAACGAGGCTTCGTCCGCGCTTGCCCCCGCCCCAGGGGTGGCGGAGGAGAAGGCCGAGCGCCAGGGGGCGCCCGAGCTGGAAGGGGTCATAGCCGACTCCGCCGCCCCGAGCACTCAGCCGCCAGCCGACGTCCAACCGCCCGCCGAGCAGCCCTCCTGGCGGGACCTCGATGCCCCCGCCCTGCCCGCGCTGATGAACCGCAAGCGCACCGTGGAGAAGCGCGACCAGGAGAAGACCATCCGCTTCACGCGGACCGCGGTCGGCGTGATCAGCGCGGCGGCTCACCAGCGCGGTCAGAAGTTCGCCGGCTTCGTCGGCGACGCCGCCCTGGCCGTCGCCCTCGGCAAGGCGGGGCTGGTCGGCAGCCCGGAGGACGCCCCGGTCCGCCCGCTGATTGAGGCCGTCGAGGCACACACGGTCGCGCTGAACCGCATCGGCGGCAACCTCAACCAGATCACCGCAGCCATCCACCGAGGCACAGTGCCCGAGCGTGCCGAGGCGGTACTGGACCGTGTCGAGCAAGCGGCCGAGAGCAGCTACCGGCTGATCGACCAGCTCCTGGCGGAAGGCATTGCCCATGGTTCCTGACGTCTCCACCGGCTCCAACACCCGCGGACTGATCGCCTACCTCTTCGGCCCCGGCCGCCGCGACGAACACACCGACCCTCACATAGTCGCCGCCTGGGACATGGCCGGTGCCCCCGACCCCGGCCGCGACCCGGCAGCCACCTACTCCCAGCTCGCCAAGCGCCTCGACCACCATGTCGACCTGCGCACCCGCGAGCTGGGCGGCAAGAAACCACCTCAGCACGTCTGGCACTGCCCGGTCCGTACCGCGCCCGGCGACCGCTACCTCACCGACGCCGAGTGGGCCGAGGTCGCCCGCCGCATCGTTCACGCTGCCGGCATCGCCCCCGAAGGCGACGAGAAGGCATGCCGGTGGATCGCGGTGCGCCACGCCGACGACCACATCCACCTCATGGCCACCACCGTCCGCGCCGACGGGCGCCGCCCCCGCACCCACCGCGACGGGCAGCGGGCCCAAGCCGAGTGCCGCAAGATCGAGGCCGAGTTCAGCCTGCGCCGCCTGAAGTCCGGCGACCTCACCGCGCCCCGCACCCCCACCGGCGCCGAACGCGCCAAGGCGGAACGCCAGGGCCAGACGGTCACGGCACGGCACTGGCTGCGCGAGCAGGCATACGCGGTCGCCGCCGCCGTACAAACCGAAGCCGACTACTTCACCGTGCTGCAATCCCTCGGCATCAAGGTCAAGACACGCCTCGGCCCCGAGACCGGCGACATCATCGGCTACAGCCTCGCCGCACCCGGCGACACCAACGCGGCCGGCGAACCCGTCTGGTACGGCGGCTCCAAACTCGCCCCCGACCTCTCCATCAACCGTCTGCGCGAACGCCTCCCCGACCAGAAGGTGGCCGACCACCCCCGGTATGCGGCGGACCCCGCCGAGCCGTGGCGGCACACCACCACGGCCATACACACGGCACGCACCGTCCTCGACTCCGATGACGATGCCCCCGCCCAGGGCCACCTGGCTGCCTTCGGCGACGCCCTGTACAACATCGCCAGCGCCACGACCGGCCCTCACCGGGCGGAACTACGGGCGGCGGCGATGGCGTTCAACCGCGCCCGCCGCTCCGCCACCCGCGCCGACCACCAAGCCGCCACCGCCCTGCGCAAGGCCGCCAAGGAACTCGCCTACGCCTCCAGCGAGCCCGGCGGACTCGCCATCGCCCTGCTCTTCGCCACCGTGCACCTGGCCCGCGCCGCCGCCAAGTGGCACGAACAGCGCGGCCACGAACAGCAGGCCGCTGCGGCCAAGGAAGCCCTCCGTCACCTACAGGCGGGCTACCAGCAGGCCGCCGCACCCGTCCTGGCGGACTTGACCCGCCGCGCACCACAAGCCGCAACCGCCCGCCGCTACGAGCAGGACGTTCGCGCGACCCTCCCCGACCACGCCGACCGAATCCTCGCCGACCCTACTTGGACCGCCCTGACCACAACCCTCGCCCACGCCGAGACCGCCGGCCACAACCCCCGACGCCTCCTGGCCGAGCTGGGCGCCCAGCGAGAGCTCGACAGCGCCGAGCTCCCTGCGGAGGTCCTCAACTGGCGCATCACGGCTCAGCCGAACCGGCGCACGCAAGCAGCTCGCAGGCGAAGCACCACCAGCGGCACCTCGGTTATGTCCGCCACGCCACACCCTCCGGCCACACCAGTGGCCATGAGGCCCGAAGAGCGCAGTCGGCACCGCTGACCCCGCCCCGATGCCCCGCCACGCCTCGTGGCGGGGCATCGGGTCCGGCTCAACGGCAGAGCTTCATGATGGTGTCGTCGAAGTCGGGAAACTCCTGTGTGGCCTGCGCGATGATCGCCGTTGCCGACGCGCGGCGGTCCGGGGCGAATTGCTCCGCGATGGCCGCCAGGTCGCGGTTGGCCTGGGGAGCCCAATCCGGCTCGGGCTCGTATGAGGTGGCTGCTTCCCACGGGCCGAAGCCGTCAGCTAGCAGCCACAAGAAGGCACCCAGGTCGCGAGCGACAACGCCTGTCTCCCCCTCGGAGCCCAGGAAGACAACGGGCTGCTCTACCAGTTCCCGACCTTCACGGACCAGCCATAGCGCTGCGTACCCGCCGGTGCCGTCCTGGCCAAAAACGCGGAAGTCGTCGCCGTTCAGCTCGCCGTTGCCGGTCCACGCGCGGAACCACTCAGTGGTCTCATCGGCGGTCAGGAAGGACTCGTAAGGTTCGAAGTCGACACCATCCTCGCCAATGCACTCGAGCCTGACTGCCATGGCAGCGGCGAGCGCGGCGGGGAACTGGCGATCTCCGTTCACGGTCATGCGAACAGAGTAGCGATCGGCTTGGGCTGCCAAGCTGCTGATAGTGCTGGCGGATCTCCAGCCGAGGCACGCGTGGGGCATGCTGTCACGGTGAGTGAATCCTCAAACGAGTGGCAGGCTTGGTTGAACAGTCTGGACGCGCGTGGAAGGGCGGCAGCGGAGTCGCTGCGCGCCCGATTCGAAGCACTCGGCGCAGCCGATGCTGGCGTCTGGGCCAAGTCGGAGATCTGTGAGGACCTTCCACACCTCGCGCGGTTCATGCTGCTGCGAAGTCTGTGGCGCGGTCCGATCGGCGGTTGGGCCGATCCGGATGCCATCGATCAGCTTCCTGTTGCCCAGCGGCTCCTTGCTGCTGGGGCGAACAAGGAGGATCTCGTTCGCCTGGCGCGAGCGGTCGCCTATGAGGCAGTGATCGCAACACTCGACGAGCTCGACACCGGGAGTGATGTGAACGTATCGGGCATCGATGTCGGCTGGCTCGTCATGGAGTCAGCCGAAGACGGCGCCCCGACTGGTCGAGCCCTCTCGGGCCTGCACGAAGATCTCTTGGCCATGGACCCGAGTGGGCGCGATGGAGCGGACTTGTGGCAGTAGCCCTGGTGCAGGGCCCGCAGCGCACCCTGATGCCCTCGCTGCTCGTGGCAGCGAGGGCATCAGTCGTCAGGCGGCGCGGGCTGTGCGTAACTGCGCGACCCATCTCGTGACCTCGGTCAGGTGCTCGGGCTGTAGACCGAGGTGCGGGGCGGGCTGAATGAGGAGGGTTGCCGTTCCCTTCGCAGTGCGTTCCACCGCCCATTCATGGTCGAGGCTGGTGAAGTCGTCGTCGATCCAGACGGCGGGGGCGTCGCCCAGCCATGCGTCGACGTGGTCGCGTTTCCACAGGTAGCCGTTGGGGTGGCTGGTGGTGATCTGCGGACGCGGGAGATCGACGTACGGCAGGGTTGGAAGGCCGAGGAGCGGGCCGATGAGGGTGGTGGCGTCCTGGCGCCAGCTGGTGCACCAGACCGGGGTGACCAGGCCGGTGCGGATCACGTCCATGAGCATGGGGCCGTGGGAAGGGTCGAGCCAGACGGTGACCGGGTTGTCGGTGCTCCGGCCGGTGGGGACGACATCGTGGCGGGCGTGCGTTGCCGGGGTCGAGCCGTGCTCGTCGGGGAAGGGTATGAGGACGCCGTCGATGTCGAGGAGCAAGTAGGGCGGGCGCATCGGTCCTCCAGGGGCCGGGGCGAGGGGCGGCGGTCAGAGCTTGCGAGCGCGGATCAGCAGGGTGGTGGGCCAGTGGCCCATGCGGGGGTCGTGGAACTCCTGGGCCGAGGTGAGCCAGAAGCCCGCCTGGCTGAGGTGCTTCTCCCACCGGTCCGTGGAGAACTCCCAGCGGGCGATGGGTAGGCGGGTGCGGTCGGGAAGGGTGACGAAGTCCCGGCGCGGACGGTCGTCGCCCGAGGGGCTGCGGCCGCCACGCTGCGGGTGCGGGACGGAGAAGACGAGCACCCGGCCGGGCGTGAGGCGCTGGGCGATGGCCGGGAGCAGGAGCTCGGGGGCGACGAGACCGACGGCGCCGAAGATGGAGTAGATCGCGTCGAACTGCTCGTCGGAGGCGTGCAGGTAGTGCAGGGCGTGGCCGGCGACGAAGGTGAGGCTGTTCAGCCGTCCGTAGTGGGAGCGGGCGCGGCGAACCTGGAGGCCGACCAGGTCGACGCCGGTGACGTGGGCACCGTGGCGGGTGGCGAGGTGGGCGGCGTTGTGGCCGGGGCCGCAGCCGAGTTCCAGGAGTCGCTTGCCGCGCAGGTCGGGGCCGAGGACGTCAGCCCCGGGCCCCTGGCCGGGTCTCGTGGTCCACTCCATCCGGGCGGGTACGGACAGGGGTTCGGCGAGTCCAGCGGCGGTGCGCTGAGCGGCGTGGGCGTGCCAGGGGGATGCCTGGGCGAGCACGTCAGATCTCCAGGAGGTGGAGGACGTCGGTGAGGTGGCGGCGGACGGCCTTGATGTAGGCGGGGTCGGTGGCCGGGTCGTTGATCCAGCGGATGGACTGCTCCATGAACCGCTCGACGGCCCACATGCGGTGCCAGCCCAGGGCCCAGTTCTCGGCGGTGAGCCCGCCGCGCCGGGCGAGGGCGTCGGGGGTGCCGCCGGCAGTGACGTACTGCTCCAGGAAGACGCGCACGCGCACAGGGTGCGGGGGCTCGATGGTGCCGTGCCAGCTGGCGAGGTCGAGCAGGCCGGGGCCGGTGAAGGCGCGGGCGAAGTCGAGCAGCCGCCAGCCGCGCTCGCCGATGTGGAGGCTGGTGGGGTGGAACTCGGAGTGCACCCAGCCGAACGGTTCCAGCGTCGCTCCGGCCGAGCGGGCCTCGGCGGCCTGGGCGATCCGGTCGAGCGCGTCCTCGACGTCGTCGGCGTCCTGCCACCGGTCGGCCTTGCGTAGCCGTCCGAGATGCTCCAGCGCCCGGGCGGGCAGCGTGCGCAGCCGCTCCTGGTCAAGGACGGGCAAGGGAGGAGCCGTACGGGTGCCGTGCAGGACCACGGCCGCGGCGACGCCGTCGAGGTCGTCGGCCTCGCGGATGGACGGTCCGAGGTCCTCCATGAGCATGCCGAGCCAGCCGTCCAGGACGGCGGAGGCGTGGACCTGGGGGACGGGTACGCCGAGGGTGTGAGCCAGGCGGAGGGCCTGGTCCTCGCTGTCGAAGGGCTTCTTGGCGTACTTGAAGATGGCGGTGGCACCGTCGGGGAAGGTCACGCGCTCGACGCCGGACATGGACCACACGCGTACCTCCTCCCGTGCGGCGGTGGTCTGGCCGGTCGCGGTGAGCAGGTTGTCGAGGAGTTCGGCGCTGGGGTTCTCGGTCACGTGAGGGCTCCGGGAAGAGGTGGTGGCGTCCGGGGCGGGCGAGAGATGCCGGCCCGCCCCGGAGCCTGATCGGGTGGGTTACACGGCGGGGTTCACGCGGTGGGCGTAGACCTGCTCGATCCAGCCCGCCTTGAACTCGGCGAGGTCGTCACGGAAGTTCGCCATCGAGGCACCGTAGGGCGCGACCACGCCGCCGGACTGGTCCGGCACGGACTGGCAGCCGTGCACGAGCCGGCCGCCGAGCGCGGCGTGGGCCTTGATGGACTCGATCCGGCGGTGCTCGTTGAACCAGCCGCCGTGGTAGACCTCGTCGAGCATCCCGCCCATCTCGTCGTCCAGGTCGAAGACGACGGAGGTGGCGGCGGGGAAGAACCAGCACGGGCCGACGTTGGAGATGTGCCCGTCCAGCTCGACCTTGTTGAGCGCCATGAGCGTGGCTGCCTCGCGGAGCATCCGCAGGTGGTCGGCGGTGATCTTCGGCAGGCCGAGGCCGGCCAGGTGCTCGTCGCGGAAGAGGTACGCGTACACCTCGTACGCGGTGGCCAGGACGCGGGCGGCGTCGGCCGTGGACTCGCTGTGCTGCTTGATGAAGTCGAGCGCGAGCTGCTCGACCGCGCTTTCGGTCGTCTCGTCCACGTTGAGGAGCTGGGACTTGACGAGCTCCCAGTCGGCGACGAGCCAGGTGTTCGACTCGAAGCGGAAGAAGTACTCGGCCGGGTCGATCGTGATGCGCCGGCCGTCGACCTGGATGCCGGGCAGGCGGCTCCAGCGCGGGTCGAACGCCTCGGGCAGCTCGACCGTGATGGCCGTGGTGTCGATGCTGGTCACCGTGTTCTCCGTCTCTGATTGGCCGGATTCGGGCACAGGAATGCCCGAGCCCGGTGTGTGCGTACGGAACTTCGGGGTGCCGCCCGGACCAAGGGGGAGCCTGGATTACGGTCACGCCGTTCCGGGCGGCTGCTGATAAGTGAACCGGTGGTCACGCTCAGTGGGTACGGTAGAAGGCAGTTGAAGCGGTATACGCGGTTTACAGCTCCAGGGCGGAGGCGGTCGTGGCGGCGCAGAGAGAACCCAACTCCCGTCTGCGCGACGCCATCGCGGCGGTCGACTGCACCTACGAGGCCCTCGCCCGAGACGTGCGACGTATCGCCGCAGAGAACGGCGAGATCCTCCAGACCAACAAGTCGGCCATCTCGCACTGGGTGAACGGCACCCGTGCCCCCTCCGGCCGGGTAGGCCAGTACCTGGCCGAGGCGCTGTCCCGACGAGCAGGGCGCACGATCACCCAGACCGAGATCAGCCTCCAGACCAGCGATGGCGAAGCGCCAGCGGAAGCCGACCCCGTCCTCGCCGCCACCGACCTGGGCCGCGCCGACGTCGAGCGCCGCCGCTTCCTCGCCATCGCGGCCTTCACCACCGCCGGCGCCTCCATGCCGCTCGGCTACGACCACGAAGCCACCGCCCGCATGCTCCGCGCCCGCACCGGCACGTCCCTCGTCGGCGCAGAGGACGTGGACGTCGTACGCCAGATCACCACGGCCTTCAGCGCCGCCGACGAGCGCCTCGGCGGCGGACACGGCCTGACCACCGTCACCGCGTACCTCGCCGACACAGCCGCCCCCATGCTGCGCGGACGCTTCCCCAGCGAAGCCTTACGCCGGGCCGCCTTCGGCGCCGTCGCCGAACTCGCCTACCTCGCAGGCTGGAAACACCACGACCTCGGCCAGGAAGGCGCCGCCCAGCGCTACTACCAGGTCGGCTACAAGCTCGCCTGCGAAGCCGACCCCCACGGCCACGCCGCCTGGATGATGCGCGCCCTCGCCCACCAGGCCCTCAGCCTCAAACAGCCCCACCACTGCGTCGACCTCGTCGAAGGCGCCCTACGCACAGGTCTCGGCCACGTCGACGGTCAGACCGAGGCCCTCCTCCACATCACCCACGCTCGCGCCTACGCCGCCACCGACGAGAACTCCCTGGCCGCGCGCGCCCTACTCGCTGCCGAGGACGCCCTCCTACGGGACGACGGCCCCCAGCCCAGCTACTCCCGTGTGAGCGGTCCCGCCGCAGGCACCGTGGCCAGCCACACCGCCCGCACCCTGACCGACCTCGCCGACCACATCGGCACCGAGCAGCAGCACCGCAACGCCCTCACCCGCTGGGACCCGGAGAAGTACAAGCGCGTCCACGCCCTCACCCACGCAGACCTCGGCGACAGCCTCGCCGCCCAAGCCCGCGCCGACGAAGCCGTCGCCGCCTGGACGCAGGCCCTGGTCCTCATGGAAGGCATGACCTCCGACCGCACGCGCAAGGCGATCACCTCGATCCGCTCCACCCTCGCGGTCTACCAGCGGCGCAAGGTACCGGGCGCCGCCGATCTCGCCCGCCGCGCCCGCGAGGCGCTCGCCTAACATGCCCAGCAACCGGCCCGACGAAGGGAACCCCGTGCCCCAGCAGACCGACGACCAGCCGAAGGCCCTCAAGCCGGCGCTCGAATCCATGACCCTGCTGGTCGCCGCAGTCATCGTCCACGACAAGGCCACCAACCGCGTCGTTCTCCTCCAGCGCAGCGAGAACGCCAAGTTCGCCCAGGGCATGTGGGACCTCCCCGTCGGCAAGAGCGAACCGGGCGAGCCCATCACCGAGACCGCGGTCCGAGAGCTCTACGAGGAGACCGGCCTCACGGTGAAGCCCGAGTCCCTCAAAGTCGCCCAGATCATCCACGGCGCCTGGGGCGTCGAAGCTCCCAACGGCTTCCTCACCGTCGTCTTCGCCGCCCACGAATGGACCGGCGAACCGGAGAACCGCGAACCCCGCAAGCATTCCCAGGTTCGCTGGGTCGACGCCGGCACCATCCCCGAGAACTTCGTGGACACCACCTCAAGCGCCCTCCACCAGTACCTCGCGGGCGGCCCGGAAGTCTCCCTCGACGGCTGGCAATAGAGGCACTCCACTATTCGTCCTCGGCTGCCGAGGGTCAGCCGCCTGATGACCGGACCGTCTTCCAGGAGCGTTGCCTCCCCCATGACCGACCGCACCGTCCGCGTTCGCGAGCTCAACCTCTACCGCCAATACTTCGAGCTCGTCGCCGCAGGCGCCAAGACCATCGAGGTGCGGGTCAAGTACCCGCACCTCGCCGACCTCGCAGCCGGCGGCACCATCCGCTTCCGCATCAAGGACACCGACGAGCCCTGCGACGTCGAGGCCCTCCGCGTCACCGAGTACCCCAACTTCGAGATCGAGCCGCCCGCCAGGGACATTGGTGTGAGCTCGCTGCCCCAGCAGAAGTAGCCGAGCGGCAACCAGCTGGCTCTGGCATACGGCGAGATATGGTTTCGATGCTCGCCGCCGTCCCCACAACAGCACACGCCGAGGAGTCTCATGCAATTCGTGGTTGTGGATCACGGAAGAACGCCCTCAACTGTGGGTCCGCGTGTCGTGACTCTGGTTCCAGACGCTTGGGACGACTTCGGCTACCGCACAACCTTCGACCTTTGGTTCACCAGCGGCGACGGGAGCGTTCCTCTCTACATCGGCAAGGTCAAGATCGCATGCGTCGGACAGCCAACCGGCCCAAGCCCACTTCAGGGCGTGGCGTTCCAAGCCCTAAATTCACGCGACGAGCCACCCCAGTGGTTTTCAGTCGGCGATCTCGATTACTACGAAAGGCTACAGCATCTCGGCGCCGCCATCAGGGAGGAAATCCTTGGAAGCCTAGGGGATATTGCATTCAGTCACGACGCCTTCCTGGTCGCCTCAACTCAACGAGTGACTGAGACGTCACTCCTGAGAGGGATCGAACCCCAAACCGTCCTGACTCAATTTAGGCGAGCCGCAAGGGGAGGCCGGGTACTGACCGGCTACAGGTTTCGATACACCTCGCATCAGCATGCCCCATCACAAGCCCCCTCCTTTTTCGAGTTTGAAGTAGTTCCGCACTCTAACCCGCCTAGCAACATCCATGTTGTAATAGGAAGAAACGGTGTCGGAAAGACCACACTCTTGAAAAACATTGCGCAGGCATCCGTCAAGCCTCCGACCATCTATCTGCCAGCCTTCGGGAATATCGATCACCTGCCAATTAACGGAGGCGTCGCCAGCGAGCGATTCGTCAACGTGGTATCTGTTACCTTCAGCGCCTTCGACCCCTTCATAAGCATCCCCAGCGGCGGAAGCTCTGGCGTCAAACACGTCTACATCGGCCTCGGAGACGGTAACCACCCGGACGGCAGGAAGACACCATTCGATCTAGGGCTCGAATTCGCTCGCTCAGCTGTCGAGATTCGTGCATCTGGACTCATGAAGCACTGGTTTTCCGCCCTTCACCGGCTAAGCAGCGACCCTCAGTTCTCGGATTCTGCAGTCCTCGAACTCGCCAGTCAGCTCGCCGACGCAAATGCCGATTCTGAATACCTAACGAACTCCGCCCGACAACTATTCTCCGAGCTCAGTTCCGGGCACGCGATCGTCCTGCTCACCATCACGCGACTCGTTGAGACCGTGGCCGAGCAGTCCCTCGTCCTGCTGGATGAACCGGAAGCCCACTTGCATCCGCCATTGCTCTCGGCGTTCATTAGGGCCCTGTCAGACCTAATGACTGTCCGAAATGGCGTCGCCATCGTTGCCACCCACTCCCCTGTAGTCCTGCAGGAAGTGCCAAGCTCCTGCGTCTGGAAGATAAATCGCCCCTACGCGCAACCCCAAAGGCCGCGCATCGAGACATTTGGCGAGAATGTAGGCGTACTTACGCACGAAATATTCGGACTTGAGGTCCGCGAGTCTGGCTTCCATGCCGAAATTGAACAAGCTGTAGGCGACCTGAACACGTACGACGAGGTCTTGGCTCACTTCGGCGGGCGCCTTGGCGGGGAAGCAAAGGGACTGGTGCGAATCCTTCTCGCCGAGAAGGCCAGTAACCCCGGACGCCGTTGATGTGGCCGCTAGATCCGCCCTCGCGGACCGGAGAAGAGACTTACGCAATCTGCATATCTCTAGTCCGTCAATTCGGCGAAGAAAAGCGCAAAACCAAGCTCATCAACGCCATCGAAAAAGTAAAGGAATCGTCGCAGAAATTTCACGACTCCACATTCTCCGGAAATCTTCACGATCTCCAGTCGTCCGACTTCCAGATCCCTGAAGTGGACGGAAAAGATGCTGTGCGGTGGCTGTACGTCAACGGAATGGTGCGGAAGGGCGGACCTTGTCGCATAATTTACGACGAGCTCATGGCTAAACCTACCGATGAGCGCTGCCCATTGTGCGGACACGGAATTGTCCGACAGCTTGATCACGTCATGCCGAAGAGTAAGTTTCCAACGCTCTGCGTCGACCCTCTCAACCTGGTACCAGCTTGCGGCGACTGCAATACCCTCAAAGGCGACTACGAGGCTACATGCGCCGAGGATACACTGCTACACCCATACGTAGACAGGATTGACAGCGAAAGATGGCTCCAGGCGCGGGTAATTCACGAAGAAATTGTGAGGCTTGAATTCTTCACACTTGCCCCCGCTGGATGGGACGACTTGCTCGCGTCACGGGTCCATCATCACTTCGAACTCCTTAAATTGGGAAGTCTCTACGCCGTGCAAGCCAACAGAACCTTGGCCAACATTCGACAGATTCTCACCGCTCAATTCCGAGCCGGCGGCGAGACCATGGTCCGCGACTATCTTGCTTCCGAGGCGCACACCCGCCTTGCGGTACAGCGGAACGGGTGGGAAGGCGTGACGTACCACGCCCTGGCATCAGACGAAGCGTTCGTCCGCGGGGCCTTCCTTGACTGACTTCCCCCAGAGCGGGGATGCGGCAGTCCGCACACAGTCCGCAGGACACCCGATCAAGACCGTCGCACCCCATCGCCACCCATCACCAAAAGACCAGGTCAGCGACCTGCGGCCATCATCGCCGCAGGTCACCGACCCGCCCCATTACTAGGAGACCAAGAAGGCCTGACCTTCCGTCTCTCCACCTGCCCTGAAGGGGCCCGACCGCTCGCCGGCCGGGCCCCTTCGGTGTACCCGTGCGGGGTCAGGACGGCGCGTGGCCGGGGACGTGGGCGCGGGCGGTGACCAGGCCCGTCTCGTAGGCGACGATGACGAGCTGGGCGCGGTCGCGGGCGCGGAGTTTGGCGAGTAGGCGGCCGATGTGGGTCTTGACCGTGGCCAGGCTCAGGTGGAGGTGCGCGGCGAGCTCCGTGTTGGACAGGCCGCGGGCGATGAGGCCGAGCACCTCCAGCTCCCGGTCCGTCACCCCGTCCAGGGCCTGGGCGGGCGGCCGTCCCGGTTCCGGGCGGCGGGCGAATTCGGCGATCAGCCGGCCCGTCACCGAGGGTGCGAGCAGGCAGTCGCCCGCTGCGACGACCCGGACGGCGGTGAGGACGTCGGTCGGCGGGGTGTCCTTGAGGAGGAAGCCCGCCGCGCCCGCGCGCAGGGCGCCGTACACGTACTCGTCCAGGTCGAAGGTGGTGAGGACGAGGACCCGCGTGCCGGCCAGGTCCGGGTCGGCGCAGATGCGGCGGGTGGCCTCGACGCCGTCGAGTTCCGGCATGCGGATGTCCATCAGGACGACGTCCGGGCGTTCGCGGCGGGCGAGCTCGACGGCCTCCGCGCCGTTCGCGGCCTCTCCCACGGCCGTCATGCCGGGCGTGTGCTCCACGAGGACCCGGAAGCTGCCGCGCACCATCGCCTGGTCGTCGGCGACCAGCACCCGGAGGGGCTCGTCGGTCATACGGGGTGCTCCCTGTCCCTCGGCAGCCGGACGGACACCGCGAAGCCGCCCTCCGGCCGGGGTCCGGCCTCGAAGGTGCCGTCGTACAGCAGGGCCCGCTCCCGCATGCCCATCAGACCGTGCCCGCCCGGTAGCCGGCGGCGGGGCCGGCCGCGGCCGGCCGGCGGACCGTCGTCGGTGACGTCGACGCGTATCTCGCGGGCGTCCGCCACGACCCTGACCGCACAGCGGGTCGGGGCGGCGTGCCGCGCGACGTTGGTGACCGCCTCCTGGACGATCCGGTAGACGGTCGTCCGCAGGCTCTCGGTGAGGCCGGCCGCTCCCTGCGTCTCCAGGCCGCGGACCTCCAGATCGACGTCCACCCCGGCCCGTCGCGCCTCGCCGGCCAGCGCGTCGAGGCCGCCGAGGTCCGGCGCCGGTACGAGCGGCGCGTCCTGGCCGCGCAGGACACCCAGCGTGCGCCGCATCTCGGCCAGCGCGGAGCGGCTCGTCTCCTCGATGACCTTCAGCGCGGCCACCGCCTCCCGCGGATCGGCGTCCCCGACATGGGCGGCGACGCCCGCCTTGACGGCGATGAGGCTGAGGTTGTGCGAGACGATGTCGTGCAACTCCCGGGCGATCCGGAGGCGTTCCTCCTCCAGGGCCCGCTCCGCCCGCAGCCGCTGCCGCCGCCGGGCCTCGGCCCGCCGGCCCCGCACGACGAAGCCCGCGCTCCAGGCGCCGCCGATCACCAGCACCACGAGCGCGACCAGGCCGAGGGCTCCTTGGGGGTCCTCGGTCGGCGTGACCACCGCCGCGTCGAGGTAGACCGCGCCGCCCGCCACCGCCGGCGCGAGGGCGAGGGCGGGCACGGAACGGCGCGCGGGTTCGGCGAGACCGACCAGGTAGGCCGCCAGGCCGGCCGCCGCGTACGGCTCACGCACCAGGTCCAGGAACGAGGCGGCCACCAGCGCGGCGAGGATCACGCCGAGCACGGGCAGCGGCCGGCGACGGCGTACGGCGAGGGGCAGGCCGACCGCCGCGGCGATCAGGCAGCCCAGCCAGAACGGGCCGGTGAAGTACGCCTGGCCGTCCTCGGCGTCCATCCGGGCGAAGCCGACGTAGACCGCCGTCAGGACCGCTCCCGTGGCGAGGTCGAGGAGCGGGAGGTGCGCGCCGCCCGTGGTCTTCACCCCCGGACGGTATCCGTACGCGATCACTCAGCCAACCTGTCCGATCAGCGTCATCGCCGCGAGGGCCACCACGGTCAGCGGCACCCAGCGCAGCACCGTCGCCCGCCTCGGCCGCGGCCCCTCGCGCAGCAGGGCGAGGCCCAGGGGCACCAGCCCGGCGCACAGCCCGGCCAGGGCCACCAGCGACAGCGGCGTCGTGCCCTTGAGGACCCCGAGCGGCAGCATCGCCGTCAGGCCGAGCGCGGCGGCCCGCACCGGGCCCAGGACGCGGGTGCGCCAGGCGCCGAGAGCGAGGACGATCCAGCCGGCGAGGATGGCGAGATTCAGCGTGGCGAAGACATGGAAGGCGCCGTAGCCGGCGGACACCGCCTCGGTGGCGGCCACCGCGCCCTGGGATCGGGCCAGTTGGAACGCCTCGTGGTCCACCCCCGCGTGGAAGGTCCGGGCGAACAGGCCGAAGACGACCAGCGTTCCGCCCCACAGGCCCCAGCCCGCGCTCCGCGCGCCGATCCGGGCCGCGAGGACGGCCGCGGCGGGCCAGAGCAGCACGGTGCCGGCGGCGAACAGCCCGTACGCACTCGCCATCAGCGTCGGATGGTCCTGGTACGCGGCGAGCTGGTCGGGATAGAAGAAGGGGACGCGCACCCGCAGGAGTGCCCCGGCCAGCATCAGGAGCGGGCCCAGCACCATCGCGGTGCCGCCCACCCATCGGCCGGGGAAGCCGGACACGCCCATCTGCTCCACGGGGAGCGCGGTGCGCAGCCGGCCGCCGACGCCCTGCCCCCACGTCCCCACGAAGACCGTTCGATTCGTCATGCCCCGACGATGCCCCGCAGCCCTCCCCGAGGGCGTCGGAGCAGGGAATGGACCGCGGCATCAGACCCGGGTATGACCCGCCCTCCGGCGACGCTCAGCCGAGCCCGCCGGGTTCGGTGCCGAGGGGCACGGCGAGGGCGCGGGCGAGGGCGGCGGACACCGGGGCGGCGCGGTCGGCGAGGTGTGCGGCCGCCCAGTCGGTCGCCAGGCGGAGGAAGTCGGCCAGGTCGCGCTCCGCGCCGGCGAGCAGCAAGGGCAGTGTGTCGACGGGCAGTTCGATCACGGGGCTGTCCGGCTGCTCGGTGTCGGGGGTCAGGCGCACCGTGGCGCCGACGCGTTCGGCGAGCGGGGAGGGGTCGTGGCCGAAGCCGGCCCGGCCGCGGACATCGAGGACCGCGTCCCAATCGCCGCGCTCGTCCAGGCCGTTGCGGCAGCCCGGTGTCAGGGCGAGGCCGGTGGCGGTGTCGGTGACCCGCAGGCCGCCGGCCGCGTACAGGTCGTCCAGGGTGAGCAGTCCACGCAGGAAGTCTCCGAGCGGATCCCCGCTCCGGGGCGCCTCCTCGACGTTGTTGCAGGCGGCGACGCACATCACCGCCAGGCCCACCTCGGCGGGGCTCATCGCGCCGCTCAGCGGAAGGAAGCCGTAGGGCTCGTACGGGGCCACCGGCCAGAGGTCGAAGCCCTCGGCGGGACAGGTCTCCACGACGGGCTGCAGCACGATCATCCGCCGAGTGTGCGGCATCCCCGGCCGGCGGCGCACCCGTGTATCAGGCCGCGTCGGCGCGTACCCTGCGCGCGTGGAAGACGACACGGACACCCCGGACTGGCTGGACGACACCCGCGCGTCGTATGACACCGTCGCGGCGAGCTACGCGGACCTGTTGCGCGATCTGCTCGACGAGACGCCCCACGAGCGGTCGGCGCTCGCGCTGTTCGCCGCGTCGGTGCGGGACGGCGGCGGGGGCACGGTGGTGGACGTGGGGTGCGGGCCGGGGCGGATCACGGCGTATCTGCGCGGTCTGGGCGTGGACGCGTACGGCATCGATCTGTCGCCCGCGATGGTCGAGGTGGCCCGGCGCGAGCATCCCGGCACGCGCTTCGAGACCGGCTCGATGACCGCGCTCGGCCTGGCCGACGCCTCGGTGGCGGGGCTCGTCGCCTGGTACTCGCTCATCCATGTGCCCGACGCCGAAGTCCCGTCCGTTCTCGGCCACTTCCAGCGGGCCCTGCGCCCCGGCGCCCCGCTGCTGCTCGCGTTCCACGTCGGCGACGGGTCGCGGCTGAAGACCGAGGGTTACGGCGGCCACCCGATGAAGGTGTACGTGCATCTGCGTCGCCCGGACCGGCTGGCGGCCCTGCTCGACGAGGCCGGTTTCGCCGTCGAGGCCCAGACCACCCTGGCGTCCGCCGAGAGCCGGCTCGGCGCCCTGGTCTTCGCCCGGCGCCGCTGATCGCCGAGGGTCCGCTCAGCCCGTCTCCAGGTCAGGCCATGTCCAGGCAGGGGCCCGCCGTGCCGCCCGCGTGGAGCCAGCGGCGGTACGGAGTCGCGCGCAGGGCGGCCTCGCGATAGGCGGCTGTGAGCGCCGTGTACGGGCGGTCGAGGGGAATGCCGGGCGCCGCGAAGAGCAGCAGCCGGACGGCCAGCGGGTCGCCGCGCAGCGGGCGGATGGCCATGTCGTCGCGCGGGCCCGAGGTGGGCTGACAGGGGCCGACGGCCTCGCCGTGGACGATGAGCGTCGCGGCGGTGTGGTAGTCGGCGTGCAGCACCGGCGGGTCGAGGCCCGCGCCGGCCAGGACGCGGCGCAGACCGTCCCATTCGCCGTCGACGGCCGGGTCCACGGTCCACCGGTCGTCGGCCAGGTCGGCGAGGTCCACGACCTCGTGCGCGGCGGCCGGATGGTCGGGGGCCATCGAGATGAACTGGGGCTCCCGCTCGACGAGTACGCGCCCGCGCAGGCCGTCCGGGACGCGCAGCGGGCAGCCCTCCACCTCGTGGACGAAGGCCACGTCGAGCCCGCCGCCCGCGACCGTGCGCAGCAGGTCGTTCGCGGAGACGTCCACGCGCAGCGACACGTCGGTGGCGAGGTCGTGGCGCAGCCGGCGCAGCCAGCCGGGCAGGGCGCGGCTGGCGGTGGAGCCGACGCGCAGCAGCGGGCCGGCCGCGCGGGCGGCGGCGGCCCGGGTCTCGGTGATCAGCGTGGTCATGCCGTCGACGAGGGGGCGGGCCCGGCCGAGGACGGTGCGGCCGAGCGGGGTGGGGTGGCAGCCGGTGCGGCCGCGGGAGAACAGCTCGGCGCCGAGGGCCTGTTCGATGCGGTGCAGTTGGTTGGTCAACGACGGCTGACTGACACCGAGTTGACGGGCCGCCTTGTGCAGGCTGCCGCTGTCCGCGATGGCGCAGAGCACCCGTAGATGCCTCACCTCCAGCTCCATGGCCCCGAGGGTAGGCCGGGGCCTCTCGGCGCACCAGAGCGTCAACTCGCCAGTGATTTCACGGAGTTATCACTGAACGGCATCATTCCCGTGGCCCCCCGACTCCCCTGACACTCTGCTGAACCCCCACAAGAGGAGCCCCCATGCGACACCCGAAGATCCTCACGTCCGTGCTGACCGCCGCCCTCGGCGCGGGCCTCACGCTCACCGCCACCGCGGGCCCGGCCGCCGCCGCGGCACCTGCCCCGGGCGCCGGCTACACCGGTTCGGTCGCGGAGGCCAAGGCCAACCAGGCGTTCTTCGACGCCGTGCTCGCCTCGGTCGCGAAGAAGCGGGCCGCCGCGCCCGGTGCCGCCGCCGTCACGGTGGTCTACAGCACCGCGAACGCTCCCAGCTTCCGTTCGGTGATCTCCCGCTCGGCCCAGATATGGAACAGCTCGGTGACCAACGTCAAGCTGGCCGAGGGCTCCAACCCCGACTTCGCGTACTACGAGGGGAACGACTCCCGCGGCTCGTACGCGAGCACCGACGGACACGGCAACGGCTACATCTTCCTCGACTACGCGCAGAACCAGCAGTACAACTCCACCCGCGTCACCGCCCACGAGACCGGGCACGTGCTCGGCCTCCCCGACCACTACAGCGGGCCGTGCAGCGAGCTGATGTCCGGCGGCGGGCCCGGCACGTCCTGCACGAACTCCAGCCCGAACGCCACGGAGCGCGCCCGCGTCAACCAGCTGTGGCAGTACGGGCTGACCTCGGCCCTCAAGGTCGGCTGACCGCAGGCCCGGCCCCGGTCTCGTAAAAAGGACGACCCGTACGGCCCCTTCAGCCGTACGGGTCGTCCTGTCGCGTCTCCGGCTCAGGCGGCCTGGGCCAGCCTGCCGCCGAACTCGGACCCGGGCGGCAGCTGGCGCCGGACCCGGTCGAGCGCCTCGCCGAAATCGCCGCCCGCGATGCCGGACTCGAAGGCGGCGCCCGCGTAGTGCAGCGTGAGGCTGAGGTCGGCGCGTTCGCCGAGGGTGAGCAGGCAGCTGAGCGTCGCCTGCTCGGCGGCGCCGTCCGCGAGGACGGGGAGCGGCAGGTCCCACTCCAGGACGCACCCGGTCAGGGCCGGTCCGTCCGTGTCCGCCGCGTGCAGGGCGGCGAAACTCGCGCCCGCGTATTCGATTCCCCTGATACGGGTGGCCACGTGGCCCCCGTCGGCCGTGATGACGATGGATTCCGCACCACGGCGGTCCCGGTACCAGCCGGTCCAGAATTGTGTCGACTCCGATGACATGCGCGGACTGTAGCGGTATGACCGGCTCCTGCGCGCGGCCGGTCACCCGGCAGCCGGACTTCTCCCGTTCTCGCCGGTCTTCGCGGCCGCCCCCGTGATAGAGGGGCACGCGCGCCGACATCGGGCGTGAAAGCGCGGGGCGTCAGCGGCGGCATCGGACCCGCGGCCCGCGAACGCAGGCGTACGCGGCTCAGCCGGCCCGCCCGGAGGGTTCGGCCGGATCGGCCGCCTCGTACAGCTCGCAGCGCGGATTGCGGCACGGCAGCACATCCCACTCCGGCACCCAGGCCCCGAGGACCTTGTGCCGCCTGGCGACCAGCCCCCGCCGTTCCCCGCACGCCGGGCACAACGGCTCGGCGCGGGGGTCGCGCGTCGTCCGCGGCACCTCGGCAGCCATGCCTCCAGGGTAGGGCGGCGCCCCGGTCACCGCCTCCTGGTGTACGTGCGCACCACGACCCCGTTGCCGAAGGTGCGCACCTCGTCGAGGGCGAAGTCGCGGAGCGCGAAGCCCGCGGCGAACATCGGCAGGCCGGAGCCGTACACCTGCGGGTACGACTTCACGACCAGCTCGTCGATCTCGTCGACGAGCTGTCCGGCGACCTCGGCGCCGCCGCAGAGCCAGATGCCGAGCGGGCCGTCCTCGGCCTTGAGTTCCCGGACGCGGGCGGCCAGGTCGCCGCGGACCAGCTCGACGTTCGGGTCGGGCGACTCGGCGAGCGTGCGGCTCGCGACGATCTCCCGGAGGTGGGCGTACGGGCTGGCGACGCCGGCGTCCAGGGCCAGACGGTACGAGCCCATGCCCTGGACGACCGTGTCGAAGCGCCGGCCGGGCACTCCGACGAGGCCCGCGGGCTCCCGGAAGGCGGTCGGGACCGTCTCCGGGTACTCCGTGTTCATGAAGGCGGCGTACTCCTCGTCCATGAACGCGTACATGGACGAGGCGTCGCCGTGCGGGTCGCCGATGAATCCGTCGAGGGAGCAGGCGACGTAGTACGTGAGCTTGCGCAAGCCGGTCTCTTTCCGTCGGGGGCACGAGAGGCGTGGTCGCGTTGACCACTGCATCCATAGTGCTCCAGATGGAGTGGTTACGCAAGACTCTTTCGCCGGCCCCTCAGCGACTGCGCCGCGTCACGAACTCCGCGAGCGCCAGCAGATCCCCCGCGGCCGACAAGTCGGGGACGGCCCGGGACAGTTGCTCCACCGCGCTCGCCATCCGCTCCGCCGCCTGGCTCTGCGCCCAGTCGCGACCACCGGCCCGCTCCACCGCGTCCGCCGCCGCCACGACCGCCTCGGCGTCCAGCGCCGGACGGGCGTACAGCGCGGCCAGCTCCTCGCCCGCCGCGGTCCCGGAGGCGAGCGCGGCGACCACGGGCAGCGACTTCTTGTGGGCCATCAGGTCGGCTCCGGCGGGCTTGCCCGTACGCCCGGGGTCGCCCCAGATGCCGATCAGGTCGTCGATCAGCTGGAACGCGAGCCCGGCCTCCCGGCCGAAGGCGTCCATCGCCGCGACCGCCTCCTCGTCCGCCCCCGCGTACAGCGCGCCGAGCGCGCAGGCGCAGCCGAGCAGGGCACCGGTCTTGGCGGTGGCCATCACCGTCACCTCGGCGACGGAGACCTCGTGCGGCGGGCGGCGCTCCAGGGCGCAGTCCGTCTGCTGGCCCGCGCACAGCTCGACGACGCAGTCGGCGAGCCGGGCCAGCGCCGGCGCGGCCGCCGGATGGGAGTCCTCGGCGAGCAGCCGCAGCGCGAGCGCGGACATCGCGTCGCCCGCGAGCAGCGCGTCGGCGAGGCCGAACACCGCCCAGGCGGTGGGCCGGTGCCGCCGGGTCGGGTCCTCGTCGACGATGTCGTCGTGGAGCAGGGTGAAGTTGTGCGCCAGCTCCACCGCGGCGGCGGCCCCCACCGCCGGGTCCGGGTCGCCGCCGAGAGCCCGCGCGGCGGCGAGCACCAGGGCGGGCCGGATGGCCTTGCCGGCCGGTCCGGCGGCCGGGCCGCCGTCGGCCTCCTCCCAGCCGAAGTGGTACGCGGCGATGCGCCGCAGCTCGCCGGGCAGGGTGTCGACGGCCTCGCGCAGCCGGGGGCCGACGACGCCGCGCACCCGGTCCAGGAGCAGCAGGGCGCTCCGTTCCCCGGTCGTCGCGGCGTCGACGCTGATCGTGGTCATGTTGTTCGCAGTCACCTTCGTCACGGCACGGGCGGGCAGGAGCGGGCGGGCGCCGGGGCGGGGGCGGGGGCGGTTCGGCGGTGCCCCCGCCCGGCGCGCGGCGCGCGGCTCAGTGCCGGCGGCCGATCTCCACGTTCTCCAGGACGCCGAGGGCGTCGGGGACGAGGACGGCGGCCGAGAAGTAGGCCGTGACCAGGTAGGAGATGATCGCCTGCTCGTCGATGCCCATGAAGCGGCAGGACAGGCCGGCCTCGATCTCGTCCGGGAGACCGGTCTGGTGCAGACCGATCACGCCCTGGTCGGACTCGCCCGTACGCATGGCGAGGATCGAGGTGGTGCCGTTGTCGGTGACCGGGATCTTGTCGCACGGGAAGATCGGCACCCCGCGCCAGGTGGTGATCCGGGTGCCGTCGACGTCGATCGAGCCGGGGACCAGCCCGCGCCGGCTGAGCTCGCGCCCGAAGGCGGCGATGGCCAGCGGATGGGCCAGGAACAGCCGGGAGTTCCGGCGCAGGGAGAGCAGCTCGTCCAGGTCGTCCGGGCCGGGCACGCCGTCGTGCGGCTGGACGCGCTGGCCGTAGTCGCAGTTGGCGAGGAGGCCGAACTCTTGGTTGTTGACCAGCTCGTTCTCCTGGCGCTCGCGCAGCGCCTCGACCGTGAGCCGCAGCTGCTGCTCGGTCTGGTTCATCGGGTGGTTGTAGAGGTCGGCCACGCGCGTGTGGACCTTCAGGACGGTCTGGGCGAGGCTCAGCTCGTACTCCCGCGGGGACGCCTCGTAGTCCACGAAGGCGTGCGGGATGACGGCCTCGCCGACATGGCCGGCGGACAGGTCGATGGCCGCCTCGCCGTAGGCGTTGGCGGGCCGCTGGGGCAGCGCGGCGAACTCCGCGAGCCGACCGGCCAGGCTGCCGGCCCGCTCGGCGAGGTTCAGCACCTCGGTGCGGGTGAGTTCCAGGACCGTGACCGCGGTGGCGGCCCGGGCGGTCCACTTCCAGGTGGCGTCCGCGTCGGTGAGCGCGTCCTCGCCGAAGTAGGCGCCGTCGGCGAGGACTCCGAGGATCGTTTCCTCTTCGTACGGACCCTCGCCGACCCGCTCGACCTTGCCGTGCGCGAGCAGGTGGACCCGGTCGGCGGACTCGCCGCGGGTGGCGATGACCTCGCCCGCCGCGTAGTCGCGCTGACGGCAGCGGGCCGCCAGTTCGTCGAGGACGGCCGCGTCGTCGAAGCCGCGCAGGGCGGGGAGTTCGCCGAGTTCGGCGGGGATGACGGCGACCCGCCCACCGGTCTGCACGAAGGTGACCCGGCCGTCGCCGACCGCGTAGCTGAGCCTCCGGTTCACCCGGTACGCACCACCGTTCACCTGTACCCACGGCAGCGTCCGCAGCAGCCAGCGGGAGGTGATCTCCTGCATCTGCGGGGCCGACTTGGTGGTGCTGGCGAGGTTCCGCGCGGCGGCGGTGCCGAGACTCTGCTGCGGTGCGGTCTGATCCGCGCGGATCCCGCCGTCAACCGAACCAACGGACATGGAACTCCCTCTCGTACGACACATCTGCGAGAGAGGAAGCCTTTCAGCACGGACCGTGTGCGCACCATTACACAAAAGAGTGGGTGTGAAAGACACCCGATCGGGGCAGAGCGCGCGCCTTCCACCCCCGCCCGCTCCGTAATGCACCCATACGGGTCACCCGTACGGGCGCGCACCGCGGGGACGAGCCCCGCACGATCCGGCCGCGAACCAGCTGCACCCTGTCCGGATCGGCTCGCACACCGCCCGAACAGATGGCAACGGAGCTCGGCCCTCCGGTACTCCGGAAGAGGCATCGCACACTCGCGTGCCTGGCCTGAAAGGAGCCGGTCATGGCCACACCCATGTCCGCGAGCCGCTTCCTCTCCGCACTGCGCGACGAAGGTCTGACGGTCGTCGAGGTCGGCGACTGGAGTCACCACAACCGCAACACCAAGGGTCCCTGGGGTCCCGTGCACGGCGTGATGATCCACCACACCGTCACCCAGGGCATCGACGGCACCGTCCGCATCTGCCGGGACGGCTACGCGTCCCTGCCGGGGCCGCTGTGCCACGGCGTGATCGCCAAGGACGGCACGGTCCATCTGGTCGGCTACGGCCGGGCCAACCACGCGGGCGCCGGCGACGCCGACGTCCTGCGCGCGGTCATCGCCGAACAGGGCCTCCCGCCGGACAACGAGGCCACCACCGACGGCAACCGCTACTTCTACGGATTCGAGTGCGAGAACCTGGGCGACGGCAAGGACCCCTGGCCCAAGGTGCAGCTCGACGCCATCGCGAAGGCCGCGGCGGCGGTCTGCCGGGCGCACGGCTGGAACCAGCGCTCGGTCATCGGCCACCTGGAATGGCAGCCCGGCAAGGTGGATCCGCGCGGCTTCACCATGGCGTCGATGCGGGAGCGGGTCGCGGAACTGCTGCGCTGACCGGGTCCCGGACCCCCGCGCCCGACGCTCCGACCTCCGTTCCGGCCGCTGTTCCGACCGGCATTCCGACCGGCGACAATGTCCGGGTGAACGCGTTCGATCCCGCCCGCCTGCGGCCCCGGCTCCCGTCCCCTCTGGAGCCGGTGGAGGACGAGCGCTTCACCCGGTACGGACTGTCCCTGCTGCTCAAGCGGGACGACCTGATCCATCCCGACCTGCCCGGCAACAAGTGGCGCAAGCTCGCGCCCAACCTCCGCGCCGCCGCGGGACGCCCGGTGCTCACCTTCGGCGGCGCGTACTCCAACCACCTGCGGGCCACGGCCGCCGCCGGCCGGCTCCTCGGTTTCGCCACGATCGGCGTCGTCCGGGGCGACGAGCTGGCCGGCCGGCCGCTGAACCCGTCGCTCGCGCGGTGCGCCGCCGACGGCATGCGGCTGGTGTTCGCCGACCGCGCCACGTACCGCGAGAAGCACCGGCCCGAGGCCCTGGCCCGACTGCTCGCGCTGGCCGGCGCCCCGCCGCGGACGTACGTCGTCCCGGAGGGCGGCAGCAACTCCCTCGCCGTCCAGGGCTGCGTGGAACTCGGCCGCGAGCTGGCGGGGCAAGCCGACGTGGCGGCCGTCGCGGTGGGCACCGGCGGCACCCTGGCGGGCCTCGCGGCCGGACTCGCCCCGGGGCAGCGGGCGCTCGGCGTCCCGGTCCTCAAGGGCGGCTTCCTCGGCGCGGAGGTCCGGGCGCTCCAGGAGACGGCGTTCGGCGGCCCGCGCGGCGACTGGTGGCTCGACGAGCGCTTCCACTGCGGCGGCTACGCCCGTACCACCCCGGAACTCGACGCTTTCGCACAGGATTTCGAAGAGCGGCATGGTCCATGGCGCACACTCGCCATCGAACGACTGTATGTGGCCAAAATGCTGCACGGGGTGGTGACGCTGGCCGCCGAGGGCGTCTTCGCCCCCGGCACCCGGATCGCCGCCGTGATCACGGGCGCGCCGGAGCCCACCGGCCGCGGCCCCGAATCCGGGTCCGGCTCCGCGCCTCAGTCCGTCTCCCGGTAGGCCGCCGCCTCCTCCAGGTCGAGCCGGCGCAGCAGCGTGCGCATCATCTCGTCGTCGATCCGCCGGGCGTCGCGCATCCGTACGAAGACCTCGCGCTCGGTGTCGAGCATCTCGCGGGCCAGCCGCCGGTAGGTGTCGTCGGCGGTCTCGCCGGTGAGCTCGTTGACCGCGCCGAGCCGCTCCCAGACGGCGTTGCGGCGCCGTTCCATGACCGTACGGAGCCGGTCGGCCAGCGGCCCCGGCAGGACGTTGCGCTCGTCCTCCAGCAGGACCGCCAGCCGCTCCTCGGCGGCCTGGGACGCCTCGCTCTGGGCCTGCGCCTCGACCAGGGTCTCCTGGTAGCGGTCACGCCCGGGCAGTCTCAGGACCCGGATGAGCGGCGGCAGGGTCAGGCCCTGGACGACGAGGGTGCCGATGACCGTGGTGAAGGTCAGGAAGAGCACCAGGTTGCGGGCCGGGAACGGCTCGCCGCCGTTCACCACGACCGGGATGGAGAACGCGATGGCCAGCGAGACCACCCCGCGCATCCCGGCCCAGCCGACGACCACCGGCGCCTGCCAGCCCACCTCCGGTTCCCGCTCCTTGATCCGGACGGACAGCCACCGGGGCAGGAAGGTGGCGGGGAAGACCCAGACGAAGCGCACCACGACCACGAAGACGAACACCCCGGCCGCGTACCCGGCGGCCTCCCCGATCCCGTACGGGCCGAGGCCCTGCACCACGTACGGCAGCTGGAGGCCGATCAGCGCGAAGACGGCGGACTCCAGGACGAAGGCGACCATCTTCCACACCGCCTCCTCCTGGAGCCGGGTGGCGAAGTCGACCTGCCAGGCCCGGTGCCCCAGGAAGAGGCCGACCACCACGACCGCGAGGACTCCGGAGGCGCCGACCTCCTCGGCCGCGGCATAGGCCACGAAGGGGATGAGCAGCGACAGCGTGTTCTGGAGCAGCGCCTCGCGCAGATGCCGGCGCAGCCAGTGGATCGGCACCATGAGGATCAGACCGACGCCGATGCCGCCGACCGCCGCGAGCGCGAACTCGCCGAGCCCGCCCGCCCAGCTGATGCCCTCCCCCACCGCGGCGGCGAGGGCGACCTTGTACGCGGTGATGGCGGTGGCGTCGTTCACCAGGGACTCGCCCTGGAGGATGGTGGTGATCCGGCCAGGCAGCCCGAGCTTGCGGGCGATGGCGGTGGCGGCGACCGCGTCCGGCGGGGCCACGACCGCGCCGAGCACCAGCGCGGCGGTCAGCGGCAGATCGGGCACGAGGGCGTACGCGAGCCAGCCCACCGCGACCGTCGCGAAGAGCACGTAGCCGACGGAGAGCAGGGCGACGGGCCGGATGTTCGCGCGCAGATCGAGGTACGAGGACTCGACCGCGGCCGTGTAGAGCAGCGGCGGCAGGATCAGCGGCAGCACGATGTGCGGGTCGAGGGTGTAGTCCGGGACGCCCGGCACGTACGAGGCGACGAGCCCGACCGCGACCAGGAGCAGCGGCGCGGGCACCGGGGTCCGGCGGGCGAAGCCCGCGACGGCGGCGCTCGCCGCGACCAGTGCCACCAGTTGCAACGCGTCCATGCCTGCCCGCCCTCGTCTCCCCGGCCGTCGCGTCCTTGTCGGTCCCGTCGGGTCCCGTCACGGGCTTCCGCGGGTCGCGTACGCCCCTCGTGCCACAACGTAACCTGGCGACCATGAGCGAGTGCCCGCATATTGCCGAACTGCCGCGCCCGGTTCCGGAGCCGCTGAACCCCACCTGCCCCGAGTGTCTGGCCGAGGGCACGCACCCGGTCCAGCTGCGGCTCTGTCTGAGCTGTGGGCACGTGGGGTGCTGCGACTCCTCGGCGGGGCGGCACGCGACCGCGCACTTCGGCGCCACCGGGCACCCCGTGATGCGTACGTTCGAACCGGGCGAACACTGGCGCTGGTGCTTCGTGGACGGTTCGATCGTCTGAGGGCTGGGTACGTCACCCCTCCGCGGATTCTCCCGCGGCCGCCGAGTGGAGGCGGTCCTTCCGGACCCCTGGCGACACGGCGGGAAGGATCGCGATAGCGTCTCGGCGGACTGCGCGACCACCGCGTACCGCCCCCGGTCCGGAGAGCTCCTCCCCGGACCCCGAAAGAGCATGTGCCACCTTGGAGGTGAGGGTGTCCCAGATCGCAGGCGAGCCCGGGACCCAGGACTTCGTGGAAGTCCGGCTGCCCGCTGCGGGTGCCTACCTGTCGGTGCTGCGTACGGCCACGGCCGGTCTCG
The DNA here is from genome assembly GCF_040635425.1 of Streptomyces laurentii. Taxonomy (NCBI): domain Bacteria; kingdom Bacillati; phylum Actinomycetota; class Actinomycetes; order Kitasatosporales; family Streptomycetaceae; genus Streptomyces; species Streptomyces laurentii. Next base: position 129,234 of record NZ_JBEYHT010000001.1, on the reverse strand, counting down.
CGGCACGTTTGGACTTCACCCTCGACGAGATCGAGGACCTTCGGATCGCCGTCGACGAGGCGTGCGCGATCCTGCTGCAGCAGGCGGTGCCGGGGTCGGTACTGAGCTGCGTGTTCCGATTGATCGACGACTCGCTCGACGTCACCGTCTCGGCTCCGACGACGGACGGCCGGGCGCCGGAGCGGGACACCTTCGCGTGGACGGTGCTCTCGGCGCTCGCCGGGAAGGTGGAGTCGACCGTGGCCGACGACCGGACGGTCTCCATCAGCCTGTACAAACAGCGCGGCGCGGGGCCAGGCCCGGCGTGAGGAACGGGGAGGCGACGGCCGGCGTCCCTGAACAGCAGGCACGGCCGCGTCCGGAGGCCGGGGCCGACGAGGTCGCTACGGATCACGCGGAGCAGGCGGACCAGATGAGCGAGCACGAGCAGCACGGCGCGGCGCCGAAGGAACCGTCCGCCCCGGGCGGCCACGAGAGCGAGCGCGCGGCCGACGCGGGCCGCGACGAGCACGCCGGAGAAACCGCCGAGGACCGGGCCGGGCACGCGGCGGGTCACAAGGCCGCCGATCCGCACGACCGCAGCGGGGCCCGGGCCCTCTTCGTCGAGCTGCGCGACCTGCCGGAGGGCTCCCCCGAGCGCGCCGAGCTGCGCGACCGGCTGGTCCGGATGCATCTGCCGCTGGTGGAGCACCTGGCCCGGCGCTTCCGCAACCGGGGCGAGCCGCTCGACGACCTGACCCAGGTGGCGACGATCGGCCTGATCAAGTCGGTGGACCGGTTCGACCCGGACCGCGGGGTGGAGTTCTCCACGTACGCGACCCCGACGGTGGTCGGCGAGATCAAGCGGCACTTCCGCGACAAGGGCTGGGCGGTACGGGTGCCGCGCCGGCTCCAGGAGCTGCGGCTCTCGCTGACGACGGCGACCGCGGAGCTGTCCCAGCAGCACGGGCGCTCACCGACGGTGCACGAGCTGGCGGAACGGCTCGGGATCTCCGAGGAGGAGGTCCTGGAGGGGCTGGAGTCGGCGAACGCCTACTCGACGCTCTCCCTGGACGTGCCGGACACGGACGACGAGTCGCCGGCGGTCGCGGACACCCTGGGCGCGGAGGACGAGGCCCTTGAGGGGGTCGAGTACCGGGAGTCCCTCAAGCCGCTCCTGGAGGACCTGCCGCCCCGGGAGAAGCGGATCCTGCTGCTGCGTTTCTTCGGGAACATGACACAGTCGCAGATCGCGCAGGAGGTCGGCATCTCGCAGATGCACGTGTCCCGGCTGCTCGCGCGCACCCTCGCGCAGCTGCGGGACAAGCTCCTCGTGGAGGAGTGAGCACGGGACGTCCCCGCACCTCGTACACCGGTCATATGCCAGGACCCGCCGCCGGAGCACACGGCTCCCGACGGCGGGTCCTGGCATATGACGGTGGTGACGCGGTTACGAAGCGTCCTGGCCGGGGCGCCTGATGCCGAGCGCCTCGGTGGTGGTGGGGCTCGTGAGGAGGACGAGTCCGGTCACGGCGATCACGGCCAGGACGATGCCCGCCGGGATCATGAGGCTGTCGGCCTGGAGCAGCTGCCAGGCGACGGGCAGCGCCAGGATCTGGGTGATCACCGCGGGGCCGCGGCTCCAGGAGCGCCGCAGCAGCAGTCCGCGGGCGGCGGCGAACGGGATCAGCCCGAGCGCGATCAGGGTGACCGCGCCCATCAGGGCGGAGGTCGGATCCCCGGGATCGCCGGTGAGAGTCGTCACCAGGAGGTAGAGGCCGCCCGCCAGGAGGGCGAGGGCCTCAAGGCCGGCCACCGCGGCGGCGGCGGTGAGCCGCCCGGGCCGCGGACCCTGGTCCCGGCCCTGGTCGGCGCCCTGGTCGGAGCCCTGGTTCGCGGGCCGCGCGCCCCGCTCCGTACTGCGCTTGTCGGCACTGCTCATACCAGGCAGGGTAGCCGGAGCGGGTCCGGCACCGGAGTGGGCCCGTGTACCGCCGGGTAGGTACGCTGGCGGTCATGCGCGCGCTTCTCGTGGTCAACCCGGCAGCAACCACCACCAGTGCGCGCACCCGTGACGTGCTGATCCACGCGCTGGCCAGCGAGATGAAGCTGGACGCGGTGACCACCGAGTACCGCGGACACGCCCGTGACCTGGGCCGCAAGGCCGCGGAGTCGGACGACATCGACCTCGTGGTCGCGCTCGGCGGCGACGGCACGGTCAACGAGGTGGTGAACGGGCTGCTGCACGGCGGGCCCGACCCGGAGCGGCTGCCGGGGCTCGCGGTGGTGCCGGGCGGTTCCACCAACGTCTTCGCGCGGGCGCTCGGTCTGCCGAACGACGCCGTCGAGGCCACCGGCGCCCTGCTCGACGCGCTGCGCGAGCGGCGCACCCGGACGGTCAGCCTCGGGCTCGCGTCCGGGACGCCGGGCACCGAGGACGAGGCGGTGCCGGAGCGCTGGTTCACCTTCTGCGCGGGGCTCGGTTTCGACGCGAGCGTGATCGGCCGGGTCGAACAGCAGCGCGAACGCGGCAAGCGTTCGACGCACGCGCTCTATGTGCGTCAGGTGATGCGTCAGCTCCTGGGCGAGCGGAACCGCCGGCATGGGACGATCACCCTGGAGCGCCCGGGTGAAAATCCGGTGGAGGATCTCGTCCTCGCGATCATCTGCAACACCTCCCCCTGGACCTACCTGGGGAACCGTCCGGTATACGCCTCTCCGGAGGCGTCCTTCGACACGGCGCTCGACGTGCTCGGACTGAGCCGGCTGTCGACCGCGTCGGTGGCCCGGATCGGCACCCAGCTGCTCACGTCGACCCCGGAGCGCGGGCCGCGCGGCAAGCACGCGATATCCCTGCACGACCTCACCGACTTCACCTTGCATTCGAAGGTGCCGCTCCCCCTCCAGATGGACGGAGACCACCTCGGACTGCGTACGAGCGTGACGTTCACAGGCGTACGCCGTGCACTGCGTGTGATTGTGTGACCAGAAGGACCGAAAGTCCTTCCACTCGAACGTTTAGGCTGCCATCCACCCCCTAGATGTACGGCTGTGACGGAGCCGACACCGAGGATTCCAAAAAAACTTTCCAGAAGGGGTTGTATCCGCTGCCGAGGTTTGCGAGTCTCTTCTTGGCGATCGGGACGGCTCGCAAGACCAGCCTCCACTGAAAGCCAGAACCCCTCCTCAAACTCAGGACCACACCAGTTCACCTGGCAGTCGGCCCTTCCCTTGTCGAGGGATTCGTGAAAGCGTTCACATTCACAAGCATCCTGCAAGTAGCACCAAGAGAGGTAGCAGCCATGGACTGGCGTCACAACGCCGTTTGTCGTGAGGAAGACCCCGAGCTGTTCTTCCCCATCGGCAACACCGGTCCTGCGCTGCTGCAGATCGAGGAAGCCAAGGCCGTCTGCCGCCGCTGCCCCGTCATGGAGCAGTGCCTGCAGTGGGCGCTCGAGTCCGGCCAGGACTCCGGCGTCTGGGGTGGCCTCAGCGAGGACGAGCGCCGCGCGATGAAGCGCCGCGCCGCCCGCAACCGGGCGCGCAACGCCAGCGCCTGAGCCACCCGTTACGGACTGAGGTCGGCGGCGCGCACATCGTGTGCGCAATCACCGCCCCTTGAGCCGCAGCGCGCGCAGTAACCCACAGCATTCGAGCCCCGAGCCGATTCATTCGGTTCGGGGCTCGCTGCTGTGTCCGCGACACGTCCGTTTTTATGTGATCCACCGCCCGGCGGCCCGAACGCCTTCGAAAGCACTTCAAAGATCACCTTCGAACGGCCTTTTCCCATAAGGCTGTTGGAAAAGACCAAGGAAAGACTGACGGTTCGTCTATTTCTGCGGATGGACGGGAATGTCGAGCACCACACGGGTACCGCCCTCCGCGCCCGGCTGCATGTCGAAGCTGCCGCCGAGTTCGCCCTCCACCAGGGTGCGGACGATCTGGAGGCCGAGATTTCCGGCCCGCTGCGGATCGAAGCCCTCGGGCAGCCCGCGGCCGTCGTCCTTCACGGTGATCAGCAGTCGGGAGGCCGGCCGGGAGTCGCCGCGGACGGCGGTGACCTCGACGGTGCCCTGCTCCCCCGGCGCGAAGGCGTGTTCCAGCGCGTTCTGGAGGATCTCGGTGAGCACCATGGACAGCGGGGTGGCGACCTCGGCGTCCAGGATGCCGAAGCGGCCGTTGCGCCGGCAGATGACCTTGCCCGGGGAGATCTCCGCGACCATCGAGATCACCCGGTCGGCGATCTCGTCGAACTCGACCCGCTCGTCCAGATTCTGGGACAGCGTCTCATGGACGATGGCGATCGAACCGACGCGCCGTACCGCCTCGTTGAGTGCCTCGCGCCCCCGCTCGGAGTCCATCCGGCGGGCCTGGAGCCGCAGCAGCGCCGCCACCGTCTGGAGGTTGTTCTTGACCCGGTGGTGGATCTCCCGGATCGTCGCGTCCTTGGTGATCAACTCGCGCTCGCGGCGACGCAGTTCGGTGACATCCCGGAGCAGGACGAGCGAACCGATGCGGGGGCCCTTGGGCTTGAGCGGGATGGCGCGCAGCTGGATCACGCCGTCGTCGCCCTCGACCTCGAACTCCCGCGGGGCGTAGCCGGAGGCCATCTTGACCAGGGCCTCGTCGACCGGGCCGCGGGACGGGGCCAGCTCGGCGGTGATCTGGCCGAGGTCCTGGCCGACCAGGTCGGCGGCGAGGCCGAGCCGGTGGTACGCGGAGAGGGCGTTGGGCGAGGCGTACTGGACGACACCGTCGGCGTCGAGGCGCATCAGCCCGTCGCCGGCCCGGGGCGAGGAGTCCATGTCGACCTGCTCGCCGGGGAAGGGGAACGCGCCGGCGGCGATCATCTGCGCGAGGTCGGACGCGGACTGGAGGTAGGTGAGCTCCAGACGGGACGGGGTCCGCACGGTGAGCAGGTTGGTGTTGCGGGCGATGACGCCGAGGACGCGGCCCTCGCGGCGTACGGGGATGGACTCGACCCGGACCGGGACCTCCTCGCGCCACTCGGGGTCGCCCTCGCGCACGATCCGGCCCTCGTCGAGCGCCGCGTCGAGGAGCGGGCGGCGGCCGCGCGGGACCAGATGGCCGACCATGTCGTCCTGGTAGGAGGTCGGTCCGGTGTTGGGTCGCATCTGGGCGACGGAGACGTACCGGGTGCCGTCGCGGGTGGGCACCCACAGGACCAGGTCGGCGAAGGAGAGGTCGGAGAGCAGCTGCCACTCCGAGACCAGCAGGTGGAGCCATTCGAGGTCGGACTCACCGAGGGCGGTGTGCTGGCGTACGAGGTCGTTCATGGAGGGCACGGGTGCGAGCGTACCCGTGGATTCAAGGGCCGGTGAACCTGGATCTCCGGGCATCCGTGGTGGAGTATGGGGGGCGCGGAAACGATCGTTCACACGCATGGACAGCCGAGAATGGTCTAGTCCACAATGATTTCCGCAAGCCTCCATCCTCCCCGCACAGGAGGATGGACGAGGCACCCGGCGCTCTCTGCCCTGACCGCGCCGAGGCCTCCACACGGCCGGGGACCGCACACCCACGGCCGGGCAACTCCGGGCTGCGGTGCCGGACGGGCTGAGGGTCCCGTCGGGCGCCGCGGCCCGCGGGTTTTCCGGACCTCTTCCCGGACCGCTTCCGGGCCTCTTTTCGGCCCCGGCCTCCGCGCCCCTCCCGGGCCCTCCCCCGCGCCCCACCCGCGCCTCCTCCCGCCGCCGCGGCCCGCCCCCGGCCCCTCCTTCCGAGTGGCCGCCGGGGCCCGTGGGACAGACGATGAAAGAGCCTCTTCCCGCCTCCCGCAAGGCCCGTACGGGACCCGCACAAACGGCCCCCGCTCTGCTAGATTTGAGGAAGATTGGTCTATACCACATCGGTCCTCACCAGCCCCTGATCAGATCGGCAGGCACAGCGTGGAAGTTGTCATCGTCAAGGACGCCAAGGCGGGCGGCGAACTGATCGCGGACGGCATCGCCGGCCTCCTGCGCCGCAAGCCCGACGCGCTGCTCGGCGTGGCCACCGGTTCGACCCCGCTGCCCATCTACGACGCCCTGACCGCCCGGGTCCGGGACGGCTCCGTGGACGCGTCCCGCGCCCGGATAGCCCAGCTCGACGAGTACGTGGGCCTGCCCGCCGGGCACCCGGAGTCGTACCGCTCGACCGTGCTGCGCCAGGTCGTCGAGCCGCTCGGCCTCTCCGCGGACCAGTTCATGGGCCCGGACGGCTCGGCCGAGGACGTCCAGGCGGCCTGCGAGGCGTACGACAAGGCACTCGCCGAGGCCGGCGGCGTCGACCTCCAGATCCTGGGCATCGGCACCGACGGGCACATCGGCTTCAACGAACCCTGCTCCTCGCTCGCCTCCCGGACCCGGATCAAGACGCTCACCGAGCAGACCCGGGTCGACAACGCGCGCTTCTTCGACGACATCGAGCAGGTGCCGCACCACGTGATCACCCAGGGCATCGGCACCATCCTGGAGGCCCGCCACCTGGTGCTGCTCGCCACCGGCGAGGGCAAGGCCGAGGCCGTGGCGCAGACGGTCGAGGGCCCGGTCGCCGCGCTCGTGCCGGCCTCCGCGCTCCAGCTGCACCCGCACGCGACCGTCGTCGTGGACGAGGCCGCCGCCTCCAAGCTGAAGCTCGCGGACTACTTCCGCCACACCTTCGCGAACAAGCCCGCCTGGCAGGGCATCTGAGCCTCACCGGCGACCCCGACGAGGCATATGCCGAAGGCCCGGCACCTGATCCAGGTGCCGGGCCTCGGCCTATGCCTCGTCGGAGGACGGAGCGACGGCCTCAGCGGCCGGTGATCGCCTCCGCCGCGGCGCGGCCGCAGACGCGGGCGGCGCCGTGGGTGGCGACGTGCAGGGCGCCGCGCGGCTCCGACTCGTTCAGCCCCATCTCCACCACCACGGTGTCCGGGCGGGCCGCGAGCAGGGCGTCCAGGACGGCGGACATCCACGGGTGGCGGTGGAGATCGCGGACGACCGCGACGACGCGCCGCTCCCCGGCCGCCGTCAGGACGCCGTCCACCGTGGCGTCGGTCCCGTACGAGCCGGCCCTGGTGCCCGGAAGCAGCCGGTCCAGCTCGGCGGCGACGCCCCAGGGGGTCTCGTCGCCGACCGCGAAGTTGGCGACGGGCGTGAAGGAGGCCACGTACGGAGCCTCGGTGAGCGGCGCGAACGGCGCCGCTCCCGGGGTGACCGTCAGGGCCCGGCGGGCCGCGACGAGTCCGACCTCGGCGCCGGCGCCGGGCGCGGTCCCCTCCTGTGGCGCCGCGCCCGGCTCCGGAGCGGCCCCCCTGGCCCGGTGCGCCTGGGTCCAGGCCGCCAGCGCGCGGACGCGCTCGGCGGCGTCGGCCAGCCGCTCCTCGGGCAGTTCACCGGTCCGTACGGCGGTCACCAGCGCGTCGCGCAGCCGCAGCACGGTGTCCTCGTCGGACAGCCCGCCGCCGACGCAGATGGCGTCGGCGCCCGCGGCGATCGCGAGGACGGATCCGCGCTCGATGCCGTACGTCGCCGCCACGGCCCGCATCTCCATGCCGTCGGTGACGATCAGCCCGTCGAAGCCCAGCTCCCGGCGCAGCAGACCGGTGAGGATCCGCGGGCTCAGGGTGGCCGGGTGCTCCGGATCGAGCGCGGGAAGCAGGATATGCGCGCTCATGACCGCTTTGGTACCGGCGTCGACGGCGGCCCGGAAAGGCCGCAGCTCCCGCGCGTGCAGGGTGGCCGCGTCCACGTCGATCCGGGGCAGCGCGTCGTGCGAGTCGACGCTGGTGTCGCCGTGGCCCGGGAAGTGCTTGGTGCAGGCGGCGACACCGGCGGCCTGAAGGCCGTCGACGTAGGCCACCGTGTGCCGGGCGACCAGCTCGGGGTCGGCGCCGAAGGAGCGGACCCCGATGACCGGGTTGTCGGCGTTGGAGTTGACGTCGGCGGACGGCGCCCAGTTGAGGTCGATGCCGCAGACGGCGAGCCGGCGGCCGAGCTCGTGGGCCACGGCCCGGGTCAGCTCGACGTCGTCGACGTGGCCGAGGGCGTAGTTGCCGGGGAACGAGGAACCCTCGTTGACCTCCAGGCGGGTGACGTCGCCGCCCTCCTCGTCGATCGCGACGAGCACGTCGTCGCGTTCGGCGCGCAGCCGCGCCGTGAGCGCGGCGAGCTGCTCGGGGCCGACGACGTTGCGTCCGAAGAGGCCGACGGAGGACAGGCCCTCGCCGATGCGGCGGAGCAGCCAGTCGGGGGCGGTGGTGCCGACGAATCCGGGCTGGAGCACCGTGAGCGCGTCACGGGTCAGGGTGTCCGCACCGCGTACGAGAGTGGTCATGGGGCGCCGTTATCCCTTCACCGCGCCGGCCGTCAGACCGGCGGCCATCTTGCGCTGGACGATGAGGAAGAGGATCACGATGGGGACGGCCATCATGGTCGAGCCGGCCATCATGGGGGCGTACTCGGTGCCGTTCTTGGTGATGAAGTTGGACAGCCAGACGGTGGCCGTCTGGTTCTGCTGGCTCATCAGCATCAGCGCGTAGAGGTACTCGTTCCACGCCTGGATGAAGCCGTAGACGGAGGTGGCGACCATGCCCGGGGCGAGCAGCGGGAAGACCACCCGGAGGAACGCGCCGGTCGGCGTGCAGCCGTCGACCTGGGCGGCCTCCTCCAGCTCCTTGGGGATGTTGACGATGAATCCGCGCAGCGTCCACACCGTGAAGGGCAGGATGAAGGTCAGGTACGTGATGATCAGGCCGGTGAGCTTGTCGTACTGACCGAGGTCGTTGAGCAGCAGGAAGACCGGGATGATCATCGCGACGAGCGGGACCATCTGGACGGCGAGGATGCCGACGATGACGATCTTGCGGCCGCGGAAGGCGAAGCGCGAGATGGCGAGGGCGGCGAGCAGGCCGACCGCGATGCCGATGACGACCACGACGGCCGACACGACGAGGCTGCGCCCGACCGGGCCCCAGAAGTCCGCGATGTCCAGCGCGCGCCGGAAGTTCTCCAGCGTGAAGGTGGACGGGAAGAAGTGCGGGTCGGGGTCGATCGCGTCCTTGGCCGGCTTGAAGGCCGTGTTGAGCATCCAGTAGACGGGGAAGCCGAGGGTGACGAAGAGAAGCAGGCCGAGCAGGTTCCAGCCGGCCTTGGTCTTGCGCGGCTTGCGCGGGTGCGGACGCGAGGCGGCGGGTGCCTTGGCGACGGCGGGGACCTCGGCGGGTGCCTTGGTGACGCTCACTCGACATCTCCGATCTTGAGCATCTGGCGCATGTACACCGCCACGACTCCGAGCAGCAGCAGCACGGTGACGACGGCGATCGCGGAGCCGGTGCCGTAGTCGTTGACGACGAACGCCTTGTCGAAGGAGTACGTGGTGAGGAGCTGGAACTCGGCCTCGGGGTGCCCGTTGCGCATCACGTAGACCTGCGGGAAGACACCCATGTCCCAGATGACCGACAGTGTCGTGAGCATCACGATGATCGGCTTGAGGATGGGCAGGGTGACGTAGCGGAAGACACCGATCGCGCCGGCGCCGTCGAGGCGGGCGGCCTCCTCCAGCTCCTTGGGCACCTGGGTGAGGCCGGCGCTCAGGGTGATGACGACGAAGGGCACGGCGCCCCAGACCACCAGGAGCATGATCACGGCCAGGCCCTGCGGGCCGCTGGCGAACCAGTTGTGGCCGATCATGTCAACGCCCGGGAGCCTGCTGAGCATCCAGTTGAGCACGCCGTAGTCGGCGTCGAAGAGCCACTTGAAGATGGCGGTGGAGACGATGATCGGCATGCCCCAGCTGGCCACCAGCACGATGTTGATCAGGGCCTTGACCCAGCCGGAGACGCGCTGGAGGAGCAGCGCGATCAGCATGCCGAGCACCATGGTGACGATCACGGCGCCGGCCGCGAAGATCACCGTGCGCAGGACGACGGCCCAGAACTCGCCGTCGCCGAGGATCGCGGTGAAGTTGTCGAAGCCGGCCGACTCGGCTTCCTGGAAGCCCCAGAGCTGGGGCTGGCCGAAGTGCTGGAACGAGAGGGTGACCAGGCGCACCAGCGGATAGCCGAGCACCAGGATCAGCACGATCAGACAGGGGGCGAGGAGCAGCCAGGGGATGCCCGCCCCGCCTTTCCTCTTGCCGCCCTGAGGGGCCGGGCCCGAGGCCCCGGAGCCCGATGGGGGCGATTGCCGCACCGGCGGCACCTTCGCGGTGGTTGTGTCAGCGGCACTCATCCCGTGCTCCTCAGCGATCCCTCTCGTGATACGGGCGGCAGGGCCCCGCCGGATCGGCGGGGCCCTGCGACATCAGGTCACTTGGTGTTGATGACCTTGTCGATCGCGGCGTCGGCGTCCTTGGCGGCCTGCTCGACCGGCTTCTTGCCGTTGGCGATCTCGATGAGCATCGTCTTGAGGATCTGGCCCTTCTCGACCTGGCCCCAGCCGGGGGCGGTCGGGACGAACCAGCTGGACTCGGCGGCGGTCGCCGGGACGGCGGTGGCCGGGTCGCTCTTCAGCGGCGCGAGGTCCGCCTTGTTGTTGGGCAGGTTGCCCTTGGCGACGAGGCCCTTCTGGCCCTCGGAGCCGGTGAAGGCGGCGATCCACTCGGCGGCGACGTCCTGCGCCTTGGACTTGACCGGGACGGCCAGGTCCGAACCGCCGAGGAAGACCGGGAGGTTCTTGCCGGACGGGCCGGGCATCACGAAGTTCTCGAGCTTGTCCTTCAGCCCGCCGACCTTGTCGGTCTTCGGGTCGGCGGCGGTGGCGCCCTCCCAGCCGGCGGCGAAGATCGTCGCGGACTTGCCCTGGCCGAAGACGACGGGGCGGTCGGCCTCGTCCTTCGTCTTGTCGCCGTGCATGTACTTGTCGACGATGTTCTTGTACTCGGTGAGGCCCTTGAGGGACTCGGCCGAGGAGAGGTTCGACTTCCAGGTCTCGCCGTCCTGCTTGGCGATGGAGCCGCCGGCGTCGTAGACGAAGGACATCGCGGCGTACCAGTCCGGCGACGGCTGGTACCAGGCGCTGAACTTGTCGCCCTTCTTCTGCTGGATGGCGTCGAGCGCGGCGGTCAGCTCGGCCCAGGTCTTCGGGGCGGCCTTGACGCCCGCCTCGGCGGCGACATCCTTGCGCCAGGTGCCCACGCGGCCACCGGCGTAGTAGGGGACACCGTAGGTCTTGCCGTTGTAGGTGACCGAGTCCTTGAGGGCGTCGAGCCACTTGTCGGAGTTCTCGAACTTCGACGGGTCGACCTCGGCGAAGGCACCCTTGGCCATGTAGCTGATCATCTCGGAGTTGCCCATCTCGACAACGTCCGGGGCCTTGTCGGTCGCGAGCACCGCGTCGAGCTTGGTGTTCTTGTCCGGCCAGCCGTAGTACTCGTGCTTGATCTTGATGCCGGGGTGCTTCTTGGTCACCGCGTCGTCGGCGGCCTTGACCAGCTCGGGCCAGTTGTTCTGGGCGTCGACCGTGAGCCACACGGTCAGCTCCTTGGCGTCGCCGCCGGCCTTCGCACCGCCCTTGTCGTCGCCCCCACCACACGCCGCGATGCTGACCATCATGCCCGCGACGCCGATCGCCGCGATGAGCTTGCGCTTCACGCCACCCTCCTCAGGGATGCCTGCTCCCCCCTCCCACCGCGCGAAGACATACGTCGAGTACAGCTGTGGGGCTGGGACCTGGTCTTTAATGGTTTAGACCAGTACCCGGAGCTTGGCCTAGACCTTTAGGGGTGTCAAGGGTGTATAAGAAGGGCAGTCGCGTCCGTTATCGGACCGACACCTGAGGGAGGGCGAAGACCCGTGACCGGTCCGTGCCACCATGTGAGCCGCGACAGACGGAGGAGCCGGTGACGGCAACAGCACAGGAGTCGGGAAGGCGGGCCATGGCCACGGACGCGGGCAGTACGGAGACGGACAACGGGATCGCCACCCGCACCGCACGCGTACCCAAGTACTACCGGCTCAAGCGGCACTTGCTCGACATGACGGAGACCCTGCCGCCGGGCACCCCGGTCCCGCCCGAGCGGACCCTCGCGGCCGAGTTCGACACCTCGCGTACCACCGTACGCCAGGCCCTCCAGGAGCTGGTCGTCGAAGGCCGGCTCGAACGCATCCAGGGCAAGGGCACCTTCGTGGCCAAGCCCAAGGTCTCCCAGGCGCTCCAGCTCACCTCGTACACCGAGGACATGCGCGCCCAGGGCCTCGAACCCACCTCGCAGCTCCTCGACATCGGGTACGTGACGGCCGACGACACCCTCGCCGGGCTGCTCGACATCACCCCTGGCGGCCGGGTGCTCCGCATCGAGCGGCTGCGGCTCGCGAGCGGCGAGCCGATGGCCATCGAGACCACGCATCTTTCGGCCAAGCGCTTCCCCGCGCTGCGCCGTTCCCTCGTCAAGTACACGTCGCTCTACACGGCCCTGGCCGAGGTGTACGACGTGCACCTGGCCGAGGCCGAGGAGACCATCGAGACCTCGCTGGCCACCCCGCGCGAGGCCGGGCTGCTGGGCACCGATGTCGGCCTGCCGATGCTGATGCTCTCCCGTCACTCCGTGGACGGACGGGGCGAACCGGTCGAATGGGTGCGCTCGGTCTACCGCGGCGACCGCTACAAGTTCGTCGCACGCCTCAAGCGTCCGCTCGACTGATCCCTTCCTCTCCGTAATCGAAGACGGCGAACGGCCGCGTCCCCCTGGCGGGACGCGGCCGTTCGGCGTCTTCGGCCACCCGACGAGGATCAGACAGATGCCGTTGGCCCGATGCCGGCCAACCATGGCTACGTATGGCCGGATTCGATCGAAAACGCGGCCTCGGTGAGTCGGATCCGTTATGCGGGCAGGGGTTACGCGGAGGCGAACCCGTCCCCTAGATTTCCCCCACTTCACGCGGTGATCAGCCAGGGACGGGAGCCATGTCACAAGCCACGCAAGGAAATCCACCAGTCGTCACACCCCTGAGGGTGGTGATCGGGCTCCTCCTCGTCGCGCCGTTCGTCGCGATGCTGTGGGTGAGCTCCTACGCGAAGGTGGACCCCACCTTCATCGGCATCCCGTTCTTCTACTGGTACCAGATGGCGTGGGTGCTCATCTCGACCGCGCTCACCGTGATCGCGTACAAGCTGTGGCAGTTCGACCAGCGTGCCCGCAAGGGAGGTGACGCGCGATGAACGACGGCGTGAACGGCGTCGCGCTCGGCGTCTTCATCTTCTTCTTCCTGGCCGTCACGGTCATGGGCTTCCTGGCGGCCAAGTGGCGCCGGGCCGAGAACGAGCAGAGCCTCGACGAATGGGGCCTGGGCGGCCGCTCGTTCGGCACCTGGGTCACCTGGTTCCTGCTCGGCGGCGACCTCTACACCGCGTACACCTTCGTCGCCGTCCCGGCGGCCATCTACGCGGCGGGCGCGTCCGGCTTCTTCGCCGTGCCGTACACCATCCTGGTCTACCCGCTGATCTTCACCTTCCTGCCCCGCCTGTGGTCGGTGTCCCACAAGCACGGCTACGTCACCACCTCGGACTTCGTCCGCGGCCGGTTCGGTTCCCGTGGCCTGTCGCTGGCGGTCGCCGTCACCGGCATCCTCGCCACCATGCCGTACATCGCGCTCCAGCTCGTCGGCATCCAGGCCGTCCTGGACGTGATGGGCGTCGGCGGCGGCGAGGACACCAACTGGTTCGTCAAGGACCTGCCGCTGCTCATCGCCTTCGGCGTGCTGGCCGCGTACACCTACTCGTCCGGCCTGCGGGCGCCCGCGCTGATCGCGTTCGTCAAGGACACCCTGATCTACATCGTCATCGCGGTGGCGATCATCTACATCCCGATCAAGCTGGGCGGCTTCGACGAGATCTTCGCCAAGTCCGGCGAGGCGTTCTCCGCCGTCAACCCGGCCACCGGCAAGCCGAAGGGCGCCCTCGCGCCCGGCGAGGCCGGCCAGTGGACCTACGCCACCCTGGCGCTCGGCTCGGCGCTCGCGCTGTTCATGTACCCGCACTCGATCACCGCGACGCTCTCCTCCAAGAGCCGCGAGGTGATCCGCCGCAACACCACCATCCTGCCGCTGTACTCGCTGATGCTGGGCCTGCTCGCGCTGCTCGGCTTCATGGCGATCGCCGCCGGGGTGAAGGTGAGCAACGGTCAGCTCGCCATCCCGCAGCTCTTCGAGGACATGTTCCCGTCCTGGTTCGCGGGCGTGGCCTTCGCCGCGATCGGCATCGGCGCGCTGGTCCCGGCCGCGATCATGTCGATCGCCGCGGCCAACCTCTTCACCCGCAACATCTACAAGGACTTCATCAAGCCGGACGCGACACCGGAACAGGAGACCAAGGTCTCCAAGCTGGTCTCGCTCCTGGTGAAGGTCGGCGCCCTGGTCTTCGTCCTCACCATGGACAAGACCGTCGCCATCAACTTCCAGCTGCTCGGCGGCATCTGGATCCTGCAGACCTTCCCGGCCCTGGTCGGCGGTCTGTTCACCCGCTGGTTCCACCGCTGGGCGCTGCTCGTCGGCTGGGGCGTCGGCATGATCTACGGCACGGCCGCGGCGTACGGGGTGGCGAGCCCCACGCAGAAGCACTTCGGCGGCTCGTCCGCGGAGATCCCGGGCATCGGCGAGATCGGCTACATCGGCCTCACCGCCTTCGTGCTCAACGTGCTCGTCACCGTCGTCCTCACCCTCGTGCTGCGCGCCGTCGGGACGCCCGACGGGGTCGACGAGACCTCGCCGGAGGACTACACGGCGGACGCGGGCGACAAGGGTGTCGTCACCGAGCTGCCGAAGGTCGGCGCCGCCGGGCACTGACCCTCCGCCGCTCCGACCCGAGCACGCTCCGACCTCGGTACGCTCCGACCTGACGTACCACGGGCCGCCGGGCCTTCCCTTCGGGGGAACCCCGGCGGCCCCGTCGTTTCCCGGGCGAGGATGGGTGGATGAACTCCCGTGCGATATCCGCCTGCTGTCTGCTGCTCGTGCCCCTGAGCCTGGCCCTCGCCGGCTGCGGCACCGAGACCGGCACCACCGCCGGTGACCCGGCCGGCCAGGCGACCGGCACCCCGACGCCCGGTGCGCCGCCGAGGGCCGAGCTGGAGGAGCGCGCCCGGTACGCGCAGGTGGACCCGAAGCACGTGTACGTCACCGAGGCCGACGGCTTCACCCTCGCCCGCCAGTCGGCCGGGGTCGTCGGCGACGACGGCTTCCAGGCCACGTACGTCGCCCCGGACGGCACCCAGATCACGCTCACCGCCGAACGCGGCACCTTCGGCGACAAGGAGTGCGCCGCCACCTCGCGGGGCGACCGCTGTACGGCGGAGAAGCCCGGCTGGTACCGCGTCTCCGCCGAACGGCACACGTACATCCGCGCCGAGGGCGGCGTACGCATCGAGGTCGGCGCCCCGCCCACCGTCCGCAAGGACCTGCTGCGCGCCGCCGCCGAGCACGCGCACCGCGCCGACGACCGCGAACTGGACGGCGTCCTGCCCGAGAAGCCGGCCGGCGGCCGGCAGCCCGTCGAGCGCGGCGACCTGCCGCCCGTGGGCGACGGAGCGCCCGACAACAGCGTGGGCGTGGGCGGCTGATCCTCGGCAGAATGCGCCGCATGGACTTCACGATCAGGACCGCACGACCCGACGACTACGAGACACTCGGCGAGATCACCGTACGGGCCTACCGCGACGACGGTTTCCTCGCGTTCGGCGAGGACGACGAGTACGCGCACCTGCTGCGCGACGTGGCCGGGCGCGCCGCCGACGCGGAGGTGCTCGTCGCGGCCGACGAGGCGGGGACGGTCCTCGGCGGGGTGACCTTCACCACCGGCGACGGGAAGTGGGCGGACATAGCCGGCCCGGACGAGGCCGAGTTCCGGATGCTGGCCGTCGGCCACGAGGGCCGCGGCCGGGGCGTCGGCGAGGCGCTCGTACGGGCGTGCGTCGAGCGCGCGCGGGCCGTCCCGGGCTGCGCGCGGATCGTCCTGTCCACCCAGCAGTCGATGGCCGGGGCGCACCGGATCTACGCGCGCGTGGGCTTCGTCCGCGCCCCGGAACGCGACTGGCAGCCCCTCCCGGGGGTGGACTTCACGCTGCTCGCCTACGCCCTGGAGCTCGGGAACACGCCGTAGGACACAAGGGACGGAAGCGCCCGACACACAACATGTGGGGGGTGCCATGAGCGGTGCCCCCCACATGTATGCTCATCTCGCTGTCGTCGCAGGGGAATCCGGTGGAAGTCCGGAACTGTCCCGCAACGGTGTACTTCGTGCGCTTATGCAGGAAGGAAAGTCCGAGGACCTGCCGACAGCGCGCCCGGTCCGTCCGTTCCGGGTGCCACAGACGTCCGGGCCTCGCGGAGTGGGCCGGTGGACGCGGCGCGCCGTGCGTATCCTCCCGGCCCCCGCACGTCCCCGTTCCCCCGCCGTGGCCCCGAGCCGAGCGAGGGAGAGCCCCCCAGTGACCATCGCGCCCGCAGATCCGGCTTCGGCCCCATCATCCGCGGACCAGGCGGCCGAGACCGACGGCCCGGGAACCGCGCTGCTGCGGATCCTGACCGATCTCACCGCCGACCTCCCCGACACCGACCCCGGCCGGGTCGCCGCCGCCGCGCTGCGCGGCCGGCATCCCGGCTCGGACACGGCGGAGCTGCGCGAGCTCGCGACCGAGGCGGCCGCGGGGCTGATCGCCGAGGACCCGGCGTACTCCCGGCTCGCCGCCCGGCTGCTCACCCTGACCATCGCCGAGGAGGCGGCCGGGCAGGGCGCGGTCTCCTTCTCCGCCTCCGTCGCCACCGGTCACCGCGAGGGCCTGATCGCCGACCGCACCGCCGCGTTCGTCACCCGGCACGCGGCCCGGCTGGACCTGACCATCGACGCGGCCGCCGACGACCGCTTCGGCTACTTCGGCCTGCGCACCCTCTACTCCCGCTATCTGCTGCGCCACCCGATCACCCGCAAGGTCGTCGAGACGCCGCAGCACTTCATGCTGCGCGTCGCCGCCGGTCTCGCCGAGGACGACAGCGTGCGCGCCCTGGACGAGGTCGCGGCGCTGTACGGGCTGATGAGCCGGCTCGACTACCTGCCGTCCTCCCCCACCCTCTTCAACTCCGGCACCCGCCACCCGCAGATGTCGTCCTGCTACCTCCTCGACTCCCCGAAGGACGAGCTGGACTCCATCTACGACCGCTACCACCAGGTGGCGCGCCTGTCGAAGCACGCGGGCGGCATCGGCCTCGCGTACTCCCGGATCCGCGCCCGCGGTTCGCTGATCCGCGGCACCAACGGGCACTCCAACGGCATCGTCCCGTTCCTGAAGACGCTGGACGCCTCGGTCGCCGCGGTGAACCAGGGCGGCCGGCGCAAGGGCGCCGCCGCCGTCTACCTGGAGACCTGGCACGCGGACGTCGAGGAGTTCCTGGAGCTGCGCGACAACACGGGCGAGGACGCCCGGCGCACCCACAACCTGAACCTGGCGCACTGGATCCCGGACGAGTTCATGCGCCGGGTGAACGCGGACGCCGACTGGTCGCTGTTCTCGCCGGCCGACGTGCCCGAGCTGGTCGACCTGTACGGCGCGGAGTTCGACGCCGCCTACCGCGCGGCCGAGGCGGCGGGCCTGGCCCGCAAGACGCTGCCGGCCCGCGAGCTGTACGGCCGGATGATGCGCACCCTCGCGCAGACCGGCAACGGCTGGATGACGTTCAAGGACGCCGCCAACCGGACCGCGAACCAGACCGCCGAGCCCGGCGCGGTCGTCCACTCCTCGAACCTCTGCACCGAGATCATCGAGGTCACGGACGACGGCGAGACCGCGGTGTGCAACCTCGGCTCGGTCAACCTGGGCGCCTTCGTCGACACCGAGGCCGGCGAGCTGGACTGGGAGCGGCTCGACGCGACCGTCCGTACCGCCGTCACCTTCCTCGACCGGGTCGTCGACATCAACTTCTACCCGACCGAGCAGGCCGGCCGCTCCAACGCGACCTGGCGGCCGGTGGGTCTGGGCGCCATGGGCCTCCAGGACGTGTTCTTCCGGCTGCGGCTGCCGTTCGACTCGGCCGAGGCGCGGGCGCTTTCCACCCGGATCGCCGAGCGGATCATGCTCGCCGCGTACGAGGCGTCCGCCGACCTCGCCGAGCGCCACGGCCCGCTGCCGGCCTGGGACCGCACCCGTACGGCCCGCGGTGTCCTGCACCCGGACCACTACGACGTGGAGCTGACCTGGCCGGAGCGCTGGGCCGCGCTGCGCGCCCGGATCGCCGCCGTCGGCATGCGCAACAGCCTGCTGCTCGCCATCGCGCCGACCGCGACGATCGCCTCGATCGCCGGTGTCTACGAGTGCATCGAGCCGCAGGTCTCCAACCTGTTCAAGCGCGAGACCCTGTCCGGCGAGTTCCTCCAGGTCAACGCGTACCTGGTGGACGAGCTGAAGCGGCTGGGCGTGTGGGACGCCGAGACCCGGGAGGCGCTGCGCGAGTCGTCGGGCTCGGTGCAGGACTTCGCCTGGGTGCCGGCCGAGACGCGCGCGCTGTACCGGACGGCCTGGGAGATCCCGCAGCGCGGTCTGATCGACATGGCGGCGGCCCGCACCCCGTTCCTGGACCAGGCGCAGTCACTGAACCTGTTCATGGAGACGCCGACCATCGGCAAGCTGTCGTCGATGTACGCCTATGCCTGGAAGCAGGGTCTGAAGACCACGTACTACCTGCGGTCCCGGCCGGCCACCCGGATCGCCCGCGCCGCGCGCGCCACCACCCCCGTGCCCGCGCAGGCGCAGGCGCCCGACGCGGACGCCATCGCCTGCTCCCTTGAGAACCCCGAGTCCTGCGAGGCCTGCCAGTAATGTCCGACACCCAGAAGAACCTGCTCGACCCGGGCTTCGAACTGACCCTGCGTCCGATGCGCTACCCGGACTTCTACGAGCGCTACCGCGACGCCATCAAGAACACCTGGACCGTGGAGGAGGTCGACCTCCACTCCGACGTGTCCGACCTCGCCAAGCTGTCCCCGGGCGAGCAGCACATGATCGGCCGCCTCGTCGCCTTCTTCGCGACCGGCGACTCGATCGTGTCCAACAACCTCGTCCTGACGCTCTACAAGCACATCAACTCCCCGGAGGCGCGGCTCTACCTCTCGCGCCAGCTCTTCGAGGAGGCCGTGCACGTCCAGTTCTATCTGACGCTGCTCGACACCTACCTCCCCGATCCGGCGGAGCGCGCCGCCGCCTTCGCGGCCGTCGAGAACATCCCGTCGATCCGTGACAAGGCCCAGTTCTGTTTTAAATGGATGGATTCGGTCGAGAAGATCGACCGGCTGGAGACCCAGGCCGACCGCCGCCGTTTCCTGCTCAACCTGATCTGCTTCGCCGCCTGCATCGAGGGCCTGTTCTTCTACGGCGCGTTCGCGTACGTCTACTGGTTCCGCTCGCGCGGCCTGCTGCACGGTCTGGCCACCGGCACCAACTGGGTGTTCCGGGACGAGACGATGCACATGAGCTTCGCCTTCGAGGTCGTGGACACCGTCCGCAAGGAGGAGCCCGAGCTCTTCGACGACGAGCTCCAGGCGCAGGTCACCGCGATGCTGCGGGAGGCCGTCGAGGCGGAGCTCCAGTTCGGCCGCGACCTGTGCGGCGACGGTCTGCCGGGCATGAACACCGAGTCCATGCGCGAGTACCTGCAGTGCGTCGCCGACCAGCGGCTGGCCCGGCTCGGCTTCGCGCCGGTGTACGGCTCGGAGAACCCGTTCGCGTTCATGGAGCTGCAGGGCGTCCAGGAGCTGACCAACTTCTTCGAGCGCCGCCCGTCGGCGTACCAGGTCGCCGTCGAGGGTTCGGTGGACCTGGACGAGGACTTCTGATCCCGCTTCTCCGAGGGGCCGCTCCGCGACGGGGCGGCCCTTCCGCCACGTAGGGTGCCCGCCATGGGGATCTTCTTACGGACGCGGCTGCTGGCGTGCGCCGCCGCGCTGCTCACTGTCGCCGCCGGTCTGGGGATCAGGGCCGCGGGCTCGGGCGTCGTCGCCAAGTACGCGGGGGACGCGCTCTATACGGTGCTGATCCTGACCCTGGTGGTGCTGATCGCGCCCCGGGTGCGGCCGGTCACGGCGGCGGGCGTCGCCCTCGGCTTCTCGTGCGCCGTCGAGTTCTTCCAGCTGACGGACGTCCCGGCGGAGCTGGCCGCGCGCAGCACGCTCGCGCGCCTCGTCCTCGGTACGTCGTTCAACGCGCCGGACCTGTTCTGGTACACGTGCGGCGCGGCGGTCGGCTGGGCCGTCCACCGCGCCGTACGGACGCGAGGAAGCGCGGGTCAGTCGTTGGGGACGACCGGGTAGCGCGGGGTGCCCTCGGCCATCTGCCGCAGGGCGTCCTTGCGGTCGCGCTTGGAGAGCTTGTCGATGTACAGGAAGCCGTACAGGTGGTCCGTCTCGTGCTGGAGGCAGCGGGCGAAGTAGCCCGTGCCGCGCACCTTGATGGGGTTGCCGTGCAGGTCCTGGCCGGTCACCTCGGCGTAGTCCGGGCGGGCCAGCGAGGCGTACGCGGTCGGGACGGAGAGGCAGCCCTCGTTGGAGTCGTCCAGGATCCGGCGGTCGGCCGGCAGGTCGACGAGGACCGGGTTGATCATGTGGCCGACGTGCCGGACGCCCTCGTCGTCCATGCAGTCGTAGACGAAGACCTTGAGGTCGACGCCGATCTGGTTGGCGGCGAGGCCGACGCCCTCGGCGGTGCGCTGGCTGGTGAACATGTCGTCGATCAGCGTCGCCAGCTCGTCGCCGAACTCGGTGACGTCCTTGCACTCCCGGTGCAGCACGGGGTTGCCGACGACGGTGATGGGGCGCGAGGTGCCCCGCTCGCGGTGGGCGGCCTCGCGGGCGTCGGTGTCCTCGGTGTCGACGATGAAGCCCTCGTCGTCGACGGCGTACACGCCCATCGGTCCCTGCTCCTGCTCAGTGCCGTGCTGCGACATCTTGGCCGTACGCCCTCTTCCTCGAACCGGTACATCCCGTTGTAGATGCGGGGTACAGCCTACGGGGAGCGGTCAGCAGACTTCTTCCAGATCACGCCATTCCCGGCTGTCGGGGCTGTCCGCGACCCAGCCGTCCAGCAGTCCGCGGACCAGGCTCGGCGGGGCGGCGATCCCGCACTCGCGCTCGGGGACCCACAGCTCGCCGGGCGAGCGGTGGCCGAGCGGTCCGGGGTGGCCCGGCTCGCTGTGGTCGTGCGGGTCCAGGTGCTCGCCCTCGCCCTCGGCGCTGGGCATCGTCGACTCGGAGCAGGCGCGGCACAGCAGCCGCACGGAGGACGACCAGTCCTCGGCGGCGAAGCCGGCGTCGGCGGCCAGCTGCTCCAGGGCGTCCCGGTCGGCCTCGGTGGCGGCCTCCAGGAGGACCACCCAGGTGGGGACGGGTGAGGGGGCCCACAGCTCGATCTCGTCGAAGACCGGGTAGGCGGGGCCCGCGGTGGTGGTGCGCTCGCCGTTGGGCACGCCGTCGTGCAGCACGACCTCGCCCCAGCGCCGCCCGGACGACGGCAGCGGGATGGACAGCACCTCGATGCGGGCCGGGTCGAGCCGGCGTCCCCAGACGACCTCGGCCTCGCCCTCCGGGGAGAGCCGCACGGCCGCGCTGCCCAGCTCCATGCCGGCCGGTTCGCCGGTGCCGGCGGAGGCGCCGGGGACCTTGAGGCCGTACGCCTGCCAGGCGCGGCGGGCCAGCGGCCAGTCCTGCAGGGCGGTCGCGGCGATGCCCACGTTCCACCAGTCCGGGGCGCCGGACTCCTTGTCGAGCAGCGCGACGGCGCGCAGCCCCGCGGTGCGGGCCTGCTCCCAGTCGTGCCGGAACTTGTGCAGCAGGGCCAGGTTGAACCAGGACTCGGAGAGCCAGGGCTCCAGGTCCGCCGCACGCGTCAGCAGCGCGCCCGCGTCCTCGTACCGGCCGTCGCCGATCAGCGTGAACGCGCGGTCGGTGGCCTGCCGCCACGAGGCGGAGGGCCGATGCCGTACCTTCCCGAAGATCCTCACGATTCCCGCCTGCCGGTCGCTACACCCTCTTGTTCGCATCCAACCATGCCCGGTCGGACGCGCGCTCATTACCCGTGGGTTACCCCGGTGGGACGGGGGCGACGCCCCCGCGCGCACCGGCGGTCGCGGAGGGTGTCCCCCCACTTGTCTCCCCGGTGGTCACGGGGGTCGCGGGGGTTCCGGCGGGCTCGGGAATCGCCGGACCGGCGGGCCCGGCGGCGGTCGCGGGGCCCGGGGCCGGGCCCGCCGGCACGGTCGCGGGGCCACCGCGGGCGAGGACCCGGGCCAGCGCCTCGACCACGTCGGGGTGGTAGTCGCGGGCGGTGCCGCGCCGCAGCCGCTCCAAGGCGGCGGTCCCGCCGTCGTCGGCGGCCAGCTCGTCGTACGCGTTGACGGCCCGGACGATCCGGGCCGCGAGCGGCTGCTCCTCGTACGGGTCGGCCTGCCGCTCGACGACGACGGCGACCGCGGGCGGGACACCGGTCTGCCGGACCACGGCCCCGCCGAGCAGCGCGATCCGGCGCTGTTCGGCGGCGGGCAGCGGAGCGGTGGCGCCGCCGGGCACCGGGTCGACGAGTGAGAGCTGTCCGATGTCGTGCATGAGCGCCGCGTAGGCGAGCACCGTCAGCTCGGTGCCGGCCAGGCCCAGCTCCCGGCCCACGGCCCGGCCGAGCGCGGCGACCCGGTGGGCGTGGCCGGGGCGGGTGCAGCCGGCGACCTCGGTGGCGCGGGCGAGCGAGGCGATGGTCTCGCGGTTGGTGGTGCGCACCGCCGCGTACCTGCGGAAGGAGACCTGCGCGAGCAGCAGCGGTACGGCGAAGACGGGCAGCGCCCACAGGCCGACGGCGGCCACGCCGAGCGCCATGACCGCGCCGGTGGCGCAGACCGCGGAACCGATGCCGACCAGTCCGCGCAGTTCGTCACGGAACAGCGGGGCGAAGGGGACGGCGGGGACCGGGGGGCCGCCGGTGCCCCGGAAGGCGCCGCGCGGGACG
This sequence comes from Streptomyces laurentii, assembly GCF_040635425.1. Lineage (NCBI taxonomy): Bacteria > Bacillati > Actinomycetota > Actinomycetes > Kitasatosporales > Streptomycetaceae > Streptomyces > Streptomyces laurentii. The sequence continues at coordinate 106,302 of NZ_JBEYHT010000001.1, read as the reverse complement.
GCACGGGCCCGGCGCAGCGCGGCGGCGAGGACGGCGTCGCACAGCGCGGTGAGCAGCAGCAGGAGGATCAGCACGAGGGCGTACGAGGGCCCCTGGCCGAGCCGGGCCGCGAGCGGGCTCTCGACGGCGAACGGCTGGAAGCAGAAGGCCGCGAAGCCGACGCTGAGGAGGCCCCGGGCCAGGTGGTCGAGTTCGGGGCCTCGGCCGCGCAGGACGTGCGGCAGGGCGCCGAGGACGGCGGCCACGCCGACGACGGCGGCGGTCTGGAGGACGCCGTGGTGGGTGGGGTGTCCGGCGTTCTCGCCGAGCATGGCGTACGCGAGGGAGCCGGCGGCGGTCGTCGGGGCGGGGTCGCGTTCGCGGGGCTCGGCGAGGACGGGCAGGGCCGCGGGGGCCGTACCGGCGCGGCGGGTGAGTTCGCCGAGGCCGATGAGGACGGCGAAGGCGAGGGCGGTGGCGGGGTCGTCGACGCCGTGCCACAGGGTGCTGCTCAGGCCGCCGAGGGTGAGCAGCACGGCGCCGGTGTGGACGGCGGCGACGATCAGGCGGCCGGTGCGGGGCCTCACGTCCGCTCCTGGAGGGGCGCGGCGCCGGGCACCGGATCACCGGGTTCGGACGAGGGGCCGGATACGGGTTCGGCAACGGGGTCGGAAAGGGACGGGGCCGGGGGGCGCGGGGCCGGGACGGCGGTCTCGTCGGCCGTCACCTCGGTCTGCCAGCCGTGCCGGGCGAGGGCGCGGACGAGCGCGGCGACCATGCGGGGGTCGAACTGGGTGCCGGCGCACCGCTCCAGCTCGGCGACGGCCGCCTCGACCGGGCGGGCGCGGCTGTAGGAGCGGGTGGAGGTCATGGCGTCGAAGGCGTCGGCGACGGCGACCACGCGCGCGTACTCGGGGATCTGCTCGCCCTTGAGGCCGTACGGATAGCCGGAGCCGTCCAGGTGCTCGTGGTGGTGCAGGATCGCGCTGCGGGCCTCGCCGAGGAAGCCGATGCCGCGGACCATCTCGTGGCCGTACTCGGGGTGCAGTTCGATGATCCGGCGCTCCTCGGGGGTGAGCGGTCCGTCCTTGCTGAGGACCCGGGTCGGCACGCCGAGCTTGCCGACGTCGTGGAGGACGCCGGCGAAGCGGACGACCTCCAGGCGGGGCTCCGGCATGCCGAGTTCCTCGGCGATGAGGACGGAGGCGCGGCCGACGCGTTCGCTGTGGCCTCGGGTGTAGCTGTCCTTGATGTCCACGGCCTGGACGAGGGCCCGGATGGTGGCCTGGTGGGCGGCCCGTTCGCGGTGGTACTGGGCGAAGGCCCAGCAGGAGACGGACACCGGCAAGAGGACGAAGAGCGCGGCGACCGGCCCGTAGCTGCTGCGCCAGAGCACGGCCATCATCAGGCCCGCCAGGGTGTGCACGGCGTGCGGGGCGAGGGACCGGCCGAGCAGTCCGCGCCAGGCGGCGTGCGGCGGGAGCTGGTCGACGGTGGCACGGATGCCGCCGTCGAGGACGGTGAGGGCCAGGGAGAACGCGAGCGCGGTGGCGCCGGCGGGCAGCAGGACGTACGGGAAGTCGGGCACGACGAGGCTGTTGCCGAGGCCGCCCGCGTCGTGGCACGGCAGGACCTGGCCGACGCGGGCGGCGGCCCAGACGGCGAGGACGAGCCGGGCGGCCCGCCAGACGCGGCGCAGGGTGACGGGCGGCGCGTCGACGGGGGCGAGCAGCGCGCCGGGCACGGCGGTGAGCGCGGCGGCGGACGGCGGGAGCAGCAGGGCCGCGGCGAGCAGGACCGGGAAGAAGGAGCCCGCGCCGGGGAAGGCGGGCCCGCGGGCCTCGCCGCCGTCGGACGCGCAGCGGCCCCAGGTGCAGCGGGCGGGCAGCTCGCACACCGCGTAGAGCGCGGCGAGCGGCAGCACGGTGGTCCAGGGGGTGACCGAGCCGGGGCGTAACGCGGGCAGGACGGCCGCGCCGGCGGCGAGCACGGCCCCACCGACATATCCGCGTGCGATGCGCGGAACACTCCTCCCGCGCGGAACGACCTTCTCGCCTATCACCCCCGCCACGCTAGCGAGTGGGGGTGGCGCGTCGTGGCGCGCCGGAGCCGATTCGCACCATCGGGTGACAGGGGCGGAAAGGGACGCGACAGGCCGGGCGAGATGCTCACCCGGCCTGCGGTTTTGTGGGCATATGCCCTTGTCTTACGAGGGGTTGGAGAACCCTTTTCGCTTGGCGCCCGGGACCCCGCGATCGGGGCCGGCGCTCAGTGCTCCTGCGGGGTCGGCTCGGCCGCCGCGGTGGCGACGTCCGCCTCGGGCACCTGGTGCCCGGAGCGGATCAGCTCGATCCGGCCCATGACCTTGGCGCGCAGGTCCACCGGTACGTCGTCACTGCCGCAGCAGCGCTTGACCAGCTTCTTCACGGCCTGCTCCAGCCCGTACTTCTCCAGGCAGGGAGAGCATTCCTCGAAGTGCACCTCGAACTTGGTGCAGTCGTTGTCCGGCATCTCGTGGTCGAGGAACTCGTAGAGATGGTCGAGGATCTCCGAACAGTCCGTCTCGTGCGGCTCTCCGCAGCTCATGAGGCCGAACCTTTCAGATCGTGCGACGACTCTCCGGCGCCCGCGGGTACCAGCCCGCGATCGCGCGCGTAGTCCTCGAGCATGCCGCGCAGCTGGCGGCGGCCCCGGTGCAGTCGGGACATCACCGTACCGATGGGTGTCCCCATGATGTCGGCGATCTCCTTGTACGCAAAGCCCTCGACATCGGCGAGGTAGACCGCGATGCGGAATTCCTCGGGAATCGCCTGGAGCGCGGACTTGACGTCGGAGTCCGGAAGGTGGTCGAGGGCCTGCGACTCGGCGGACCGCAGTCCGGTCGACATGTGCGACTCGGCGCGGGCGAGCTGCCAGTCCTCGATCTCCTCGGCGGCGGAGCGCTGGGGCTCGCGCTGCTTCTTCCGGTAGGAGTTGATGAAGGTGTTCGTGAGGATGCGGTAGAGCCACGCCTTGAGGTTGGTGCCCTCACGGAACTGGTGGAAGGAGCCGTACGCCTTCGCGTAGGTCTCCTGGACCAGGTCCTCCGCGTCCGCCGCGTTGCGCGTCATGCGCAGCGCGGCCGAGTACATCTGGTCGAGGTACTCGAGCGCGTCCCGCTCGAAGCGCGCGTTGCGCTCCGCGGTCGTCTCCTCGGGGCCGTCGTCCGTCCCTGTGTCGGTCCCAGTGACCGGACCCACCTCCTCCAGCGCCTCGGCGGATCCGAACGCGGACCCGCTCGCTTCGGAGGATAGACGAGGATCCACATCGCGCGCCGCCCGAACAGGGGCGGGACGCACCGCGGGCAGCACGGTCCAGTCGAGATCCGTGGCCTGCGGGCGCTCGCGGCAGATGGTCGAACCCATACGACGGTCTCCCTCTTGCTTTTCGCTCTCACACACCGATGTCCGTCACAACAGCCCGCCCGCCCCCGGCATTCCCGGGTCACCGCAAGGCGGCGATCCAGCCCGAGACGGCGCCGACGAGCGTCTCCAGGGCCTCCTCCTGACCGAGCGGAGCGCGCTTCGGAACGGCGAAGCCGTGATCGCCGTACGGCACCTCGGCGAGCGTGTACGGGCCCTCGGGGAACTCGGCGGGCTTGCCGAACGGGTCGTTGCCGCCCTGCACCACGAGAGCCGGGAGACCGGCTCCGAGAAGTTCGTCACCTCGGGACTTCTCCGGCTTGCCCGGCGGATGCAGCGGGAAGCTCAGCGCGAGGACGGCGCTCGCCCCCAGCTCGGCGCCGGTACGGCAGGCGACCCGGGCCCCGGCGCTGCGCCCGCCGGCGATCACCGGCAGGCCGGACGCGGCGAGCGCGGGCCACAGTCCGCGCCAGCCGGTGTCCAGGGTCTTCGGGGCGGGCGCCACCTTCTTGCCGGCCACCCGCCAGGGCTGCTCGACCAGCGCCACGGTCACGCCCTCGGCGGGCAGCGCGGCGGCGAGCGCCTGAAGGTCGCGGGCCTCGATGCCGCCGCCGGCGCCGTGGCTCACGGCGAGCACGGTCCACGGCTTCTTCGCGTCGATCCAGGTGATCCGGGCGTCCCCGGCATCGGTCGGCACGGTCTCGGTACGGGGTGCCGGGGCGGATGCGCGCGTCGGCCCGCTCCCGGTCTTGTCGTCGGTCTCGATCACCCGCTCATCCTGCCGCGACCGGGCGGGACGCGGCCGGAAGCACACCGTCGGCCTGTCATATGACGGCTGGTCCGTCGTCTGACAGGCCGGCCGTCACAGGACAGACCAGCCCTCGGAACAGCCATCGGAACAGCCGTCAGAACAGCGTGCCCACCTCCGGGCCGGACAGCTCCTTCAGCAGCTCCGGCCCGTTGTTGCGGACGTTGCTGACCGCAGTCCCGACCGGGAAGGCCCGCATCAGCCCCTCCGGCGGGGCCGCGAGCAGCGCCCGGACCTCCTCCGGTTCGGTGCACGCCGGGTCCAGCCAGGCGTCCCAGCGGTCCGGGGTCAGCATCAGCGGCATCCGGGGGTGGATCTCCGCGAGCGAGCCCGGCCCCTCGGCCGGGGCGACGGCGAGCGGTCCGGTCTCCGCCTCCGTGGTGACCACGGAGCAGGTCACCCACCAGGCCGCCGGGTGGTCGTCGGGCAGCGTCCGGTCCCGCCAGAACTCGTACAGTCCGGCCATCGCGAAGACGGAGCCGTCGGCCGGGGTCACGAAGTACGGCTGCTTCCGGGGCCGCTTGCGCTTGCCCTCGACCTCCAGCTCGCGCTCGCCGGCGCCGGTCACCCACTCGTAATACCCGTCGGCGGGCAGGATGCAGCGGCGGGTGGCGAAGGCCCGCTTGAAGGAGGGCTTCTCGTGCACGGTCTCCGCGCGCGCGTTGATCAGCCGGGCCGCGCCCTCGGGGCTCTTCGCCCAGGACGGCACGAGCCCCCACTTCAGCACCCGCATCTGCCGAACCGGCCGCCGCGACTCCGCGTCCTCGCCCTTGAGAGGACGTTCCAGGACCGCGTACACCTCCTTGGTGGGGGCCACGTTCCAGTCGGGGGCCAGGGTCTCCTCGGGGTCCCACTTCTCGACCCCGAAGGTGCCCACCAGGTCCTCGGGGCGTCTGCTCGCCGCATACCGTCCGCACATGAGTGCCACACTGCCACGGTCCCGCCTTCCACCGAGAGCCTTCTCCTGAGATGACCGATCGCCTGCCGTCCCTCCTCGGCACCCAGCCCGCGCCCGAGCAGTGGATCGTGATCGCCACGGCGGTCGCGGCCCTCGCCGTCGTCCTGCCCCGCCCGATATGGCGGCTGTCCCGCAACGCGATCACCATCGCGCACGAGGGCGGCCACGGCCTGACAGCCCTGGTGACCGGCCGCCGTCTGCAGTCGATCCGGCTGCACTCGGACACCAGCGGGCTCACCGTCTCGCGCGGCCGGCCCACCGGCCTCGGCATGATCCTCACGGCCGCCGCCGGCTACCCCGCCGCCCCGCTGCTCGGCCTCGGCGGCGCCGCGCTGCTCGGCGCGCACCACGTCACCCTGCTGCTGTGGGTGGCCACGGCCCTGCTGCTCGCGCTGCTCGTGATGGTGCGCAACGCGTACGGGATCCTCACCGTGCTGCTCACCGGCGGCCTGTTCCTCCTGGTGTCCTGGCTGACCGGCCCGGACGTGCAGTCCGTCTTCGCGTACGCGGTGGTCTGGTTCCTGCTGCTCGGCGGGGTCCGGCCGGCCTTCGAGCTCCAGTCGCAGCGGCGGCGCGAGGGCGGCGGCGACTCCGACGCCGACCAGCTCGGGCGGCTCACCCATGTGCCGCCGACGCTGTGGCTGCTCTTCTTCCACGCGGTCTCGCTCTGCTGCCTGATCGGCGGCGGGCGGTGGCTGCTCGGGTGGTAGCGGGACCCGTCACGGTCGGCCGCCGGGCGGGCACGGACCGTGGCGCTCGGCGTGCCGCCGGTGAGCGGTGCCCCCGTAGAGTGAGGGCATGACCGAAAGTTCCGCGTCCACCGATCCGCTCACCGGCCTGTGGCCCGCCCCGTACGCGGGCGGCGCCGTCGACGCCACCGTCACCGTGCCCGGGTCGAAGTCGGTCACCAACCGGGCCCTCGTGCTCGCCGCCCTGGCCGCCGAGCCGGGCTGGGTGCGCCGCCCGCTGCGCTCGCGCGACACCCTGCTGATGGCGGAGGCGCTGCGCACGCTCGGTGTGAGGATCGAGGAGGGCGTGGGCCCGGACGGCACCGGCGAGGCGTGGCGGATCATCCCGGCCGGGCTGCGCGGCCCGGCGACCGTGGACGTCGGCAACGCGGGTACGGTCATGCGCTTCCTGCCACCGGTCGCGGCGCTCGCCGACGGCCCGGTCCGTTTCGACGGCGACCCGCGCTCGCACGAGCGCCCGCTGCACGGGGTCATCGACGCGCTGCGCGCGCTGGGCGCCCGGATCGAGGACGACGGGCGCGGCGCGCTGCCGATGACCGTGCACGGTTCCGGCGGCCTGGACGGCGGGGTCGTGGAGATCGACGCCTCCTCGTCGTCGCAGTTCGTCAGCGCGCTGCTGCTGTCGGGCGCGCGCTTCAACCAGGGCGTGGAGGTACGGCACGTCGGCGGCCGGCTGCCGTCGATGCCGCACATCCGGATGACGGTGGACATGCTGCGGGCGGCCGGCGCCCGGGTCGACGAGCCGGAGCACGGCGGGGAGCCCGACGTGTGGCGGGTCGCCCCGTCCGCGCTGCGCGGCCGCGATCTGGTGGTGGAGCCGGACCTGTCGAACGCCCAGCCGTTCCTCGCGGCGGCGCTGGTCACCGGCGGCCGGGTCACCGTGCCGGACTGGCCGGCCCACACCACGCAGCCCGGTGACGCGCTGCGGGAGATCTTCACCGCGATGGGTGGCTCCTGCGAGCTGACCGAGGCCGGGCTGACCTTCACCGGCACCGGCCGGATCCACGGCGTCGACGTCGACCTCGGCGAGGTCGGCGAGCTGACGCCCGGCATCGCGGCCGTCGCCGCGCTCGCCGACTCCCCGTCGACCCTGCGCGGCGTGGCCCATCTGCGGCTGCACGAGACGGACCGGCTGGCGGCGCTCACCCGGGAGATCAACGGCCTCGGCGGCGACGTCACCGAGACCGAGGACGGCCTGCGCATCCGCCCGCGCCCGCTGCGCGGCGGGATCTTCCACACGTACCACGACCACCGGATGGCGACCGCGGGCGCGCTGCTCGGCCTGGCCGTGAAGGACGTGGAGATCGAGAACGTGAAGACGACCGAGAAGACCTTGCCCGACTTCCCCAGGATGTGGACCGAAATGCTCGGAGTCTGAGCCATGCGGCGTTACGGCAAGCACACCGACGCGGACGACATCCGCCAGCGGCCCAACCGCAAGGGCAGCCGCCCCCGTACGAACATCCGCCCGAAGCACGAGGACGCCGTCGAGGGCCTGGTCCTCACCGTCGACCGCGGCCGGCTGACCTGTCTGGTCGACGACCGGATCATCCTCGCCATGAAGGCCCGTGAACTGGGCCGCAAGGCCGCCGTGGTGGGCGACCGGGTCTCCCTGGTCGGCGATCTGTCCGGCGAGAAGGACACCCTGGCGCGGATCGTGCGCATCGGCGAGCGCAGCTCGGTGCTGCGCCGGACGGCCGACGACGACGATCCGTACGAGCGCGTGGTCGTCGCCAACGCCGACCAGCTGGCGATCGTGACCGCCCTGGCGGACCCCGAGCCGCGCCCGCGGCTGATCGACCGCTGTCTGGTGGCGGCTTACGACGGCGGGCTCGAACCCTTCCTGGTGCTGACGAAGTCGGACCTGGCGCCGCCGTCGGAGCTCCTGGAGCTGTACGGGGCCCTGGACATCCCCTACGTGGTCGTCAACCGCGACGAGCTGTACGACGGCGAGGCGGCGGACCGGGTGCGCACGTACCTGGACGGCCGGGTCACCGCGTTCGTGGGCCACTCGGGCGTGGGCAAGACGACGCTGGTGAACGCGCTGGTCCCGGAGGAGCGGCGGCGGATCACCGGCCATGTGAACGCGGTGACCGGCCGCGGCCGGCACACCACGACGTCGGCGCTCGCGCTGCCGCTGGACAAGGCCGAAGGCTGGGTGGTCGACACCCCGGGCGTCCGGTCCTTCGGGCTCGCGCACGTCGACCCGTCCCGGGTCATCCACGCCTTCCCCGACCTGGAGCCCGGCACCGAGGAGTGCCCGCGCGCGTGCAGCCACGACGAGCCGGACTGCGCGCTGGACGCCTGGGTCGCCGACGGGCACGCGGATCCGGCGCGGCTGTTCTCGCTGCGGCGGCTGCTCGCCACCCGGGAACGCCACGAGGGCGACTGATCCCCCTCCCCCGGCGCGTTCCGGGGGCCTTGTCCGGCCGTTGTGGTGGCGCAATCGCGCACGTTTGCGGGCTGCCACCGCTGGTAAGTGCATAATCGCACCAAGTGAGTCGAGTGAGCTGTGTGAGCCACCTGATTCGAGTGGCGATGCGGTCACCGAGGCGTGGGAGGCACTGACGATGGCGTGGCTGCTGGTGGTGGTCGCCGGACTCCTGGAGACGGGCTTCGCGGTCTGCCTGAAGCTCTCGCACGGCTTCACCCGCCTGTGGCCGACGATCGCGTTCGCGGCCTTCGCGCTCGGCAGCTTCGGCCTGCTGACCCTGGCGCTGCGCCGGCTCGATGTCGGTCCGGCCTATGCCGTGTGGACCGGGATCGGGGCCGCCGGGACCGCGATCTACGGCATGGTCTTCCTCGGCGACGTGGTCTCCACGCTCAAGATCGTCTCGATCACGCTGGTGATCGTGGGCGTGGTCGGACTCCAGCTCTCCGGCTCCGCGCGCTGACCGTCCCGGCCCGCCGCGCCCCCGGCGCCCGCCCGGCTCCACGGCACGGCCGGAGCCACGACATGGCTGAGCGCCAGCCGTACCGCGATCTCGCAGCCCCCCGCCCACCGCTCCCCCGCCGCCGCCGCGACCGCCGCGACCAGTTCGCCGGGCGCCGGCGGCCCCTCGTCGGCCCGCCGCTGGGCGGGGACGGGCGCGGTCCGGGCGCCGGCCCGGACCGGCCGGGGGCGGGGCAGCCGGTCGCTCCAGGCATCGGTGAGCAGGGCCCGCAGCAACGGACGCTCGGCGGCGCGCACGACCGTCCACTCGGCGACGGCCGCCAGATTGCGCGCGGGCGGGGCGGGTACGGCGAGCAGCCGCCGGACACCCTGCAGATACGCGTCGGCCTCCCGCCGGGCCAGCGCCCTCGCCAGCCCTTCCTTGCTGCCGAACTCGTTGTAGAGGGTCTGCCGGGACACCCGCGCGTCCCGCGCGACGTCGGCCATCCGCACGGCGGACCAGGGCCGGTGCACGAGCGCGCCGAGCGCGGCGACGAGCAGGGCCTCACGGGCAGTCGGCATGAACGCCTCCGGAACGTCTCGTGAACCGTCCCCCGGAACGTACGGATCCACCGCTCAGCGTCGGCAGCCGGCCACGCGCTGTCAAGGTCCCCGGCCAGAGGGGGGGCTCTTCGGGGGATAGAGTTCCCGCATGGCCGATTACCACGACGATCTGCGTCTGGCCCATGTCCTCGCGGATGCCGCGGACGCGGCCACGATGGACCGGTTCCAGGCACTCGACCTCAAGGTCGAGACGAAGCCCGACATGACCCCGGTGAGCGAGGCCGACAAGGCCGCCGAGGAGCTGATCCGGGGGCAGCTGCAGCGCGCCCGGCCGCGGGACGCGGTCCTGGGCGAGGAGTACGGGGTCGAGGGCTCGGGCCCGCGCCGCTGGGTGATCGACCCCATCGACGGCACCAAGAACTACGTGCGCGGGGTGCCGGTCTGGGCGACCCTGATCGCGCTGATGGAGGCCGGGGAGACCGGCTTCCAGCCGGTGGTGGGCGTGGTGTCCGCGCCCGCGCTCGGCCGCCGCTGGTGGGCGGCGAAGGGCCTCGGCGCGTACACCGGCCGCAGCCTGGCCTCGGCGTCCCGGATCAAGGTGTCGCAGGTGGAACGCCTGGAGGACGCCTCGTTCGCGTACTCCAGCCTCAGCGGCTGGGAGGAGCGCGGCCGGCTCGACGGCTTCCTCGACCTCACGCGCGCCTGCTGGCGTACGCGCGCGTACGGCGACTTCTGGCCGTACATGATGGTCGCCGAAGGCGCGGTGGACCTGTGCGCGGAGCCCGAACTGTCGCTGTGGGACATGGCGGCCACGGCGATCGTCGTCCAGGAGGCCGGCGGCACCTTCACCGGACTCGACGGCCGGCACGGCCCGCACAGCGGAAACGCGGCGGCGTCCAACGGCCTGCTCCACGGCGAGCTGCTCAGCTACCTCAACCAGCGCCCGGCCGAGGACTGATTTTTCGAGGCCGGCCGGCTCCGGGCCTGTCGTACGACCCTTCAGGCCCGGGGCGCCCTTCCGGCTCCCTCGCCCCGGGCCGGTCCCCGACTCCCCGGGGCAGCCGCCCCCCGAGTGCTCCCGGGGTGCTTCGCGCGCCCCCTTGTCGGCCCTCTCGCCTGGTGCGACTCTGAGGCTCCCTTCACTTGTGAACTTGTGAACGGGTTCCCGAAAGCCTCGAATCGGGGGTGGTTCCCTCCATGTTCGTCCGCGACGCCATGAGTACCGCGATCCTCACCATCGGCCCGGCCCACACTCTCCGCCAGGCGGCCCGTCTGATGTCGGCGCGCCGCGTCGGCTCGGCCGTCGTCCAGGACGGCGACTCGGGCGGCTTCGGCATCCTGACCGAGCGCGACATCCTCGACGCCATCGCCATCGGCCGCGATCCCGACCTGGAGACCGCCGACGCGCACACCACCCGGGACGTCGTCTTCGCGGCGCCGACCTGGACCCTGGAGGAGGCCGCGGAGACGATGACCCGCGGCAACTTCCGCCACCTCGTGGTGCTCGACGGCCACGGGCCGGTCGGCATCGTCTCCGTCCGCGACATCATCCGCTGCTGGGTCCCGGCCCGGCTGGCCGCCTGACCGACGCCCTGCACCCGCACGCCTCCCCGGGGTGCGGGCACAGGGCGTCAACCTCGTAAGGTCCCATCGGCCACCCGAACGCGGGACGCCATCCACCGCCCGACGCGCGCTTCTGGACCGAGTCCAAGTCGAACTTGTATCCAAAATCACACCGATTCAGGGCAGGTCTCGCTCGACTGTTAGGCTGACCCTCATGAGTGACCTGCTGGAACGACTGCGCGGCCGCGGATGGCGGATGACCGCGCAGCGTCGCGTCGTGGCCGAGGTGCTCGACGGAGACCACGTGCACCTGACCGCCGACGAGGTCCACTCGCGCGCGGTGGAGCGGCTCCCCGAGATCTCCCGGGCGACCGTCTACAACACGCTGGGCGAGATGGTCACGCTCGGTGAGGTGATCGAGGTCGCCACGGACGGCCGCGCCAAGCGGTACGACCCGAACGCGCACCGCCCCCACCAGCACCTGGTCTGCGCCCACTGCGGCGCGATCCGCGACGTGCACCCGGCGGGCGACCCGCTGGCCGCCCTGCCCGACTCGGAGCGCTTCGGCTTCATGGTCTCCGGCGCCGAGGTCACCTACCGCGGCATCTGCCCGAGCTGCGCCACCTCGGCCGCCGCCTGATCCCGCACCCCGGACGACGTACCGACAAGACATGAACGAAGGCCCCCGCCGACACGGCGGGGGCCTTTCTCGTCCGCATATGCCTTGTCCACGCAGGCCCGGACAACGGCGAAGGCCCGGATCGTCTGCACGATCCGGGCCTTCGGCTACTGAGTAGCGGGGACAGGATTTGAACCTGCGACCTCTGGGTTATGAGCCCAGCGAGCTACCGAGCTGCTCCACCCCGCGTCGGTGAACACAACCTTACGGGACCGCTCGGGGCAGAGCAAATCCGATACGGGGTGACCTGCATTACGCGGTGAGTTCCTGGTGCAGCGCCTCGCTCAGCCGGGCCGCGCGCTCCGCCACCTCGGACGGACCCAGCTCCACCGCGCGGTCGCACCAGCGGCGGCCCTCGGTCAGCTCGCCGCGCCGGGCGGCGAGCAGGGCGAGCCGGAGCGCGGCGCGGCCGTGGCCGGCGTGGGCGGCGCGGGTCCACCACAAGGCGGCCTCCCGCTCACCGCCCTCGCGGGCCAGCAGCAGCCCCAGGTTGAAGGCGCCGTTGCGGGAGCCGGCCTCGGCCGCCTCCCGGTACCAGCGGGCCGCCTCCGCGATGTCGCCCCGGTCGGCGGCGAGCATGCCGACCCGTACCTGGGCGCGGCGGTGGCCCTGTCCGGCGGCCCGCTCGTACCACTCCTCGCACTCGGACTTCTCGGCACGCGGGGCGCCGAGCACCACCGGGCCGGGGGCCGGGCGGCGCGCGTCGAGGACCGTGGCGAGCCGGTACGCCGCCTCGGCGCTGCCGCCGCCCGCCGCGCACCGCAGATGCCGCTCGGCGCCCCGCTCGTCACCGTCGCGCAGGCAGGCGATGCCGACCTGGAGCGCGGCCTCGGTGTGCCCGGCGGCGGCCGCGCGCTCGTACCAGGTGAGCGCGTTGCGGTCGTCGTCGCGGCCGGCGTAGAGGATGCCGAGGTTGAAGGCGGCGTCGACGCTGCCGGCCTCGGCGGCCTTGGAGAACCAGGGCTCGGCGCCGTTCGCGTCGCCGGCCTGGAGCAGCAGGACGGCGAGCGCGTTGGCGGCCTCGCGGTGCCCCGCGTAGGCGGCGCGGCGGTACCACTGCTCGGCCTGCGTGACGCGCTCCTGGGCGGCGCAGAGCAGCCCGAGGTTGTACGCGCCGTTCACGTCGCCCGCGTCCATGGCCGCGCGGTACCAGCGCTCGGCGGTCTGCTGTTCGCCGCGGGCGGCGTGCAGCGCGCCGAGCGCGTTGGCGGCGTTGCCGTCACCGTCCTGGGCGGCCCGCAGCCACCACACGGCGGCGCTCTCCTCGTCGCCCGCGTCGCGCAGCAGGAAGCCGAGCGCGCAGGCGGCCTTGGACTCGCCGTCCTTGGCGGACATCAGGTACCAGCGGCCGGCCTCCTTCAGCTCGCCGCGCTTCTCGAGGATCGCGCCGAGGTGCAGGGCGGCCTTGCGGTGGCCGCGCGCGGCGGCCTGCCGGAACCACGCCTCGGCCTCGGCGAGCCCGGTCGCGAGCCCGCGCCGCCGGGCCGCGGCCACGGTCCCGGTCGCCGGCATCGCCATGGCCATCGCGAGCGCGCCGGCTTCGCTCGTACGGGGCGCGAACGTCGCACCGGTTTCACCGCCGGGGGTGACGGTCGTCCGCAGCCGGGTCCCGGTGCCGACGGGCTCGTTCCCGGAGCCGTACGCGTGCGGGCCGCCGATCTGCTCCGTCGCCCGGCGCTCCAGCACGAGGGCGAGGCGGAAGGCGGCCTCGCGGTGGCCCTGCTCGGCGGCGGCGCGCAGCCAGCGCTCGGCGCCCACGTCGCTGCGGTGCTGCAGGAGTTCGGCGAGCGCGTACGCGCCGAGGGCGTGGCCCTGCTCGGCGGACTGGCGCAGCCAGTACTCGGCGGCGGGCTCGTCGCCGCGCTCGCGGTGGTGCCGGCCGAGGGCGTGCGCGGCCGGTGCGGAGCCCGCGACGGCGGCGACCCGCCACCAGGCCGCGGCCTCGTCCGGGTAGCCGCGCTGGTGCAGCAGCACACCCAGGTTGTTGGCGGCGGCCCGGTCGCCCTGGGTGGTGGCGGTCCGCAGGAACGGCTCGGCCCCCTCCAGGTCCCCTCGGCGCAGCAGCATCGCGCCGAGGACGCTCATGGCGGCCGCGTCGCCCTTCTCCGCGGCAAGCCGGTGCCGGGCCTCGGTCTCGGCCTCGGTCTCGTGGTCGGTCACCTGGTCTGCGGCGGTGGTGCTGCCGGCGTCCGCATCGACGGCCCCCGCGGCCTCGATGATCTCGTCTGCGGCGTTATCGGCACGCCGCTGCACAAACCGCCCTGTCTCCAACAGAGTTGCCCTGTCCCCCATAAAAACCATCGTCGCACCACCCGCAACCCGCGTACACCTGGTATACCGCAGCCCGTGAGGTCACTTCAGCGTTTTGTCGACATGCCCACAGAGAGACAAGTGAAACACGTTTGGCACCAACTCGCCTCTCTCGTACCGCCTTTTGGGGGACGCGACCTGTCCGGGAACGCACCGAGGGCCCGAATCCAAATGGATTCGGGCCCTCGACTTCAGTAGCGGGGACAGGATTTGAACCTGCGACCTCTGGGTTATGAGCCCAGCGAGCTACCGAGCTGCTCCACCCCGCGTCGGTGAACAAACAGTATCACGACGCGGGACGGAGCCTGGCCGGCGGTCGGCCGGCGACGGTCGGCCGCCGGTCAGTCGCCCGCCTTCGCGGACGGGTCGGCCGACGGGTCCGGCGAAGGCGTGCTCGGCACGGCCTCGTTCGCCTTCTTCGGATCCTTCGGGGCGTCCTTCGGAGCGTCCGCCTTCGGGGCGTCCGCCTTCTGACCGCCGGCGCCCGCGTCGCTCTTCAGCTGCGCTCCCGCGTCGGCCGCGCGCTGGAGCGCGTCCTGCAGGGCCGCCTGGGCCTTGCCGTACGCGTCCCAGTCGGGCTTGCGGAGCGCGGCCTCGGCGTCCTCGTACGCCTTCTGGGCGTCCGCGATGGCCTGCTTGAGCTTGGCGTCGTTGGTGGTCGCCTTGGGCGGGGTGGTGGTGCCCGGCGGCTGCGTCGTCGGCGGCGGGGTGACCCCCTCCGTACCGAACACCGAGTCGAGCGCCGCGGCGAGGTTGTCCTCGAAGACCGTGACGTCCTTCGTGGTGCCGCCCTTGGGCTGGTCCGCGTCCACGTACGACACCGCGACCTTCTTCATCAGCGGGTAGTGCGCGTTGCGGCCCTGCGCGTACACCGGCTCCACGTACAGGAAGCCGCCGTCCAGCGGGACCGTGAGCAGGTTGCCGTACTGGATGTCGGAGTCGGCGCCCTTCATGTCACGGACGAAGTTGGCCACCGCCGGCAGACCGTTGAGCTTGTTCTGCACCTGCTGGGGGCCGGGCACGTCCTCCGTGACCGTCAGCAGTCTTATCCGGCCGTAGTCCGTGCTGGTGGCGTCGGCGTCGACCGCCATGAACGCGCCCAGGTTCGGGCGGCCGTTCGGCGTGAAGGTCGTCGTCAGCGAGAACCGCTGGTCCTGCTCCCCGGGCATCTTCATGCTCAGGTAGTACGGCGGGACGGCGGTGCCGGCCTTGTCGGTCGGGTCGTCCTGCACCTGCCAGGCGTCGGAGCCGCTGTAGAAGCGCTCCGCGTCCTCGACGTGGTAGCGGGTGAGCAGCTCGCGCTGGACCTTGAACATGTCCTGCGGGTAGCGCAGGTGCTCCAGGAGCTCCGGCTTGATCGCGTCACGCGGCTTGACCGTGTCGGGGAACGCCTTCATCCAGGTCTTGAGGACCGGGTCCTTGGTGTCCCACTGGTAGAGGGTCACCGTGCCGTCGTACGCGTCGACGGTGGCCTTCACCGAGTTGCGGATGTAGTTGACCTGGTTCTGCTGGGCCATCACCGCGCGCTGCTGGTTGCCGACCGTGAGCGCGTCGGCGGTGGTCTCGCCGAGCGTCGTCCGGGAGGCGTACGGGTAGCCGTTGGTGGTGGTGTACGCGTCGACGATCCACTGGATGCGGCCGTCGATGACCGCCGGGTAGGCGTCGCCGTCGATGGTCAGCCACGGCGCGACGGCCTCGACGCGCTCCTTGGGCGTGCGGTTGTACAGGATCCGCGAGCCGTCGCCGATGGCGCCGGAGTAGAGGATCTGCGGCTCGCTGAACGCGACCGCGTACGCCGCCCGGTTGAAGGTGCTGGAGAGGCTGACGCCGCTGTTGCCCTTGTAGCTGGTGGTCCGCTCGCCCTTGCCGTCGTAGTCGAGCTCCTTCTGGGGCCCGCCGACGATGGAGTACTGGTCGGTCTTCTCGCCGTAGTAGACGCGCTGCTCGTACGTCGGGAGCATCCCGCTCGTCGGCAGCCCCTGCTCGGTGAAGACCGGGGAGCCGTTGGCGTCGGTCTGGGTGCCGGTCGCCATGATGGCGCCGTACCCGTGCGTGTAGGTGAAGTGGTCGTTGATCCAGTTCCGCTTCGGGATGCCCTTGATGTTGAGCTCGCGCAGGCCGACGACGGTGTCCTTGCCGTCGTACCGGTCGACGTCCAGGGTCAGCGGGAACTGGTAGTACTTCCGCTTCTGCTCCAGCTGCTGGAACGTCGGCGAGACGATGTTCGGGTCGATCAGCCGGTACGCGGCCGCCGCGTCGGCGTCCGTGCGCAGCTGGTCCTTGGCCTTGACCGTGGACTTGCCCGAGTACTCCTCCGGCTTGGTGGAGGCGATGTCGTAGGCCCGGCGGGTCGCGTCGATGTTCTTCTTGATGTACGGCGCTTCCTTGGCCTGCTCGTTCGGCTGGACCTGGAACTTCTGCACGATGGCCGGGTAGAGGCCGCCGATCAGGATCGCCGAGAGCACCATCAGGCCGAAGCCGATCACCGGCAGCTGCCAGGTGCGCCGCCACAGCGTCGCGAAGAACAGCAGGGCGCAGATGACCGCGATGCAGAAGAGGATCGTCTTCGCCGGGAGATAGGCGTTGGCGTCCACGTAGCGCAGGCCGGTCCAGTTGCCGGCCGCCTTGAAGTCACTGGACTTCACCGCGAGGCCGTACCGGTCGAGCCAGTACGCGACGGCCTTCAGCGTGACGAAGACGCCGAGCAGCACCGACAGGTGGCCGGTCGCGGCGCCGGTCGCGCGGGCGCCCGGGCTGGTGACGCGCAGCCCGCCGTACAGGTAGTGCGTGAGGGCCGCGGCGATCAGCGACAGCACCGTGGCGCCGAAGCCGAAGGCCAGCAGGAAGCGGTACCAGGGCAGATCGAACGCGTAGAACGACACGTCCAGCTTGAACTGGGGGTCCTTCTCGCCGAACGAGACCCCGTTCACCCACATCAGCCAGGTGCGCCACTGACCGGAGGCGGAGGCTCCGGCGATCAGGCCGATCACCGCGGTGACGGCGAGCAGCAGCCACTTCCGGAACGGCGCGATCCCCATCCGGTACCGGTCGAGGCTCTGCTGTTCCTGCGACATCGCGCTCAGCGGCGGCCGCAGCCGGTACGCCAGCCAGATGTTGAAGCCGACGGCGACGGCCATGAGCAGGCCGAAGACCAGGAAAAGGCCGATCTTGGTCCACAGGGTGGTGGTGAACACCGACGAGTAATGGACGGAACGGAACCAGAGCCAGTCCGTCCAGAATCCCGCGAACATCACGAAGACCATGAAAAGCACGGCCAGGACGCCCAGGGTCATCAGGAGCGTACGGGCGCGCCGGGACGGCCGGCCGACCCTCATCCTCGGTCCGGACGGCCCCGACGGACCCCTGCCGCCTCTGCCGCCTCCGCGGTCCGGCATCTGGAAAGCCAACGTACGCCCCTTGAAGTTGATGCGAGAGATGCGTCGATCTCCGTGCACAGAACAGGCTCCGCGATCGTAGAGCCCACTGATGCAACTTACTGAGGCTTTACCTAGTTCCCGACTTTCGGGAAAGAGGAGGCAGGATATTGGTCATGTCCAACGTTTCCCCCTCCGGCCCTCCGATGGCCGCGAGCCCCCTCACCCGCGCGGTGCTCGAGATCGACGACTACGCCTCGGGCCTCGGCTGGGACCGTCCGGCCCGGCTCTTCGCCCTGGTCGACACCGCCCGGCTGCGCGCCTCCGCGCCGTCGGTCGCCCGCCAGCTCCCCGGCAAGGACGGCGAGTCCGCCGCCGCCGGCTACACCCCGATCGAGCAGGACCAGCTGCCGGCCGGCAAGGCCCTGGACGAGTTCCTGGGCACCATCGCCTGGCCGGACGCCGTGGCCGGCTGCGCGCTGACGGTGGAGCGGCTGATGCTGCCGCCGTCGGCCGAGGCGTCCGTGCCGAAGGGTCTGAACGAGGCCGGGCTCGCCAAGTGGGTGGCCCGGCACCCGGACCGCCAGGAGGTCCGCATGACGGTCGCCGTGCTGCGCAACGGCGCGCGCGAGGCCGCGATCCGGCTGCGCGAGAAGGACTCGCCGACCGAGGTGCTGACGGGCCCGGACCTGGTGCCCGGCCTCGCGGACGCGCTCGCGGCGACCTTCGAGTCCTGAGGCCCGGGGTCCCGCGGCCCCGAGGCGGGTGACGGTACGGGTACGGGGTGGTCGCCCCGGACCCGTACCCGCGCCGTACGCGCCCCGTACCCGCGCCGTGCCCGCGCCCGCTTGCTCAGCCCTTGGAGCAGCTGGGCAGGGCGGCCGTGTCGCCCGTACGGAGCTTCTCCAGGGAGTTCCGGGCGTCGTCGATGGTGTTCACCTTGACGAGCGTGAGCCCGGCGGGGATGTCGGCGGCGGCCGCCGCGCAGTTGTCGGCCGGGGTGAGGAAGTAGCGGGCGCCCGCGTCGCGCGCGCCGACCAGCTTCATCTCGATGCCGCCGATCGGACCGACCTTGCCGGCGTCGTCGATGGTGCCGGTGCCGGCGATGAACTTGCCGCCGGTGAGCGCGCCCGGGGTGAGCTTGTCGACGATGCCCAGCGCGAACATCAGGCCGGCGCTCGGGCCGCCGACATCGGCGAGCTTGATGTCGACGGTGAACGGGAACACGTGGTCGGTGCCGGCCTGGATGCCGACGATGGCCCGGTCGCCCTCCTCCGACTTCGCCGTGGTGAGGACCACCTGCTCGGTGACGTTCGCGTCCTTGTGGGCCTTGGCCGCCGCGGCGGCCTCCTTGGCCGGGGTGATGGTGAAGGCCACCCGCTGGCCGGGCTTGTGCTTGGTGACGATCTTGGCCACGTCACCCGGCGCCTTGATCGGTGTGCCGTCCACGGCGCGGATCACGTCGCCCGCGTGCAGCTTGCCCTCGGCGGGGGTGCCCTTGACCACGGTGGCGACGACGACCCGGGAGGTCACCGGGATGTCCAGCTCCTTCAGGGCGGCCACCTTGGCGCTCTCCTGGGACTGGCTGAACTCCTCGGCGTTCTCCTGGCTGGACTGCTCCTCGGTCTTGCCGTCCGGGTAGAGCGTCTCGTGCGGGACGATCACGCTGTCGTGGGCCAGCCACTTGTAGACGGCCTCGATCGCGTTCATCTTGTAGTCCGCGCTGGTGACCCGGACCGTGGTCATGTTGAGGTTGCCCGTGGTCGGGTACGTCTTCTGTCCCGAGATCTGCAGCACCGGCTCGCCACGCGCCTCGCCGAGGGTGTTCACCGTGGGTCCCGGGCTCATCTCCGAGTAGGGCACCGGGATGAGTACGCCGACGCAGAGCAGCGTGATCAGGATCAGGGTGGAGGCGAGCATCGTCGCGGTGCGGCGTGGCATGGAACGACAGTACGGGACCTGCCTGTGTGCGCACTCCCGGGGCGGGCCGTCCGAGGCTCAGCCGGTGCCGGACGTCGCGGCCTCACGTTCCGGCAGCGCGGAAGCGGAGGCGGGATCGGCGAAGGGGTGGGGATCCGAGGGGCGGGACCGCTCCATGGCGTCCCGGAATCGCGCGTAGCCCGCGAGCTCGGCGACATCCCCGATGGTCTTGTTCCGTGAAGCCCAGCTTCCCCATATCGCCGCGCCGACGACTGCGAAAACCGGAATCAGCAACCAGGCCAGCGCTGCCATCCCGACCTCCCATCCCCAGTGATCCCCAGTGAGTTGATCAGCAGACTATTCATCCGCATCCTCAACGCTGCTGCCTGGGGGTCGGTTACGCAAATCGGGCGTTCGACTACGACGTGGCGGCGTGGCGTCTTGCGCGACGCCGAATCCCCTGACCCTCTCCCGGGGTCGAGGTGTCAGCAGGCGCCGTCCCCCTCCCCCGGTCTCCGGGTCGAGGTCTCAGCAGGCCCCCACCCACTCCTCTGTGCCGTCCGAGAAGCTCTGGTGCTTCCAGATCGGGACCTCGTGCTTGAGGTCGTCGATCAGCCGGCGGCACGCCTCGAAGGCCTCCGCGCGGTGTGGGCACGAGACGGCGACGATCACCGCGAGGTCGCCCACCCTGAGGTCCCCCACCCGGTGGACGGCGGCCAGGGCGCGGACCGGGTGGTTCGCGGCGACCTTCTCGGCGACGCGGCGCAGCTCCTGCTCGGCCGTGGGGTGGCAGGAGTAGCCGAGCGCGTCGACGTCCGCGCCGCCGTCGTGGTTGCGCACCGTGCCCACGAACAGGGCGATGCCGCCCGCGGCGTCGTCACCGACCGCGCGGAACACCTCGTCCAGCGAGAGCGGCGTGTCACGGATCGCGAGGAGCTTGATCGGGTCGTCCGCCGCCCGCTCGCCGGGGTGGTCATGCCTGTCTGCCATACGCCCATCGTGCCGTACCGCTCGGACAACCCGTCACCGTGTTCCCCGCTTGTCGCCCCGGCCCTCCGGAGGAGGGGCCTAGAGGCCGCGTCGCTTGCGCATCTGCCGGACCAGCGCCGCCGTGCCGAGCAGTGCCACCGTGGCGCCCGCCGCGCCCGCCGCCGTGGCGTCCTTGCGGCCGAGCCGGCGTCCCGCGACCGTGTGCCGGCCCTCGACCTCCTCCAGGAGAGCGGCCAGCACCTCCTCGTTGGTCCACTGCGGCCGCCAGCCGGCGTCGTGCAGCCGGCTGACGCTGACCACCCAGGGGTGCATGGTGTAGGCGAGGTCGCCGGCCGGGGACGGGGTGAGGCCGATCCGGTGCAGCCGGGCCGCCGCGCCGAGGGCGACCGCCGAGGGCAGCTCCATGCGCCGGATCCCGGACAGCTCCTCGACCTGCTCCTGCTCCAGCCAGCCGTCGCAGCCGACCGCGAACTCGCCCTCGACCTTGCCCAGGGCCGCGTACTCCAGCGCGCTGACCAGGTCCTCCACATGGCAGAACTGCCAGGTGGGCCGGGATCCGGCGACGACGAGCAGCCGCGGCGACTCGAAGTAGCGGGTCAGCGCCGTGTCCGTACCGCCGACGAGGACCGCGGGGCGGACCACGGTCACGTGCAGGCCGGGGTGGGCGCGCGGGGCGCGCCGGGCCAGGCGCTCGATCTCCAGGAGGTCGCCGACGCCGGTGGCCTCGGCCGTGGCGCGCAGCTCGGCGTCCTCGGAGAGCGGGATGTCGTTGTCGGCCAGCGCGCCGTAGACCATGGCGGAGGTGCACAGCACCACCCGGTGCACCCCGGCCGCGGCGGCGGCCGTGAGCACGGTCTGGGTGCCGCGTACGTTGTACGCGGTGCGCGCGGCCGGGTCGGTCTCCAGGTCGAGGTCGACCGCGAGGTGCACGACGACGTCGGCGCCGCGCAGCTTCTCGGCGATGGCCGGGTCGCGCACGTCGAGGATGTGCCATTGCGCCTCGGGGACCTCCCCCCGGCGTTCGTCGATCGCGACGACCTGCTTGACCTCGTCCGATGCGGCAAGGCTCCGGGTCAGCAGGTCACCGACCCCGGACGCGGCACCGGTGACCGCGACGACGGGGCCGCGCGCGGCGGACCGGGTGGACGGGTTTCGCGCTGCGCGAACCTGAGATTCTGGGGAACTCACCGGGCGTCTCCAGCGGTTGTCTTCAGTACGTACGCGTATGACGTGTGCGTACCAGGTGGCGTCCATCCTGCCCCAGGCCCCGGCCCGGCGGAGCACCGAGCCCTGATCCGGTGCGGATGTCGCGGTGGTTCGCCGGTCCGACGAGCCCGGCGTGCCCGGCGAGCCCGGCCCGGCCGGGCCACCACCGCCTACGCTTGGTGGTGTGGAGTCGGGGAGGCGAGCCAAGCCGAGAGCCCGCCACCGGCAGGAAGCCGGTGGCCTTACGAGCCGAGGAAACCTGTGAGTGACACCCCATTCGGATTCGGCCTTCCGCCGGAGGAGCCGGAGAACGGCGACGAAGGCAAGAAGAAGGACCCCGCCGGAGGTGGCCAGGGGTCCGGTGGCCAGGGCGGCGGCAATCCGTTCGGGGCGAACCCGTTCGGCTTCGGCGGCCTGCCGGGCATGGGCGGTGCCGGCCAGGGCGACGCGGACAACCCGTTCGCCGCGATGTTCGGCTCGCTGAACCCGCAGGACCTGGGCGCGGCCTTCCAGCAGCTGGGCCAGATGCTCAGCTACGAGGGCGGCCCGGTCAACTGGGACATGGCGAAGCAGATCGCGCGCCAGGTCGTCGCGCAGGGCACCTCCGACGGCACCAAGGACGAGAGCGTCGGCCCGGCCGAGAAGGCCGCGGTCGAGGAGGCCGTGCGGCTGGCCGACCTGTGGCTGGACCAGGTGACCTCGCTGCCGTCCGGGGCGAACACGGCCGTGGCGTGGAGCCGCGCCGAGTGGGTCGAGGCGACCCTGCCGGCCTGGAAGCAGCTGGTCGACCCGGTCGCCGAGCGGGTCGGCGCGGCGATGGGCGAGGTGCTGCCGCAGGAGATGCAGGCCATGGCGGGCCCGCTGATCGGCATGATGCGCTCCATGGGAGGCGCCATGTTCGGCCAGCAGATCGGCCAGGCCGTGGGCGTGCTCGCGGGCGAGGTCGTCGGCTCGACGGATGTCGGTCTGCCGCTCGGCCCGGCCGGGCGCGCGGCGCTGCTGCCGCTGAACATCGCGGCCTTCGGCAAGGACCTGGGCGTCCCCTCGGACGAGGTCCGGCTGTACCTGGCCCTGCGCGAGGCCGCCCACCAGCGGCTCTTCGCGCACGTGCCGTGGCTGCGCTCGCACCTGTTCGGCGCGGTCGAGGGCTACGCCCGCGGCATCAAGGTCGACACCTCCAAGCTGGAGGAGGCGGTGGGCCAGCTCGACCCGTCGCACCCCGAGCAGCTTCAGGAAGCGCTCCAGCAGGGCATGTTCCAGCCGGAGGACACCGCCGAGCAGAAGGCGGCCCTGGCCCGCCTGGAGACGGCGCTCGCGCTCGTCGAGGGCTGGGTGGACGCGGTCGTGCACGAGGCCGCGAAGGCCCGGCTGACCTCGGCGGACGCGCTGCGCGAGACGCTGCGCCGACGCCGGGCGACCGGTGGCCCCGCCGAGCAGACCTTCGCCACCCTGATCGGTCTCCAGCTGCGCCCGCGCCGGCTGCGGGACGCCTCGCGCCTGTGGGCCTCGCTCACCGACGCGCGCGGCATGGACGGACGCGACGGCCTCTGGGAACACCCGGACATGCTGCCGACGGCGACCGACCTGGACGACCCGGACGGCTTCGTCCACAGCGAGCAGCCGGACTTCTCCGAGCTGGACAAGATGCTGGGCGAGGCGGCGAAGGGCGATGCCCCGGGCCGTACCGAAGGCGACGAGCGGGGCGAAGGCAAGGACGACACCGAGAAGTGAGCCCGTACGACGACGCGGTCCTCGTGCTCAAGGAGTACGAGGACCAGCCGGAGCTTCGCGATGTCTATCTGGCGCACCTCGCCGAGCACCCGGACGGCATGTACAAGCCGTGCCCGGCCGGGCACGTGACGGCCAGCGCGCTGGTGATCGATCCCTCGCGGGGCCAGGTGCTGCTGACGCTGCATCGGAAGCTGAACATGTGGCTCCAGATGGGCGGCCACTGCGAGCCGGGCGACGCGACGGTCGCGGCGGCGGCGCTGCGCGAGGCGACCGAGGAGTCCGGCATCGCCGATCTGACGCTGCTGCCGGGCGGCCCGGTGCGGCTCGACCGGCATCCGATCCCGAACGCGTGCCAGTGGCACCTGGACGTGCAGTACGCGGCGCTCGCCCCGGCCGGGGCCGCGGCGACGGTCAGCGACGAGTCGCTGGACGTGCGCTGGTTCGGCTACGACGAGGTCGCGGACGTGGCGGACGCCTCGGTGGTGCGCCTGGTGGAGCGGACCCGGGCCCGGCTCGCGGCACGCGCGTAACGGACGACGCGGAGCGGACGACCCGTAGCGGACGCGCGGCGGACGGCGTGTGACCGGCCACGCGAGCGGTCAGCGGTAAGGGGCGGTCTCCCTTGGGAGGCCGCCCCTTACGTGTGTCTCTTCGCGCGCGGACGCGTCAGCTCCAGACGTTGCCCTGGTTCTGGCCGTGCGCGCCGTTCCCGCCGACGCCGTACTGGGCGGCGATGCCCTGCCCGATGGCGGCGTTCTGCGGCGGCATGACCTCGCTGGGCTGCACCAGGGCGAAGCCCGTGCCGAGGAAGCTGAGCTCCCAGCCCTCGCCGGTGTCGCCGCGCCGGCGGCGGACCGAGGCGTTGTGCGTCTGGGCCTGCATCTGCACCCGCAGACCGCTGGACCAGGCGACGATCGCGTCGGCGTCGGCGCTCACGTACTTGTCCGGGGTGACCTGCATCATCAGCGGCTGCCCGGAGGTCATCAGGGCGACCTTGCCGCGGCCGGTGATGTTCAGCTGGTACTTGCCGGTGCCGGAGACCCCGTACTGGCTGTCCACGGCGATGACCTCGGTGTGCAGCGTCGAGTCCAGGGCGAGGACGTAGGCGCTGTCGACGGTCATGCCGTCCTGGTCGACGTCCACGACGTGGATGTACTGCGCGAGGTTGGCGAAGTAGACCGTGCCCTGCCCGAAGCAGCGCATCAGGTCGAGGCCCTCGCCGGTACGGGAACGGGTCCGGCGCTGGTTCGAGGACTGGTACTCGCCGTCGAAGTCGACGAGGCCCTGGTAGGCGACCATCGCGCCCTTGCGGGCGAGGATGTCGTCCTGGCCGGCCAGGGAGACCCGCAGCAGCTGCGGGTTCTGCACGACGTAGCGTTCCTGGCTCTGCTGCTCTGCGTGGTTGAAAAGCGGGCTCTGCATGATGTGTTCTCGCTCCCCCTCAGCCCCGGACCCGCAGGCGGTCGGAGCTGTCCTCACTCGGCTGTACGACGACGATGCCCTGGCCCGAGAAGGCCATCTGGTAGGCCTCCCCGCTGCCGCGCCCGATGAGGGAGCCGGCCTTGAAGCTGCGCTTGCCCTTCACCTTGAGCGTGGGCGACCAGGCGACGAGCGCGTCGGGGTCGACGTACGTCTCGTCCTCGCCCCGGCCGCAGTCGACGACGACCGGCGTGCCGCGCGAGGTGAGGGCGACCCAGCCGGTGCCGGCGATCTGGACGTTGAACATGCCCTGGCCGGCGAACTTCGCCAGGCCCTTGACCCGCTCGACGCCCCACTGGAGGTGCGCGTCGAAGGCGAGCAGGTTGCTGCCGTTGACCGACAGGGAGTCGTTGTTCAGGTTGATGACGACGACGTCGGCGCCGTAGTCGGCGAGGTAGAGCAGTCCGTCGCCGGTGCACTTCATGATCGGCGCGCTCTCGCCGGTCAGCCACTCCTTGGCGTGCTGGCGGAGGGCCGGCGGGTTCGGCTCGTAGGAGACGAAGCCCTCGTAGGCGACCATCGAGCCGGTGCGCGCGTACAGGTCCTGGCCGGTGGCCATGGCGACCTTGAGCATGGCGGTGCCGTGGTTCTCCATGCGCGCGGTGACGGGGGTCGGGGCGAAGCCCGCGAGTTGCTGGTTCATGTTCCGGGCTCCCTCAGACCTCGTAGGGCTGGACGACGATGAAGTTGCCGGGGGCGCCCCGGAACTGGAGGTTCACGGTCTCCCCGCTGTGGCCCGGGTAGGCGTTGCGGCGCAGCCGGACCTGGCTGGAGAGGATGACCTGGGACGCGGCCGACCAGGCGACGACGGCGTTGCAGTCGGCGAAGGTGGTCGGGGTGACGGGCAGCACGACGGGGACACCGTGGGTCTTCACCACGACGGTGCCGGTGCCCTGGAACAGCATCGTGAACAGGGCGCCGCCGGGGATGCCGTGGCCCTCGATACGGCGCACCTCGTATTGGAGCGACTCGTCGAAGGCGAGCACGTTCTCGGCGGAGACGCAGATGCCGTCGCCCTGGAGCTCGATCGGGTGCAGATGGGCACCGTTCTCGGCGAGGAAGACCTGGCCGCGTCCGGTGCAGCGCATCAGCTGCATCTCCTGGCCGGTGGCGTTGCCCACGATGCGGCCGGCGAAGCCGGCGCCCTTGTAGGAGAAATCGACCTTGCCCTGGTACATGACCATGGAGCCCTGCCGGGCCAGCACGGGGTTGCCGCCCATGGCCAGGTCGACCCGCATGAGCTGCTGGTTCTGCGGGGTCCAGCGGGCGCCGGTGGCGGCTTCCTTGTACGGCGCGAGCGCGGCGGCGAGCCCGGCGCCGGCGGCCGGGGCGCCCTGCGGCACACCGCCGCCGTACGAGGGCTGCGGTGGGACCTGGCCGAACTGCGGCTGACCGTACGGGGCCGGGGCGGGCTGCCCGTAGGCGGGCGCGCCGGGCGGCGGGGTCGCGCCGGGCGCGTGGCCGAAGGCCGGGGGCTGCGGCTGGCCGAAGGACTGGGGCATCGGCGGCTGGCCGTACGCACCGGGCGCGGGAGCCGGAGCCGGTGCGGGGGCCGGGGCGGGGGCCGCGGGCTGGGGTGCCAGGGGCGCGACCATCGTCGGCGCGTTATGCATCGGGGCGGGCGGCACCGGAGTGGGCGCCGGGGCCGGCGGGGCACCGAAGGCGGGCGCGGGAGCCGGGGCCGGTGCGGGAGCCGGGGCCGGTGCGGCGGGCGCGCCGAAGGCCGGCGGGGCGAAACCGGGGGCCGGGGCCGCGGCCTGCGGCGCGGCGGGCTCCTCTTCGGCGACCTCGCCGCCGAAGTTCTTCAGGAGCGCGGCCAGACCGCCGTCGAAGCCCTGGCCGACGGCGGCGAAGCGCCAGACGTCCTTCAGATAGAAGTCGCCGAGCATGACCGCGCGCTCGGTGGAGAACTCCGCACCGGTGAAGGCGTAGCGGGCGACCTCTTCGCCGCCCGCGACGATCCGGATCCAGCCGGGGCCGACCTGCGACATCTGCCCGGCACCGTCGATGGTGGCGGTGAAGGACAGCTTCTGGATCCGCGCCGGGATCCGGTCCAGGGTCACCCGGAAGGACTCGGTGTCGCCGGCCTGCGCGCCGAGGAGCTGAATCGACTCCTCCGGCGACTTCGGCTGGTTGAAGAACACGAAGTAGCGGTCGTCCGAGAGCCGCTCGTCCGCGTCCAGCCCGAAGCAGCTGATGTCGAAGGTCAGGCCAGGCGCCGCGATCCGCACGCCCACGTACAGATCCGTGCCCGCCGTCAGATCACTGATCTTGGCCTTGTGGCCGCGTTGGAATTCCCTGGCCATATGCGACGACCGTCCCCCGTCCAGAAGAGCGAATGCGTCGCGCCAGGCTAACGGCTTGCCGTGACATCCGGGCAGGGCGGCAGCGGTCTGGTACGAAATCGACGCATGCCGCCGTCACTCCTCGCGGGCACCCGGCAGTTGCGGCAGCCGGGCGGCCTCGGCCACGCCCTCCAGATAGCCGCGGGCCCGCTCGGTGCGGGGGTAGGCGTCCAGGAGCCGCCAGAAATCGGGGCCGTGGCCCGGCACGAGCAGATGGGCGAGCTCGTGGCAGAGCACGTAGTCGACGACGTACTCGGGCATGCCCTGGAGCCGGTGGGACAGCCGGATGCTGCCCTCGGAGGGGGTGCAGGAGCCCCAGCGGGTGTTCTGGTTGGTGACCCAGCGGACGGAGGCGGGGCGGGCCCGGCCACCGAAGTACTGGCCGGACAGCCGCTCGGCGCGCTCGGTCAGCTCCCGGTCGCCGAGGACGCTCTTGCTCTCCTGGGCCGCCAGCTTGTCCAGCATGACGGTGACCCAGCGGCGCTCCTCCGCCTCCGACATCCGGGCCGGGATGAGGACGATGGTGCGGTCGCCCTCGCGGTAGGCGGAGACGGTCCGTCTGCGGCGGGAGCTGCGGCGGACCTCCACCGCGCTCGCCCCCGGAACGCGGGGCGCTGTGCTGGTCAGGCTGGGCTGTGGGTCGACGGGCACGCCTCCGACGTTACCGGCTGGGCGGCGGCGAGTCCCGCACCATTCGAATGATTAATGCCTCGGCCTGTGGACAACTTTCCGCACGGCTCGCGCCGCGGGGGCACTCTGGCCTTGCGCGTCCACGGTGGGACGCGCGGGCTTCGACACGGGGGGTGGATCGTGCATCCGATGGTGAAACCGGCGCTGCGGCGCGCCTGGCGGAATCTGCGGTACGTGCAGTTCGGGGTGACACCCGCGCACGCGGTGGTGCTGGGGCCGGTGGACCCGGCCACCGGCAGTCTGATCGGGCTGCTCGACGGGACGCGCGGGATGGAGCTGCTGCGCGCGGCGGCCCGGGCCCTCGGGCTCCCCGACGGGCATCTGGAGGCGCTGCTCGGGCGGCTGTCGGCGGCGGGGCTGATCGCGGACGCGTCGGTACGTCCGCCGGGCGGGCCCCCGGGCGCGGGGGCGTCGGCGGAGGCGGCGGGCCGGGCGGATCCGGAGCTGGATCCGGTGCGGGCGGATCTGGCCTCGCTGTCGGTGGTGCACCACGCGCCGGACGGGGCGGCGCGGACGCTGGCCGCGCGGCGGGCCCAGCGGGTGCAGGTGCGGGGCGCGGGACGGGTCGGCGCGGCGGTGGCGGCGCTGCTGTCGGCGGCGGGGGTCGGCCGGGTGGAGGTACCGGACTCCGGCACGGTCGCCCCGTGGGAGGTCGCGCCGGGCGGGCTGCCGGCCGAGGCGGTCGGCGAGCGGCGGGCCGTGGCGGCGCGGCGTCTGGTGGGACGGTCGGCGCCGGGCGGCCGGCCGGTCCGCGAGCCGGACCGGGTGACGGGGGACGAGGGCGGCGAGGCGGGCTGGTCGCTCGTCGTGGTCGCGCCGCGCGACGGCCTCGGCGCGTATGTGCCGGATCCGCTGCCCGCGGAGCGCTGGCTGGCCACCGGGACGCCGCATCTGTACGCGGGGGTGCTGGAGGCCACGGGGGTGGTCGGCCCGTTGGTGCTGCCCGGCGGCACGGCCTGCGCGGGGTGCGCGCAGCAGGAGCGGGCCGACCGGGAGCCGGTGTGGCCGCGGCTGCCGGCGCAGTGGCGCTCGGGCCGGCCGCACGCGCTGCCCGCGTGCGACGTGGCGCTCGCGTCGGCGGTCGCGGGGCTCGCGGCGGCGCACGCCCTGGCCTTCCTGGACGGGGATCTGCCGTCGAGCACCGGGGCACGGTGGGAGGTGTCGCTGCCGCTGCTGGAGTGGCGCTCGGCGCCGGTCCGGGCGCACCCGGCGTGTCCGTGCGGGGCGCGGTCCGCGGCGGAACGGGAACATGCCTCGGCGGTCGAGGACGGGCACGACACAATGGCGGGGTAACGGCCCCGTGCGGCACGGCAGTCTGGGACTTGGAGGGCGTATGTCTGATCTTCCCCGGAAGGCGGTCACCCGGACCGCGAAGTTGGCCGCGTTGCCGATCGGCTTCGCGGGGCGCGCGACCTGGGGCCTCGGCAAGCGGATCGGCGGGAAGTCCGCGGAGCTGGTGGCGCGGGAGCTCCGGCAGCGCACGGCCGAGCAACTGTTCAAGACCTTGGGACAGTTGAAAGGAGGGGCCATGAAGCTCGGGCAGGCCCTCTCCGTCTTCGAGTCGGCGCTGCCCGAGGAGGTCGCCGGACCCTACCGGGCGGCGCTCACCAAGCTCCAGGAGGCGGCGCCGCCGATGCCGACGGCGACCGTGCACACGGTGCTCGAAGAGCGGCTGGGGCCGAAGTGGCGCGAGCTGTTCCTGGAGTTCGAGGACAAGCCGGCGGCGGCCGCCTCGATCGGTCAGGTGCACCGGGCGGTGTGGCGGGACGGCCGCGAGGTCGCGGTGAAGGTGCAGTACCCGGGGGCCGGGGAGGCACTGCTCTCGGATCTCACCCAGCTGAGCCGGTTCGCCCGGCTGCTCGGCCCGCTGATCCCCGGCATGGACATCAAACCGCTGATCAAGGAACTGCGCGACCGGGTCGCCGAGGAGCTGGACTACGGCCTGGAGGCGGCCGCGCAGCAGCGGCACGCGGAGGAGTTCGCGGACGATCCGCACGTGGTGGTGCCGGCCGTGGTGCACCAGTCGGAACAGATCCTGGTGACCGACTGGCTGGACGGGGTGCCACTGTCGGAGGTGATCGCGGAGGGCACGCCGGAGCAGCGCGACCGGGCCGGGCAGCTGCTCGCGCGGTTCCTGTTCTCGGGGCCCGGGCGCACCGGACTGCTGCACGCCGACCCGCACCCGGGCAACTTCCGGCTGCTGCCGGGGCCCGCGTCCGAGGACGGGGCCGGGAACGGGGACGGGGACGGGCAAGGCGACGGCGGCGAGGACATCGGGGCGTGGCGGCTCGGGGTGCTGGACTTCGGCACGGTGGACCGGCTGCCGGGCGGCCTGCCGGAGACGATCGGCGTCTGTCTGCGGATGGCCCTGACGGACGAGGCGGAGACGGTCTACGAGCTGCTGCGCGCGGAGGGCTTCGTGAAGGAGTCCGTCGCGCTCGACCCGGAGGAGGTGCTCGCGTATCTGCTGCCGATCATCGAGCCGGCCCAGGTGGACGAGTTCGGCTTCAGCCGCGGCTGGCTGCGCGCCCAGGCGGCCCGGCTCGCCGATCCTCGCTCCCCCGCCCACCAGTTGGGCAAGCAGCTGAACCTGCCTCCGTCGTATCTGCTGATACACCGGGTGACGCTGAGCACCATCGGGGTGCTGTGCCAGCTGGGCGCGCGGGTGCGGCTGCGGGACGAGCTGGAGGAGTGGCTGCCGGGGTTCGCCGTGCCCGAGGAGTGAGCCGGAGCCCCCCGGGGCCCCGTCACCACCAGGAGGAGTCGAGACGGCTCTCGATCGACCGGAGGTGGGTGCGGGCGCAGTCGTCGCAGAAGAAGTGACGGGTGCCGTTCTCGACCGAGCAGGTCCAGGTGACGGGCGGCTCGGGGGCGGTCTTGCCGCAGCGGGCGCACTCCACGCGGGGTGCGGGGGCGGGGTCGTCGTTCACTCTGGTGACGATAGACCTCCGGGGGCCCGCCGCCGGGGCAACGCACCGCGAGGGCCGGTCCGTTCGGACCGGCCCCCGCCACCGGGCACCGCCCGCCCTCGGGGAAGGGCGGGGAGGCGCGCGTCAGTGTCAGTGCATGACGGCCATGGCGAGCGCGCGGCGGGCGCGCATCGACACGCGCTCGGCGCGGCGCTGCATCCGCCGGGCGGCGACCAGGCGCACGGCCTGGCGTTCCGCCTCGGCTTCCCGCAGGCGGTCGCGCATATGGGCGCGAGCCAGGGCTTCGGGGATGAGTTGCATTTCACGGGTCCTGTTCTGACGCGAGCGCATCGCGCCGTTGAGGGAGACGTCGGGGGTAGCGGAGCCGGCCGGCTCGTGGGGAGTGGGGGTCATCGGGGCCTGCTTCTGGGGATCGTGCGTGAGGGGACGGTCGATGGTTCCGGTGATGTTCATGCCGCGACCGGGTTCTTGCGCGGGCGACCACGGGGCCGCTTGCGGGCCACGACCACGCCCTGGACGAACAGCTCGCCACCCCAGACGCCCCACGGCTCCCGCCGCTCCTTGGCACCCGCCAGGCAGGCTTCCACGAGCGGGCAGGTGCGGCACAGGGACTTGGCGTACTCGACGTCGGCCGGGGACTCGGCGAAGAAGACCTCGGGGTCGTACGAACGGCAGGGAACGGCTACGCCGAGGTTCTCGATGGCGTCGTCGAGCGCGGTGAGCGTGCTGAGGGGAGTCAAGGCGAAGTCCTCCGTGAGGCCGGGCGGGGGGATCGTTTCGGAAGGCGGTACGGACGGGGCGTGCGCTTCGAGTTGCACGGTTGTCGTTCCTCGTCTGTTGTTCCGGCCTGTTGGCCGGAGTTCTGGCTGGTCCCGGTCGCTGCTGGTCCCGAGGCCCCTTCGCTCCGTCAGCCCCGTTCGGGGACAAACAGAAGGGCCGCGGATCCCTGGTGGGGTTCCGCGGCCCTGAAGGCGCCGGCCTGATCGTCGATCAGACTGGATCACTCCAGGGTTCGAGCCCACGGAAGGCCCACATCGTGTGGTCATGCGTCGTCTGCTGCTGAATACCGGCACCGGTCGCGGTGGCCGCAAAGCCGAAGGCCGAAGCCTGGGCCTTGCCTGCTACTCCTGCTTCCAGTGCCTTGGTCGGTCGCTCACTGTGCTCCAGCCGGTCCATGAGGAGAGCCGACGCGCCGAGCGGCATGCCGGCGCCGGACAGACCGGTGCCAATAACAGAGGGGTAAGCGACGACGGTGGAGAAGCCGAGCGAGCAGGCGGAGACGACCAGACGATCGTTCACTTTGGCGTTGCGGGTGTTGATGGTGTTCATGCTGATCACTGGAATCGCCTCCTCTCGGCGTCTCGGAAGGTTCGGGGTGAGCCGGACCCTCATGTTCATTTGGACAAGTACAGCACGAAGACAGGGCTTCGAAGAAGCCGCCGTTTTCGTGGTTACGAACCTATGGGGCTTGACGGGGCGGGCGCAAACTATTTTTCCGACGATTTTTTCTCAGACCGCCTCGTCCCCCCCTCCGGGCTCCTCACCTGCGCAGATGACGAGAACATCGGCCCCGAAACGGTCCAGCTTCCGGGCGCCGACACCGGAGATCGCGGAGAGCTCCCCGTCGGACCCGGGAACCTGCTCGGCGATGGCCATGAGCGTCTTGTCGGTGAAGACGCAATACGCCGGCTGGCCGAGCCCGCGGGCCTGCTCGGCGCGCCACTCGCGCAGCCGCTCGTACAGCGCCTCGTCCATGTCCGAGGGGCAGTCCTCGCAGCGCATCAGCTTCATCTCGCCCGCCTCGGTGAGCGTGGCGCCGCAGACCCGGCACAGCACCGGTCCGCGCCGCTTGCGCCGGCCGGAGCCGCTGCCCCGGTCGATGCCCCCGCCGCCGCCCGCGCCGGCCGCGCCGAGCTTGCCGGAGCCGGGCCGCAGGCCCTTGAGGAAGCGGGTGGGGCGCCGGGAGGCCCGGCCGCCCGGGGAGCGGGACAGCGCCCAGGACAGCGAGAGGTGCTCCCGGGCCCGGGTGACGCCCACGTACAGCAGCCTGCGCTCCTCCTCGACCTGCTCGTCGGTCTTGGCGTAGGTGATCGGCATCATGCCCTCGGTGAGGCCGACCAGGAACACGGCGTCCCACTCCAGGCCCTTGGCGGCGTGCAGCGAGGCGAGCGTGACGCCCTGGACGGTGGGGGCGTGCTGGGCGGCGGCCCGCTCGTCGAGTTCGGCGACCAGGTCGGAGAGGGTGGCGCCGGGCTTGGCGCGGGCGAAGTCCTCGGCGAGCCGGACCAGGGCGGCCAGCGACTCCCAGCGGTCCCGGACGGCGCCGGAGCCGGTCGGCGGCTCGGGGGTCCAGCCGTTGCTGGAGAGGACGGCGCGGACCTGGGCGGGCAGGTCGTCGACGTCGTCGAGCAGGGCGTCGTTCCCCCCGGCGCGGGCGGCGCCGCGCAGCGCCACGCCCGCCTTGCGGACCTCCTCGCGCTCGAAGAAGCGCTCGGCGCCGCGCAGCTGGTAGGGCACGCCGGCGTCGGCGAGGGCCTGCTCGTAGACCTCCGACTGGGCGTTGATCCGGTAGAGCACGGCGATCTCGCCGGCCGGGACGCCCGAGGCGATCAGCTCGCGGATGCGGCGGGCGGTGCCCTCGGCCTCCGCCGGCTCGTCCGGGTATTCGGTGTAGGCGGGCTCGGGGCCGGGGTCGCGCTGGGAGATCAGCTCCAGGCGGTGCTCGGCGGCCCGGCCGCGGGCCTGGCCGAGCAGCCCGTTGGCCAGGTGGACGACCTGGGGGGTGGAGCGGTAGTCGCGGACCAGCTTGACCACGGTCGCGTCGGGGTGCCGGACCCGGAAGTTCAGCAGGTGGTCGGGGGTGGCGCCGGTGAACGAGTAGATCGTCTGGCTGGCGTCGCCGACCACGCACAGGTTGTCGCGGTCGCCGAGCCACAGGTCGAGCAGCCGCTGCTGGAGCGGCGAGACGTCCTGGTACTCGTCGACGACGAAGTGCTGGTACTGGCGGCGGATCTGGTCCGCGATGTCGTGCCGGTCCTGGAGGATGCCGACGGTGAGCAGCAGCACGTCCTCGAAGTCGATCACGCCGCGGTCGCGCTTGAGCTGCTCGTACATCGCGTAGATCTGCCCGATCTCCGCGGCGTCGCGCGGGGCGTCGCGCAGCGACTTGGCGACGGCGGCCGGGTAGTCGGCGGGGACGGTCTGGGTGACCTTGGCCCACTCGATCTCGCCGGTGACGTCCCGCAGCTCGTTGCGGTCGAGGCGGACCCGGCAGCGCGCGGCGGCCTCGGCGACCAGCTGCACCTTCCGCTCCAGGAGCCGCGGAAGATCACCGCCGACGGCTTTCGGCCAGAAGTACTGGAGCTGGCGCAGGGCCGCGGAGTGGAATGTCCGGGCCTGGACGCCGCCCGCGCCGAGCTGGCGGAGCCGGCCGCGCATCTCGCCGGCGGCGCGGTTGGTGAAGGTGACGGCCAGCACACTGGCGGGCGGGAGTATGCCCGCCCGCACCCCGTAGGCGATGCGGTGGGTGATGGCCCGGGTCTTGCCGGTGCCGGCGCCGGCGAGGACGCACACCGGGCCGTGCAGGGCCAGGGCGACCTCGCGCTGCTCGGGGTCGAGCCCGGCGAGCACCGCGTCGGCCGACTCCGGAACCTGCGGGAAGAGAGAGGAGTGCGTTGCTGCTGTCACACAGCCATGCTGCCAGGTCTCGCGGGGTCGGTGCGGAGCTTGTCCACAGGTGTGCGACGCCGGTCATACGAATTCCGGGAATGGCCGGACCGAGGCGTACGTTCTTTATTCTCGGCACCGACCTCCGTGCCACCCCGAAGACGAGGAGCGCCAGGCCATGCAGGGCACTGTGACGATGTACAGCACGACGTGGTGCGGTTACTGCCGCCGGCTGAAGAGCCAGCTGGACCGTGAGGGCATCGCGTACACCGAGATCAACATCGAGCAGGACCCGGCCTCGGCGAAGTTCGTGGAGCAGGCCAACGGCGGCAACCAGACCGTTCCGACCGTGCGCGTCGTCCCGACGTCCGGCGACGGCGAGGTCGTCATGACCAACCCGAGCCTGGCCCAGGTCAAGCAGGCCCTCGCCGTCTGAGGCTCCCTCCCGCGTGGCTGGGAACAGCCCCCTCCCGATCACTCGGGAGGGGGCTGTTCCGCTTCCGCTTACGGTGCCGGCCGGGCCGGCCGGACGCCGTCCGTACCCCGGCCTGACCCCGGCCTGACCCCCGTCGGACGCCGGTCAGACCACGTCGCCCGGCTTCGGCAGCGGCTTGCCGTACCAGAGCTCGATCAGCCGGGAGGCGATCGAGATCCCGTACGGCGGCAGCACCTCGCCGCTCTCGAAGGCGGCGCCCAGCTCCTCGCGCGAGAACCAGCGGGCCTCGTGTATCTCCTCGCCGTCCACGGTGATCTCCGGGGACGACGCGCGGGCCATGAAGCCCAGCATCAGGCTGGACGGGAACGGCCACGGCTGGCTCGCCACGTAGCCGACCTCGCCGACCGTGACACCGGCCTCCTCGAAGACCTCGCGCACCACCGCCTGCTCGATGGACTCGCCGGGCTCGACGAAGCCCGCGAGCGTCGAGAAACGGCCCTCGGGCCAGTGCATCTGGCGGCCGAGCAGCGCCCGGTCCTGGTCGTCGGTGACCAGCATGATCACGGCCGGGTCGGTCCGCGGGTAGTGCTCGGCGCCACAGGCCGGACAGCGCCGGACGTGCCCGGCCGCCGCGATCTTCGTCCGCTCGCCGCAGCGCGAGCAGAAGCGGTGCAGCCGCTGCCAGTTCTCCAGGGCCACCGCGTGCACCATCAGACCGGCGTCGCGCGGCGAGAGCAGCAGCCCCGCCTCGCGCAGTCCGGCCGGGCGCGCGGACTGGTCCATGCGGCCGGGCAGGCTGTCCTTCTGGAGCGCGAAGTAGGAGACGCCGTCGTCGTCGGTGCCCAGGAAGTAGCGGTGGGTCTCGGTCGGCGGGGCCTCGAACGCCGGGGTCATCACCAGCTCGGTCCGGCCGTCGGGCGTGTCGTCGATCAGCACCTGGCCGCCCGAGACCACGAAGACGCGGGTCGTCGGGTGGCTCCAGGCGGCGGCGAGCCACGCCTCGTCGAGGCGGTGGTGCGCGGCGCGGTCGATCCCGCTCGGGGCGGTGAGCGAGATCGGCCGTTCCGCGAACGCGTTCTTCAAGGTGCTGCTCACAGGTGGTTCCAACTCCCCCGGTTCGGATGGGTGGGTGCGGCCCGGCGCGCGGACGGGTCGGTGTGCGGACGGCTCGGCGCGCGGGCTGCCCGGTGTTCGGACGGTCAGGCGCCGGGGGCGTCCGCGCGCAGAGCGGCGGGCAGGTCGCTCCAGAGGTACGCGGTCGTCTCGACGCCCTTCATGAGGAGATCCAGCTCGATCTTCTCGTTGGGCGCGTGCCAGCCGTCGGACGGGACCGAGATGCCCAGGAACAGCACCGGGGCGCCCAGCACGTCCTGGAGGTCGGCGGCCGGTCCCGAGCCGCCCTCGCGCGTGTAGCGGACCTTCGCCCCGTCGAACGCCCGGCTCATCGCGCCGGCCACGGCCTTCAGGGCCGGGTGGTCGAGCGGGGTGAGGCAGGGCCGGGTCGGGGCGCCGAAGGCGATCTCGTACCGGATGCCCGCCGGGACCAGCCCGGCCAGCCACCCGCGGACGGCTGTCTCGATGTGCGCCGGGTCCTGGCCGGCGACCAGCCGGAAGGACAGCTTCAGGTGGGCGGAGGCGGGGACGATCGTCTTGCCGCCGGGACCCTGGTAGCCGCCGCCGATGCCGTTGACCTCGGCGGTGGGGCGGGCCCAGACGCGCTCCAGGGTGGAGTGGCCGGCCTCGCCGAGGGTGCCGTGCGACTTGGCGGTGGTCAGCCAGGCGGCCTCGTCGAAGGGCAGCTCGGCGATGAGCGCCCGCTCGGCCTCGGACAGCTCGGTGACCCCGTCGTAGAAGCCGGGGATGGCCACCCGCTCGGTGTCGTCGTGCAGGGCGGCGACGATCCGGCCGGCGACGGTGGCCGGGTTGGGCACGGCGCCGCCGAAGGATCCGGAGTGGATGTCCTGGTCCGGTCCGTAGAAGTCGATCTCGCAGTCCGCGACCCCGCGCATGCCGGTGCACACGGTCGGCGTGGTCTCGGACCACATGCCGGTGTCGGAGACGATCGCCAGGTCGGCGGCGAGCCGGTCGGCGTGCTGCTCGACCAGGGCGCGGAAGTGCGGCGAACCCGACTCCTCCTCGCCCTCCACCAGCAGCTTCAGGTTGACGGCGGGCGCGGTACGGCCGGTCGCCGCGAGGTGCGCCTGGACGCCGAGGGTGTGGAAAAGGACCTGGCCCTTGTCGTCGGCCGCGCCCCGCCCGTACATCCGGCCGTCGATCACGGCCGGCTCGAACGGCTCGGTGTGCCAGCCGTCCTCGCGGGCGGCGGGCTGCACGTCGTGGTGGCCGTAGACGAGGACGGTCGGCGCGTCCGGCAGGCCGGACGGCCACTCGGCGAAGACGGCGGGCGCGCCGTCCGTCTCCCACACCTCGACCGTGGTGAAACCGGTCCTGGTCAGCTTCTCGGAGAGCCAGTCGGCGCTGCGCCGCACGTCGCCGGACCGCTCGGGCTGGGCCGACACCGACGGGATCCGCAGCCACGCGGCGAGGTCGTCGAGGAAGGCGGACCGGTGCGCGGCAATGTGGGCGCGTACGGCGTCGGAGGGTGCGGGGTGGACGGCGCTGTCCGGGGTCTGGCTCATGGCACTGAGCCTATCCGGCGCCCGGGGGCGCCCCGTCCGGGGCGTCCGAGGGGTGCGGCACACCAGGAGCGCCGGGGACGCCCGGGACGCCCTCGGGGCCGTCTCCGGGGCCGTCGCCGCGCAGGATCGCCTCCAGCTCGGCCCGGCCGGGCAGCCTGCGGGGCCGGGCGACCTCCCCCGTCCGTACGTACACGAACGCGGCGGCCACCTCCTCCGGGTCGAGCCCGTGCTGCTCGGCCCAGGCGAGCCGGTAGAGCGCCAGCTGGAGCGGGTCGGCGGTGCGCAGACGGCTGGTCTTCCAGTCGACGATCTCGTACGCGCCGGTGTCCGGGTCCCGGTAGACGGCGTCGATCCGGCCGCGCACCACCCGGCCCGCGAGGGAGAGGTGGACGGGGACCTCGACGCGGTACGGGACGCGGCGGGCGTACGGGGTGCGGTCGAACGCCTCCTTCAGCTCCTCCAGGTCCCGCTCGTCGCGGATCTCCGGCTCCCCCGCGAACTCCTCGCCGCCGGGCAGCTCCTCCGGGCCGAGCAGGGGCAGCGGCAGCTCCTCGAAGCGGGACTCGACCCAGGCGTGGAAGCGGGTGCCGCGGCGGGCGGCGGGCTGCGGCGGCTTGGGCATCGGGCGGGCCAGCTCCCGGGCGAAGCCGTCGGGGTCGGCGGCGAGCCGGATGACCTGGGAGGCGGAGAGATACGCGGGCAGCACGACGTCCCGCGTGGTGGCGCGGGAGCGGTGCAGCTCGGCGGCGAGGGCGGTGAGGTCGCGGTCCCAGGACTCGATGGTGCGCAGCTCCTCCGGGGTGGGTGCCGCGTCGGGGGTGCGAGGGGCGGGGACCTCCACCGAGGCCTCCGCGGGCCGCGGGGGCTCCTCGGCCCGGAGCGGCTCGTCCGGGACCGGCCCGTCCCACTCCGGTCCGTCCCACTCCGGTCCGTCCCAGTCGGGCTCGTCCGGGAACCAGCCGTCCTCCGGCTCCGGGGCCGGGGCCGGGGCCTCGTGCGCGCCGTCCCCCGGCCCGTACGCCCACAGCCGCTCCAGGACCGCCCGCGCGGCCTCGCGCCGCCGCTCGAAGGACTCCTTGTCGAGCGGCAGCGGCCACGCCTGGTCGGCCAGGTCGGCGGCGAGCAGCGGGTTCTCCTCGTCCTCCGCCGGCGCGTCCGCCCACGCCTCGATCTCGCCGTGCCCCGCCGCGCAGTGCTCGTACAGCGCGGTCAGGAAGCCGGACGGGCCGCGGGGCTTCTTCTGGGCCGGGCCCCACCAGTGGCCGGAGCCGAGGAGCAGGGAACGGGGGCGGGTGAAGGTCACGTACCCGAGGCGCAGCTCCTCGGTGTGCTGGTGCGCGCGCAGCTCGTCCTTGAACGCCTTCATGGCGGCCGCGGTCCACTCCCCCGGCTCGGGCAGGGTCGCCGCGTCGCCGCGCAGCGCGTACGGCAGGACCTGCGGCTGGGCGGCCCAGGACTCCCGCGCGCGGGTGGACGGGAACTGCCCGGTGACCAGGCCCGGCACGGCGACGATGTCCCACTCCAGGCCCTTGGACTTGTGGGCGGTCATCACCTTGACGGTGTTCTCGCCGCCGGGGAGCGCGTTGTCCAGGCCCTTCTCGTACTGCGCGGCGGTGCGCAGGAAGCCGAGGAAGGCGAGCAGGGTGGCCTCGCCGTCGAGGGAGGCGAAGCCGGCGGCGATGTCCAGGAAGTTGCCGAGGGTCTCGCGGCGGCGGGCGGCCAGGGCGTGCGGGGACGCCGACAGCTCGACCTCCAGGCCGGTGGCGGCGAGGACCCGGTGCAGGACGTCCATCAGCGGGTCGGCGAGCGAGGTGCGCAGGGCGCGCAGTTCGGTGGCGAGGCGGGCGAAGCGGACCCGGGCCTCGGCGGAGAACGGCAGCGTGTCGTCCTCGGCGCCGGCCGGGTCGAGGAAGGTGTCGAGCGCGTCGGCGAGCGAGATCACCTCGGCCGGGTCGACGCCCTCGACGGCGGCGGCGAGCCGCTGGTCGGCGTCCTCCGCCTCCGCCCCGGGGCGGTGCACGAGCAGCCGGGCGCGACGGCCGAGGAGGGCCAGGTCGCGCGGGCCGATGCGCCAGCGCGGGCCGGTGAGGAGCCGGACGAGGGAGGCGTTGGCGCCGGGGTCCTGGAGGACCTCGCAGACGGCGACCAGATCGGCGATCTCGGGCAGGTGGAGCAGCCCGGACAGGCCGACGACCTCGACGGGGACGTCCCGGGCGACGAGCGCGGCCTGGATCGCGGGGAAGTCGCCGGCCGTGCGGCACAGGACGGCGATCTCGCCGGGCGGGGTGCCGGTGCGGACCAGGTGGGCGAGGGAGTCGGCGAGCCAGCCGATCTCGTCGGTGTGGGTGGGCAGCAGCGCGATCCGTACGCTGCCGTCGCGCTCCGCGCCGGGCGCGGGCCGCAGCGCCTCCACGCCCGCGTGCATGGCGCGCAGGGGGGTGGCGAGGCCGTTGGCGAGGTCGAGGAGCCGGCCGCCGCTGCGGCGGTTCTCGGACAGGGCGTGCCGGGCGGCGGGGCGACCGTCGGCCTGGGCGAAGTGGGTGGGGAAGTCGTCGAGGTTGGCGACGGAGGCGCCGCGCCAGCCGTAGATGGCCTGGCAGGGGTCGCCGACGGCGGTGACGGCGTGCCCGGTGCCCTGGCCGAAGAGGCCGGACAGCAGCAGCCGCTGGGCGACGGAGGTGTCCTGGTACTCGTCGAGGAGCACCACCCGGAACTCGTCGCGCAGCAGCGCCCCGACCTCGGGCCGGGTGGTGGCGATCTCGGCGGACAGGGCGATCTGGTCGCCGAAGTCGAGCAGATCGCGGGAGCGCTTGGCGGCGCGGTAGCGGATCACGAGGCCGAGGAGTTCGCGGCGGGCGGCGGCGGCCTCGGGGAGTTTACGCAGGTCGGCGTTGCTGAGCTTGGCGCCGGCGAGGGCGGCGAGCAGCTCGGTGTCGTACGCGCGGAGCTGCTCGGGCCGTACGAGGTGCTCGGACAGCTCGGCGTCGAGGGCGAGCAGGTCGCCGACGAGGGTGGGGAAGGAGCGGGTGAGCGCGGGGTACGGGCCGGGGGACTCGCGCAGCACGCGGGCGGCGAGCTGGTAGCGGGTGGCGTCGGCGAGCAGCCGGGAGGTGGGCTCCAGGCCGATGCGCAGGCCGTGGTCGGTCAGGAGTTGGCCGGCGAAGGCGTGGTACGTGGAGATCCGGGGCTCGCCGGGCGGGTTCTCGTCCGGTCCGGGGAGCGGGGCCGGGTCGGGGTCGGTGACGCCGGCCCGGACGAGGGCGGTGCGCACGCGCTCGGCCAGCTCGCCGGCGGCCTTGTTGGTGAAGGTCAGGCCGAGGACCTGCTCGGGCGCGACCTGGCCGGTGCCGACCAGCCAGACCACCCGGGCGGCCATCACCGTCGTCTTGCCGGAGCCGGCTCCGGCCACGATGACCTGCGGGGCGGGCGGCGCGATGATGCAGGCCGTCTGCTCCGGGGTGAAGGGGATCCCGAGCAGCTCCTTCAGCTG
The DNA here is from genome assembly GCF_040635425.1 of Streptomyces laurentii. NCBI lineage: Bacteria > Bacillati > Actinomycetota > Actinomycetes > Kitasatosporales > Streptomycetaceae > Streptomyces > Streptomyces laurentii. The sequence continues at coordinate 65,523 of NZ_JBEYHT010000001.1, read as the reverse complement.
CTCGGGATCGGTGAGGCGTGAGGTCACTCCAAAGAGGCTAACGGGGTCCGCCGACATTCCCCGTCGTGCCGCCTCCCGGCGGCCTCCCCTCCGGGCCCGGCCGCGAGGGCCGGGCCGCTGCCCCTCAGGGCGGTGCCGGAGCCGTTCAGGACGGCGACGGGGACGGGCTCATCATCATCTTCATCGAGGAGACGTCGACGGTCTGGTCGGCGGGCGGCGCCGTGACCTTCACGGTCTTGCCGAAGTCGGAGAAGACGAGCGAGCCGGTGCCGGTGCCGCCGGTCCCGACCGCCTTGAGGATGTATGGCGTGCCCTTAGAGGCGATCGACAGGGTCGAGGTCTCCTCATGGGTCCGGCCGTGCACCGTGACGCTGTTCCGCTTGATCACGGTGGCCACGGGAGTGTTGTTCACCACGCCGTCGGGGCCGCGCACGACCTGGCCGTGCTCGGTCTTGAACTTCCCGAGGTCGGCGGCGATGGACGTGACGTTGCACTGCTCCATCTTCATGCCGTGGCCGTCGGTCATCCCGGCGGGGATCTTCAGCCAGCGGCCGTGGAGCTGGCTGATCGCCGAGTTCATCTGGTCCTGGCTCAGCCGCTGTCCGGCCATGCCGGTCCGCCAGAACGCGTCGTCGCCCTTGATGTACGTCGTGCCGCCGGTCTGCCGGACCTCGCCGGAGCCGTTGCGGAGCTTGACCGTGCCGGAGCAGTCGTGCTGGTTGAGCGAGATGTCGATGTCGGCGGCGCGGCCGTGGGCCATGACGTGGCCCATCATCCGGAACGAGGTCGCGGACTTGGTGGCGGCGATGCCCTTGTCGGCTATCTGGGCGGGGGTGAGATTCGAGTAGGGCCTGGGGCTGGGGGTGGGTGACGGTGCCTCCGCCGCCGCCGGAGCCTGGGCATATGCCAGAGCGGCGGGCACGGCTCCGCTGACCAGAACGGCGCAGACGACCGTGGCGGCGCGGAGCGTGGTGGTGCGGAGCGGGGTGTGGGACGCCATGCGAGCCTCCTCGCGGGATTCCCCCCTGATGGGACTTCGCTGTCGCTGATGGCCGACGGGTTCCTGCTGGTGCCGGGTCCGGGTCGGGGGCCGCCTCTCGGTCCTCGTCAGGCCGGTGCCCGCGGACGCGCGCACCGGTTCTCCAGACTGCCGGAGCACGGCCCGGCCCGCACCGCGAGCGCCCGGGACGGCGCCCCTCGGGACGTACGAGGTCACTCCACGATGTGGCGGCCCTCCGGGCGTGCGCTGCACGAGGCCCGGAAGGCGCAGGTGGTGCACTGCTGACCCGCCGAAGGAGTGAACCGCTCGTCGAGGACCCGGCCGGCTGCGGTGGCGAGGAGGTCGCCGATCCAGGTGCCCTCGGTCCCTTCGAGCGGCTCCTGGGACTGCACCTTCGGCAGCGCGTCGCCGCCCTCCTTCTTGGGCGCGGCCTGCCGCAGGTGGACGAGTTCCGCGCCGCCGGGTTCGGGGGTGCGGCCGCCGAAGACCTCGTCGACGGCGCCCTCGCGGACGGCGAGCTGGTAGACGGCGAGCTGCGGGTGGTGGGCGACCTCGTCCTTGGTGGGGGCGGACTTGCCGGTCTTGAAGTCGACGACGTACGCACGGCCCTGCTCGTCGGCCTCGACCCGGTCCATGGAGCCGCGGATGCGCACCTGGTACGCGCCGGCGGCGAGCGTCACGTCGAAGTCGTGCTCGATGGCGGCGGGGGTACGGCCGGCCCGGTCCATGACGTGCCAGTGCAGGAAGCGTTCCAGGGCGGCCCGGGCGTTCTCCTTCTCCTGCGCGGACTTCCAGGGCGCGTCGAAGGCGAGGGCGTCCCAGACGGAGTCCAGTCGGGCCATGAGGACGTCGAGATCGGCGGGCGTACGGCCGGAGGCGACCTCGTCGGCGAGGACGTGCACGACGTTGCCGAAGCCCTGGGCGGCGGTCGCGGGGGCGTCGGCCTTGACCTCGCGGCCCAGGAACCACTGCAGGGCGCAGGTGTTCGCGAGCTGGTCGAGGGCGGAGCCGGAGAGGGCGAGCGGGTGCTCGCGGTCACGCAGCGGCACAGCGCCGCGGGTCGGCTCGGCGAGCCCCCACCAGCGGTCCGGGTGGGCCGCGGGGACCAGCGGGTTGCCGTCCTCGTCGGCGAGGGCCGCGAGCCGGGCGAGGCGTTCGGCGGCGGCGGCCCGCAGTCCGGGCGAGGCGGCGGGGTCGACGGTGGTGGCGCGCAGTTCGGCGACGAGCGCGGCGACCGCGAGGGGGCGCCGGGGGCGGCCGGTGATCTCCTTCGGCTCGACGCCGAGTTCGGCGAGGAACCGGGACGGCTGGTCGCCGTCCTCCGCCGGGGCCTTCACGGCGGTGACGACGAGCCGGTCGCGGGCCCGGGTGGCGGCAACGTAGAAGAGCCGGCGCTCCTCGGCGAGCAGGGCGCCGGGGGTGAGCGGCTCGGCGAGCCCGTCGCGGCCGATGCGGTCGGCCTCCAGGAGCGAGCCGCGGCGGCGCAGGTCGGGCCAGCGGCCCTCCTGGAGCCCGGCGACGACGACCAGGCCCCATTCGAGGCCCTTGGCGCGGTGCGCGGTCATCAGCCGGACGGCGTCGGGGCGGGTGTACCGGCGGGTGAGGGTGTCGGCGGCGATGTCCTGGGCGTCGAGCTCTTCGAGGAAGTTGAGCGCGCCGCGGCCGCCGACCCGGTCCTCGGCGCGGGCGGCGGTCTCGAACAGCGCGCACACGGCGTCGAGGTCGCGGTCGGCGTTGCGGCCGCCCGGGCCGCCGCGCAGCGAGGCGCGCTCCAGGCGGGTGGGCCAGCTCGTACCGTTCCAGAACAGCCACAGCGCCTCCTCGGCGGTGCCGCCGGCCGCGAGCCGTACGCGCGCGTCCCGCAGCAGCTCGCCGAGTACGCGCGCCCCGCGCGCGTAGCGCTGGTCGTGCGCCACCAGCCGCTCCGGCTCCGCGAGCGCCCGCGCGAGCAGGACGTCCGACGGGGCGGGCACCGTGTTGCCGCCGGCCCGCTCCTCGTCGCGCAGCGCCCGGCCGAGCCGGCGCAGATCGGCCGGGTCCATCCCGGCGAGCGGCGAGGCGAGCAACGCGACGGCGGTCTCGACGCCGAGCCACCCGAGGCGGGCGGGGGCGGGGGCGTCCTCGACGGCCCCGGCGGCCCCGGACGGCTCGGGGCCGGCTTCCGGCTCCCGCTCCTCGGGCGCCGGCTCCGGGCCGGATTCCCGCGCCTCCCCGGGCTCGGACTCCGGCTCGGGCGCGGGCACCGGCCCCGACTCGGGCGCGAGCTCCGCCCCCGGCTCGGTCCCCGCCTCCCCCCTCGCCTCGTCCCCGTCCGTCCCCGCCCCGTGCGCCGCCGCCCGCAGCGCGAGCAGCAGCGGCGAGACGGCCGGCTCGTGCCGGAGCGGGACGTCGGTCGCGTCGGTCTCCACCGGGACGCCGGCCGAGGTGAGGGCGCGCCGGAGGGCCGGCAGGTGGGCCGAGGCGCGGGTGAGGACCGCCATGTCCTGCCAGGGGACCCCGTCCTCCAGGTGGGCGCGGCGCAGCAGGTCCGCGATGTTCTCGGTCTCGGTCGAGGGCGTGGGGTACGTGTAGACCTCGGCCCGGCCCCCGTCCCGTACCGGCTCAAGCGCGCGGTGGGCGCGGGCCTGGGCGGCGGGCAGCCGCGGCAGCGGCATGCGCTGGGCGAGCAGCCGGGTGGCGGCGAGCAGGCGGGCGCCGGAGCGGCGCGAGGTGCCGAGGACCCGCACCGGTCCGCCGAAGACGGCGGGGAAGTCGAGGATGCCGTTCACGTCGGCGCCGCGGAAGGCGTAGATCGACTGGTCGGGGTCGCCGAACGCGACGACCGCGCCGGTGCGGCCGGCGGTGAGCCCGCGCAGCAGCCGGACCTGCGCCGGGTCGGTGTCCTGGTACTCGTCGACGAAGACCGCGTCGTACGCGGGCAGCGTGCCCGGCGCCGCCGACTCGGTGAGCAGCACGGCCCGGTGGACCAGTTCGGTGTAGTCGAGGACGCCCTGGAGGTCCAGGACGTCCAGGTACTCGGCGAGGAAGCCGGCCGCCGCCCGCCAGTCGGGGCGTCCGACCCGCCGCGCGAAGGCGTCCAGGGCGTCCGGCCCGAGGCCGAGTTCGCGGGAGCGGGCGATGACCGCGCGGACCTCGTCGGCGAAGCCGCGCGTGGTGAGGCAGGCGCGCAGTTCGTCGGGCCAGCCGACCTTGCCGAGGCCGGCCTTCTCCAGGCCGATCTGTCCGGCGAGGAGTTCGCGGACGGCCAGGTCCTGCTCGGGTCCGGAGAGCAGCCGCAGCGGTTCGGCGAACAGGTCGGCGTCCTGGTGTGCGCGGATCAGGGCGTAGCAGTACGAGTGGAAGGTGGTGGCCTGCGGGGGGCGCCGGCCGCCGAGCCGGGCCGCCATCCGGTCGCGGAGTTCCACGGCGGCCTTGCGGCTGAAGGTGAGGACGAGGATCCGCTCGGGGGCGGTGCCCTGTTCCATCCGGGCCGCGACGGCCTCGACCAGCGTGGTCGTCTTGCCGGTGCCGGGGCCCGCGAGCACCAGAAGCGGTCCCTCCCGGTGCTCAACCACCGCCCGCTGCGTCGCGTCAAGCAGAGGGGGCCGCACCGGTGCCGGCACGGCCCGCACCAGCCGGTACGCGCCGGGGCCCCGCGTAGGCCGAAGGGCGGAGGAGGAAGTCACGTGGGTCGCCGGTCCTGCTGGTGGGTCGTGGGTACGGTGCGCGGAGCGCTCGGGGCTCCCGGGCCCCGGGGTGTCCCGGTGCGGAGCGCGACCCTCGACGTTACGCGATCGCGCGCCCGGAACCCACGCGTCCGGGCCTCCGGCGCGGGTATCTCACACCCGCCGGTCCGGCCTGACCCGGCGCCCCGTGTCCCCTGCTTCCGGGCAGGGTCTTCCCGGGCCGACGTCCTTCCGGCCCGGCTCCCCCGTACCCCGGTCTCACCCGTCCGTGCCGGGTTCTCCCTGGTCCCCGCCGGACACCGGGGTGCCCGCCGCCGTCCCGTCCCAGCGGGCCCGGCGCAGGTCGAGGCGCGGCACGCCGCCTCCGCGGGTGTCCCGCAGCGGGGTGCCCTCGGCCCGGTAGTGACCGAGCGCACGGTGTTCGTGTCCCGGCAGGATCGTCCCGTCCGCGCGCACCACGCGCCACCACGGGACGGAGCCGCCGTACAGCGCCATCACCCGGCCGACCTGGCGCGGACCGCCCTCGCCGATCCACTCGGCGACGTCCCCGTAGGTCATCACCCGGCCGGGCGGGATGTCCTCGGCGGCCTGAAGGACCCGCTCCGCGTACTCCGGCAGCTCGGGCGGCTCGTACGTCTGCATCGGCCCATCCTGCCGTACGGCACTGACAACCCCCTGATGCCTCCGTTCGGGCTCTCTTCGTGCCACCATCGTGCGGGCGGTGACTGGTGATACGAGATCACGAACACGTAACGACGACACAGACGACAGCGAAACCGACGACGGACCCGACAACGGCAGCACGCACGGCGACGACCGAGAAGCACGCAGAGACGGACATGGTGATGGCGCACGACAGCCGGCCCGAACGCGCACCCGAGCGCGTATCCGGCGACGAGCCCCTGCTCGCCGCCCGCGTGCATCGTCCGTCCGATCTCATGCGGCTGCTCGTCGGCATCCTCGCCATCGCCCTCGTCCTCGCCATCGCCGCCTTCGCCCAGGGCACGACCTCCGGCCTGGAGCACGACATCAACAAGGGCGCCGGCGGCGCCCCCGACATCTTCGTCAAGCTCGCCGGGCTGTTCTCCTCGATCGCCGTCCTGCTGGTCCCCGTCGCCTTCGCCATCGAACGGCTCGTGAAACGTGACGGACTGCGGATCGCCGACGGCGTCCTCGCCGCCGTCCTCGCGCACGGGGTGACCCTCGCCACCGATCTGTGGGTGGCGAAGGTGGCGCCCGGCACCATCCAGGACGCGCTGACCCAGCCGCAGTCCGGGGGCGGGCTCACCGACCCCGTCCACAACTACCTCGCCCCCGTCATCGCGTACATGACGGCCGTCGGCATGGCCCGCCGGCCGCGCTGGCGCGTGGTGCTGTGGGTGGTGCTGCTGCTCGACGCGTTCACGATGCTGGTGGCCGGCTACACCACCGCGTTCTCGATCATCCTCACCGTCCTGATCGGCTGGACGGTGGCGTACGGCACGCTCTACGCGGTCGGCTCGCCCAACGTCCGGCCGACCGGGCAGACGCTCCTCGCCGGACTGCGCCGGGTCGGCTTCCGGCCGGTGACCGCGCTGCGCGCCGAGGGCGTGCCGGACGCGGCGGACACCGGCGACCGGGGCCGCCGCTACGTCGTCACCCTGGAGGACGGCCCGCCGCTGGACGTGACGGTCGTCGACCGCGAACAGCAGGCGCACGGCTTCTTCTACCGGGCCTGGCGGCGGCTCACCCTGCGCTCCATCACCACCGGCCGCTCCATCCTCTCGCTGCGCCAGGCCCTGGAACAGGAGGCGCTGCTCGCGTACGCGGCGATCGCGGCGGGCGCGAACGCGCCCAAACTGATCGCCACCTCCGAGCTCGGCCCGGACGCGGTCATGCTCGTGTACGAGCACCTGGGCGGCCGGACCCTGGACTCGCTGGACGACGACGAGATCACCGACGACCTGGTGCGCGGTGCCTGGCGGCAGGTGAAGGCCCTCCAGTCGCGGCGGATCGCGCACCGCCGGCTCGCGGGGGACGCGATCCTGGTGGATCGTTCCGGCAAGGTGATCCTGACCGATCTGCGGGGCGGCGAGATCGCCGCCGGCGACCTGGTGCTGCGGATGGACATCGCGCAGCTGCTCACCACGCTCGGCCTGCGGGTGGGGCCCGAACGGGCGGTCGCCCTCGCCGTCGAGGTGCTGGGCGGCGACGCGATCGCCGACTGCATGCCCCTGCTCCAGCCGATCGCGCTCAGCCGGTCGACCCGCGCCGAGCTGCGCCGGCTCGGCCGCGAGCGCTCGAAGCGGGAGCGCGACGCGGTCCTCGCCGCCTCCGAGGCGGCCCGGCAGGCGCGGGCGGAGGCCCGGGCCCACGCCAATCTGACGACCGCCCGCAAGGAGGCGCGGGCGGAGAAGCAGGCCGACAAGAAGGCCGAGAAGCGCGCGCTCGACGAGGCCCTGGACGAGGCCCGCGAGGAGGACCTGCTGGTCCGGATCCGGCAGCAGGTGCTCCTGATCCGCCCTCAGGCCCCGGTGGAGCCGGTCCGCCTGGAGCGGATCAAGCCGCGCACCCTGGTGTCGCTGATCGCGGGCGCCATCGGCGCGTACTTCCTGCTCGGCCAGATCGCCAAGACCCCGCTGTCTGCGATCAGCCACGCCGACTGGTGGTGGGTGGCGGCGGCCGTGCTGTTCGCGGCGCTGAGCTACATCGCGGCGGCGATGAGCCTGCTCGGCTTCGTGCCGGAGCGGGTCGGCTTCCGGCGGACGGTGACGGCGCAGGTCGCCGGCTCGTTCGTGAAGATCGTCGCCCCGGCGGCGGTCGGCGGTGTGGCCCTGAACACCCGCTTCCTCCAGCGCGCGGGCGTACGCCCGGGGCTCGCGGTGGCGAGCGTCGGCGCGTCGCAGCTCTTCGGCCTGGGAGCGCACATCCTGCTCCTGCTGACCTTCGGCTATCTGACCGGGACGGAGAAGTCGCCGTCGTTCACCCCGTCGAGGACGGTGATCGCGGGTCTGCTGACGGTCGCGGTCCTGGTCCTCGTCGTGACGGCGATCCCGTTCCTGCGGAAGTTCGTGTCGACGCGGCTGCGCTCGCTGTTCGCGGGCGTGGTGCCGCGCATGCTGGACGTGGTCCAGCGGCCGATGAAGCTGGTCACCGGCATCGGCGGGATGCTGCTGCTCACCGCGTCGTTCGTGTTCTGCCTGGACGCCTCGGTGCGGGCCTTCGGACACGGCGAGGTCAGCGTCAGCTACGCGAGCGTGGCGGTCGTCTTCCTCGCGGGCAACGCGCTCGGCTCGGCGGCGCCGACGCCGGGCGGTGTCGGCGCGGTCGAGACCGCGCTGACCCTCGGCCTGGTGGCGGTGAACCTGCCCCTGGAGGTCGCCACACCGGCGGTGCTGCTGTTCCGGCTGCTGACCCTGTGGCTGCCGGTGCTGCCGGGCTGGCTCTGCTTCAACTGGCTGACCAAGCGCGAGGCGTTGTAGGCCGCCGCCACCCGGGCCCGCGCCGCCCCGGCCCGCCCCGGTCTCACCCGTACGCCCCCACCAGGAACCCCATCAGCGTCAGCGAGCCGGCCAGCTCCACCGCGCCGACCACCGGGGGCGTGAGGCGGCGGCCCGGCAGGGCGGCGGCGCGGGCCAGGTAGAGGGCGAAGGGGAGCGCCAGCCAGGGGCTGAGCAGGGTCGCCGCGACCAGAGCGAGGGCGTGGTACGCGACGGATCCGCGCCGGTAGGCGAGCGAGTCGCGCTCGCGGATCATCGTCTTCACGTACGGGACGGTGCCGGCGAAGTAGAGCAGGCAGGCGGCCGCCGGGGCCAGTCCGTCAACAAGGCCGAGGCTGCCGCCGCCGAGCCGCAGGGTGACGAGGAGCATGCCGCAGGCGGGGACGACGGCGACGATCCCGTTGAGCAGGTCGCGTTCCCGGTTGTACCGGGCGTGCCAGGCGTTGACGGCGAGGAACGGCGTCATCGCGGCGGCGGCGAGCAGCAGCCACGGTTCGGCGACGGCGAGCGGGATCCCGACGGCGGCGGTGGCCACGCCGGTGACGAGCGCGGGCCGGACGTGCCGGGCGGCGGCGCGGGGGTTGCGTGAGAGTCGGCGCAGCCGGAGCCATTGCTGGGCGTGGAAGGCGGCGACGTAGGCCAGTATCCAGGCCACGAACAGCGGGAGGTCGATCCAGGCCGGGCCGCCGATCAGCACGCCCGTGACGAACGGGACGGCGAGCATCGCCCAGGCTCCGTGCTGGTTGGGCAACCAGCGTCGTACAGCACTCACGGAATCCAGACTCACACGCCATCCGCCGGGACAGATACGGGATTTGGTCACAGCGGGGAGGGCCGATCGGCCCCCCTTTCGCACCGGTCGCGCTGCTTAGGCTCGCCGTGCCGGACGCGTCGTCGAGTGAACTGGACGCGTCATCGTGTGAAGGAGCCGGACGTGCAGCCAAGGCCCAACCCTGCCGAAACCCTCCTGCGGGCGGGCAGGTACTTCTCCCGCGCCGAGGTCTCCGAGGACCTGCGGGAGGTGCACCGCACCGGAGGCCGCGAGGGGGAGTCGTTCTACCGCGACCGCTGGAGTCACGACAAGGTCGTGCACTCGACGCACGGCGTCAACTGCACGGGTTCGTGCCGGTGGAAGGTGTACGTCAAGGACGGCATCATCACCTGGGAGACGCAGGCCACCGACTATCCGTCCGTCGGCCCCGACCGGCCGGAGTACGAGCCGCGCGGCTGCCCCCGCGGCGCGTCCTTCTCCTGGTACAGCTACTCCCCCACCCGGGTCCGCTACCCGTACGTCCGGGGCACTCTGCTGCGGATGTACCGGGAGGCGAAGAAGCGGCTGAAGGACCCGGTGCTCGCCTGGGCCGACATCCAGCGCGACCCGGTGCGCCGGCGCGCGTATCAGCAGGCCCGCGGCAAGGGCGGCCTGGTGCGCGCGACGTGGGAGGAGGCGCTGGAGATCGCCGCCGCCGCGCATGTGCACACCATCAAGGAGCACGGGCCGGACCGGGTCGCCGGCTTCTCGCCGATCCCGGCGATGTCGATGGCCTCGCACGCGGCGGGCTCCCGCTTCCACTCGCTGATCGGCGCGCCGATGCTGTCGTTCTACGACTGGTACGCGGACCTGCCGGTGGCCTCGCCGCAGGTGTTCGGCGACCAGACCGACGTACCGGAGTCGGGCGACTGGTGGGACGCCGCGTATCTGCTGATGTGGGGCTCGAACGTGCCGGTGACGCGGACGCCGGACGCGCACTGGATGACGGAGGCCCGCTACCGGGGGCAGAAGGTCGTCACGGTCTCGCCGGACTACGCGGACAACACCAAGTTCGCCGACGAGTGGATGCATCCGCACCCGGGCACGGACGGGGCGCTGGCCCTGGCCATGGGGCATGTGGTCCTCAAGGAGTTCTTCGTCGACCGCGAGACGCCGTTCTTCGCGGACTACGTGCGGCGGTACACCGATCTGCCGTTCCTGGTGACCCTGCGGGAGACCGAACGGGGCCTGGTACCGGGCAAGTTCGTGACCGCCGCCGATCTCGGGCAGGACGTCGAGCACGCCGCCTGGAAGACGGTCCTGGTCGACGACGCGACCGGGGAGCCGGTGGTGCCGAACGGCACGCTGGGGCACCGCTGGGGGACGGACGGGAAGCCGGACTGGAACCTGGACCTGGGCGACACCGTCCCCCGGCTCACCCTCTTCGGCGAGGGCGAGGGCGAAGGCGAGGGCGCGTCCGCGGAGGTCGTGCTGCCGCGCTTCGACGAGGAGGACGCGGTGCTGCGGCGCGGTGTCCCGGTGCGCCGGCTGTCCCAGGACGGCGGCGACGGGCCGCTGGTCACCACGGTGTACGACCTGCTGCTCGCGCAGTACGGGGTGGGGCGCCCGGGTCTGCCGGGCGACTGGCCCGGCTCGTACGAGGACGCGAGCACGGTCGGCACGCCCGCCTGGCAGGAGACACTGACCTCGGTCCCGGCCGGTCAAGTCACCCGTATCGCGCGGGAGTTCGCCGACACCGCCGAGCGCTCGCACGGCCGCTGCATGATCCTCATGGGCGCGGGCACCAACCACTGGTTCCACTCCGAGACGATCTACCGGACCTTCCTCGCCCTGCTCACCCTCACCGGCTGCCAGGGCCGCAACGGCGGCGGCTGGGGCCACTACGTCGGCCAGGAGAAGTGCCGTCCGGTGACCGGCTGGGCCACCCTCGCGAGCGGCGGCGACTGGGCCCGGCCGCCCCGGCACATGATCGGCGCGGGCTGGTTCTATCTGCACACCGACCAGTGGCGGTACGACTCGCTGCCGGCCGAGGCGCTGGCCTCGCCGCTCGCCGAGGGCCGCTTCGAGGGCATGACCGGCGCGGACTGCCTCGCCGCCGCGGCCCGGATGGGCTGGATGCCCTCGTACCCGACCTTCGACCGCAACCCGCTGGACCTCGGCGACCAGGCGGACCCGGTCGGTGACACCGTGAAGGCGCTGGAGGACGGCACGCTCGGCTTCGCGGGCGAGGACCCGGACGCGCCGGCCAACTGGCCCCGGGTGATGACCGTATGGCGGGCGAACCTGTTCGGCTCCTCGTCCAAGGGCAACGAGTACTTCCTCAAGCATCTCCTCGGCACCCACTCCAACCTGCCCGAGGACGGCCCGCGTTGCGTGCCGCGCGAGGTGCGCTGGCGGGACGAGGACGTCGAGGGCAAGCTCGACCTGCTGCTGTCGCTGGACTTCCGGATGACGAGCACCTCGCTCCTCTCCGACATCGTGCTGCCGGCCGCGACCTGGTACGAGAAGCACGACCTGTCCTCCACCGACATGCACCCCTTCCTGCACGCCTTCACCCCGGCCGTGGACCCGCCCTGGCAGGCCCGCTCCGACTACGACACCTTCCACGCGCTCGCCCGCCGCTTCGGCGAGCTGGCCAAGGAACACCTGGGCGTGCGGCGGGACTTGGTGGCGACGGCGCTCCAGCACGACACCCCCGGCGGCGAGATGGCCCAGCCGGGCGGGGTGGCCCTCGACTGGTCGAAGGGCGAGTGCGCGCCGGTGCCGGGACGGACCATGTACAACCTGACGGTCGTCGAGCGGGACTACGGGGCGGTCGGCGAGAAGTTCGCGGCGCTCGGGCCGCTGGTGGACCGGCTCGGGGTGACGACGAAGGCGATCACCTTCGACGTCGCCGACGAGGTCGCGTACCTCGGCGAGAAGAACGGGCGGGTGCGCGGCGGGGTCGCCGACGGGCGGCCCCGGCTCGACACCGCGCAGCGGGCCTGCGAGGTGATCCTGTCCCTGTCCGGCACCTCCAACGGCCGTCTGGCGACCCAGGGTTTCGAGAAACTGGAGAAGCGGACCGGGCAGCCGATGGCGCACCTCGCGGCGGAGGCCGAGGGCAAGCGGATCACGTTCGCGGACACCCAGGCGCGGCCGGTACCGGTGATCACCTCGCCGGAGTGGTCGGGCAGCGAGTCCGGCGGGCGCCGCTACACCGCCTTCACCGTCAACACCGAGCAGCTGAAACCCTGGCACACGCTCACCGGCCGCCAGCACTTCTTCCTCGACCACGACTGGATCCACGAGGTCGGCGAGGCGCTGCCGGTCTACAAGCCGCCGCTGGACATGCACCGGCTGTACGGGGAGCCGGCGCCCGGCACGAGGCGGGACGGCGCCGCCGGGCGGGAGGTCGCAGTGCGCTATCTGACCCCGCACAACAAGTGGGCGATCCACTCCCAGTACCAGGACAACCTGTACATGATGACGCTCGGCCGGGGCGGCCAGACGATCTGGATGTCGCCCGAGGACGCCGAGGCCATCGGGGTCGCCGACAACGACTGGATCGAGGCGGTCAACCGCAACGGCGTGGTCACCGCGCGGGCGATCGTCTCCCACAAGATGCCGGCCGGCACGGTCTACATGAACCACGCGCAGGAGCGCACGGTCGGCGTGCCGAAGACCGAGTCGACCGGCCGCCGCGGCGGCATCCACAACTCGCTGACCCGGGTGATGCTCAAGCCGACCCATCTGGTCGGCGGCTACGCCCAGTTGACGTGGGCCTTCAACTACCTCGGCCCGACCGGCAACCAGCGCGACGAGGTGACGGTGATCCGCCGCCGCGACCAGAAGGTGGAGTACTGACTCATGCGCGTGATGGCTCAGATCGCGATGGTGATGAACCTCGACAAGTGCATCGGCTGCCATACGTGTTCGGTCACCTGCAAGCAGGCGTGGACGAACCGGCAGGGCACCGAGTACGTGTGGTTCAACAACGTCGAGACGCTGCCCGGACAGGGCTACCCGCGCCGCTGGGAGGACCAGGAGCGGTGGAAGGGCGGCTGGGAGCGGACCCGTTCGGGCCGGCTGCGGCTGCGGGCCGGCGGGCGCCTCAAGCGGCTCGGGCAGATCTTCGCCAACCCCGAACTGCCCGAGATCGACGACTACTACCAGCCCTGGACGTACGAGTACCGCAACCTCACCGAGGCCCCGGCGGGCGACGACCTGCCGGTGGCCCGGCCCGTCTCCCAGCTCACCGGCGCACCGCTCGACAAGGTCGAGTGGGGCCCGAACTGGGACGACAACCTGGGCGGCGCGCCCGAACACGGGCCGCGGGACCCGCTGGTGGAGAAGGTGCGCAAGGAGGTCGGCGACAAGATCCGCTTCGAGTTCGAGCAGAGCTTCCTCTTCTATCTGCCCCGGATCTGCGAGCACTGCCTCAACCCGGCCTGCGTGTCGGCCTGTCCGTCGGGCGCGATGTACAAGCGCGAGGAGGACGGCATCGTCCTCGTCGACCAGAACGCCTGCCGCGGCTGGCGGATGTGCGTGACCGGCTGCCCGTACAAGAAGGTCTACTTCAACCACGCCACCGGCAAGGCCGAGAAGTGCACCTTCTGCTTCCCGCGGGTCGAGGTCGGCATGCCGACGGTCTGCTCGGAGACCTGCGTGGGCCGGATGCGCTACCTGGGCGTGATGCTCTACGACGCCGACCGGGTCGCGGAGGCGGCGGCCGTCGAGGACGAACACGACCTGTATCCCGCCCAGTTGGAGTGCTTCCTCGATCCGCGTGACCCGGCCGTCGCGGAGGCGGCCCGGGCGTCCGGCATCACCGAGGAGTGGCTGGACGCGGCCCGCCGCTCCCCCGTGTACGACCTGATCGCGACCTACCAGGTGGCGCTGCCGCTGCACCCGGAGTACCGGACGATGCCGATGGTCTGGTACGTGCCGCCGCTCTCGCCGGTCGTCGACGCGGTGGCCGCGACCGGGCACGACGGCGAGGACGCGGGCAATCTCTTCGGCGCGATCGACGCGCTGCGGATCCCCGTCGAGTACCTGGCCGAACTGCTCACGGCCGGCGACGCGTACCCGGTGGAGGCGGTGCTGCGGCGGATGGCGGCGATGCGCTCCTACATGCGGGCGGTCAACCTCGGCGAGGAACGGGACGAGACCATCGCCAAGGCCGTGGGACTGACCGGCGAGGAGATGGAGGACATGTTCCGGCTGCTCGCCATCGCCAAGTACGAGGACCGGTACGTGATCCCGACGGCGGCCCGGCGGGACGCCGACGATCTGGCGACCGCGCACCCGCTGCCCCTGGAGGACACCTGCCCGGTCGGCGAGACCGGCGGGAACGGCCGCCGCGTGATGCTCAACCTCGGGCGGACCCGGAGGACCGACGCATGAACCACGACGCCCTGATCCGGCTGGTCGCCGCCCGCTGCCTCGCGTACCCGGACGAGCGGCTGTACGCCGAACTCCCGCTGCTGCGCGAGGTGGTGGCGGACACACCGGGGGCGGAGGGCCTGACCGGCTTCCTCGACCACGTGGCGGCCACCGAGCCGCTGGAGATGGCCGCGCACTACTCCGACACCTTCGACACCCGCAACCGGCGCTGCCTCTACCTGACGTGGTGGACGGACGGCGACACCCGGCGGCGCGGCCTCTCCCTCGTCCGGATCAAGCGGATCTACCGGCGGCACGGCCTGGAGTTCGGCGGCGAGGAGCTGCCCGACTTCCTGCCGGCGGCCCTGGAGTTCGCCGGGCAGTGCGTCGAGGCCGGGACGGAGCTGCTCCAGGAGCACCGGGCCGGGCTCGAACTGCTGCGCCTGGCCCTGGACGCGGCGGACACCCCGTACACCCGGGTCGTCGAGGCCGTGTGCGCGACGCTGCCCGGCCCATCGCCGCGCACCAAGGAGGAGGCGAAGGCGCTGGCCCGCTCGGGCCCGCCGCGCGAGCTGGTGGGTCTGGACGGGCCGGCCGGACCGGACCTCGTGGTCGGCCCCGGGCCCGGGCTCGACCTGCTGGCCGGTCTGGAACCACAGGGCCCGGGCGTGGACCTGCCCTGGCCGGCCCCGCGTCCCGGCGCCGCTCGGCAGGAGCGCCGGGAGCGTCATCCGCGTCGTACGGAAGGAACGGTGCACTGATGGACCTCGTGTTGTGGGGCGTGCTGCCCTATGTCGCGGTCGTGCTGCTCGTCGCGGGCGGTATCTGGCGCGGCCGCTACGACCGGTTCGGGATCACCACCCACTCCTCCCAGCTGCACGAGTCGCGGCTGCTGCGGATCGGCTCCCCGTTGTTCCACTTCGGGATGGTGTTCGTGGTGCTCGGCCATGTGGTCGGGCTGCTGATCCCGATGAGCTGGACGGACGCGCTCGGGCTGAGCGACCACGCGTACCACCTGATGGCCGTCTCGACGGGCTCCGTCGCGGGTCTGGCCGCCGCCACGGGCATCGGGATCCTCGTCTACCGGCGGCTGCGGGTGCCGGCGGTACGGCGGGCGAGCCTGCGCAGCGACGGCGTGATGTACGCGGTGCTGCTGGGCGCGATGACGCTCGGACTGGTGGCCACCGTGCTCAACTCGACCGGGCAGACGGACGATTACAACTACCGCGAGGGCGTCTCGGTGTGGTTCCGCTCGCTGTTCGCGCTCGATCCCGAGTACGCGCTGATGGCGGACGCGCCGCTGGCCTTCCGGCTGCACGTGCTGTTCGGGCTCACCCTCTTCGCGCTCATCCCGTACTCGCGGCTCGTGCACATGTTCGCGGCGCCGGTGCGGTACCTGTTCCGGCCGTTCGTGGTCTACCGGCGCCGGCGGCCCGGCCAGCTGGGCGAGCGCGAGCCGCGGCCGGGCTGGCAGCGGGTGCGGTAGGGCCGGCGAAACGGGGCGCGGGCGCTGGTGCCGGGCGGGGGGGCCACCCGCATGGCCCAGCGCCCCGCGCGGAGGTCCGGCGGGCGGCCGAGGATGAAGCCATGCCGATCTCCGCCGCCCAGCGCGCCGCGCTGATCACCGCGTCCGCCCTGCTGCTGACCGCCGGGACCGCCGGCTGCTCCGACGGCTCGCGGAAGACCGCGCCGCCCGCGAGCAACGGCCCCACCGGCCTGGACCGGCTCGCGGCGCAGAAGCTGGAGTGGGCGCCCTGTCTGCCGCCGAACGAGGCCGAGGGCGGCGGGCCCGCCCCGTCGCCGCTGCCCGGCGGCGGATCCTGGGAGTGCACGTACCTCTCCGCCCCGCTCGACTACGCCAAACCGGACGGCGGCACGGTCGACCTCGCCCTCATCCGCGCCAAGGCCCGCGACCAGAGCCACCGGATCGGCTCCCTGATCTTCAACTTCGGCGGCCCCGGCGGCTCCGGCGTCAGTGGTCTGCCCAGCTTCGCGGGCGACTTCGAGAGTCTGCGCTCCCGCTACGACCTGGTCTCCTTCGACCCGCGCGGGGTCGGCCGCAGCAAACCGGTCGAGTGCCTGTCCGACGCCGAACTCGACGCCTACTACGCGCTCGACTTCACCCCGGACGACGCGGCGGAGCAGAAGACCCTGTCGGACGCGCAGGCGCGGTACGCCGCGGCCTGCCAGAAGAACTCCGGCACCCAACTGCCGTACGTCGGCACCGAGAACGCCGCCCGCGACATGGACCTGATGCGCCGCGTCCTCGGCGACTCCACGTTCCACTACTTCGGCATCTCGTACGGCACCGAACTCGGCGGCGTCTACGCCCATCTCTTCCCGCACAACGTCGGCCGGGCGGTCTTCGACGCCGTCGTCGACCCGAAGGCGGGCGTGGTCGGCGGCGGTCTCGGCCAGGCGCGCGGCTTCCAGCTCGCGCTCGACAACTTCGCGCAGGACTGCCTGAACAGGGGCGACCAGTGCGTGCTGCCGGGCTCCTCCGTCGCGGAGATCGAGCGGTTCGTCACCGACCTGCTCGCCTCGCTCGACAAGAAGCCCATCCCGGGCATCGGCAGCCGGCAGCTCACCGAGACCCAGGCCACCAACGGCATCGCGCAGTCCCTCTACTCCAAGGAGTTCTGGCCCTACCTCGAACAGGGCCTCGACGAGGCCGACGGCGGCAACGGCGCACTGCTGCTCGCCCTGTCGGACTCGATGAACGGCCGCGACCAGAACGGCGCGTACAGCAACCTCCAGGCCGCCAACGCCGCCATCAACTGCGTGGACTACAAGGAGCGTTACACCCTCGACCAGGCCCGCGCGAAGCTCCCGGAGTTCCGGAAGGCGTCCCCGGTCTTCGGCGACTACATGGGCTGGGGCATCGCGAGCTGCGCCCACTGGCCGGTCCCCGGCACCTGGCAGCACCCGGACGTCTCGGCCCCCGGTTCCGCCCCCATCCTCGTCATCGGCAACACCGGCGACCCCGCCACCCCGTACGAGGGCGCCCGCTCGATGGTGAACGCCCTCGGCCCGGGCGTCGGCGTGGAACTCACCTACAAGGGCCAAGGCCACGGCGCCTACAACAGCGGCAACGCCTGCGTGAAGACCACGACGGACGCGTACCTCCTCGACGGCCGCGTCCCGAAGTCCGGCACGGTCTGCCGCTGAACAGCGAAGGCCGGTTCACGGCAGCACGCCAAGGCCCCGCCTCACGCACGATTCGGGTGCGGGGCGGGGCCTTTGGCAAGCGGGTCAGGCGCCGAGACGGCCGGCCTTCACACAGGCGACGAACGACGAGAACGCGGCGGCGGAGACGCTGAGCGAAGGCCCGCCCGCGACCTTCGAGTCACGGACGGGAACGACGCCGCGCGAGGCGACAAGGTTCGTGGCGACCTCCACACACGCGCCGCCGTTGCCACTGTAGGAGGACGTAAACCAGCAGGGAGACTCGGTCGGCATCTGGTGCCCTTTCGCGCGAAGACTCGCAGGGGGTCCTTCGCGCACGGTACGCCGTGTCAGCGGCCTCAGCCAGACCACAACGAAGCCCCGCCTTGGTCCCGAGCTGCTGGGGGATTTTCGTACCTGCTCGATCATGGCCACGGATTCCTCTTGGGATGGCGCTTCGGTCTGAAGGTCGAAGTCCGCAACCACCCGCACGACCCACCGAAGATGCGGGCCACTGCTGGCCCGCGAGTCGCGAGGAGCGGCTGACGATCACCCCGAAGGGCGCGCTTCGCGTCATCAGCACCTCGCGAGCGCCTTCGCGCGCATGACGAAGGGGGCCGGATCCGGCTCGCGGATCCGACCCCCTTCCCTACGTCCCTGCGCGCTCAGCCGGCCGGCACGCGGCCGACGGCTCAGTAGACCGGCTTGTGGGGCTCGATCTGGTTGACCCAGCCGATCACGCCGCCGCCGACGTGGACCGCGTCCGAGAAGCCCGCGGCCTTGAGGACGGCGAGGACTTCCGCACTGCGGACACCCGTCTTGCAATGCAGGACGATGCGCTTGTCCTGGGGGAGGTCTTGGAGGGCGGTGCCCATGAGGAACTCGTTCTTCGGGATCAGGCGGGCGCCGGGGATCGACACGATCTCGTACTCGCCCGGCTCGCGGACGTCGATGACGTCGATGTTCTCGCCGTCGTCCATCCACTCCTTGAGCTGCTTCGGAGTGATCGTGGAGCCGAGCGCCGCCTCCTGGGCCTCCTCGGACACGACGCCGCAGAAGGCCTCGTAGTCGATGAGCTCGGTGACGGTCGGGTTCTCGCCGCAGACCGCGCAGTTCGGGTCCTTGCGGACCTTGACCTGGCGGTACTGCATCTCCAGGGCGTCGTAGATCATCAGACGGCCGACCAGCGGCTCGCCGATGCCCGCGAGGAGCTTGATGGCCTCGGTGACCTGGATGGAGCCGACGGACGCGCACAGCACGCCCAGCACGCCGCCCTCGGCGCAGGAGGGGACCATGCCCGGCGGCGGGGGCTCCGGGTAGAGGCAGCGGTAGCAGGGGCCGTGCTCGGACCAGAAGACGGACGCCTGGCCGTCGAAGCGGTAGATCGAGCCCCACACGTACGGCTTGTCGAGCAGCACGCACGCGTCGTTGACGAGGTAGCGGGTCGCGAAGTTGTCGGTGCCGTCGACGATCAGGTCGTACTGGCCGAAGATGTCCAGCACGTTGTCGGCTTCGAGCCGCTCCTGGTGCAGGACCACGTTCACGTACGGGTTGATGCCGAGCACGCTGTCGCGCGCCGACTCGGCCTTGGAACGGCCGATGTCGGCCTGGCTGTGGATGATCTGACGCTGCAGGTTCGACTCGTCGACCTCGTCGAACTCGACGATGCCGAGCGTGCCGACACCGGCCGCGGCCAGGTACATGAGGGCGGGCGAGCCGAGGCCGCCGGCGCCCACACAGAGAACCTTCGCGTTCTTCAGGCGCTTCTGGCCCTCCATCCCGACGTCCGGGATGATCAGGTGGCGCGAATACCGACGGACCTCGTCGACGGTGAGCTCGGCAGCCGGCTCGACCAGGGGTGGCAGCGACACGGGGACTCCAAGGTCATCCCCGCGGGCGCGGGGAACGGGACTGTCATCGTTCTCCGCTCAACAGTGCCACGCCTTATTTCATTCCGAGACTCCCCGTCCGATCCGCGAGACGATTTCGTCCCAGTAGCCGGGCAGCGCTTGAAATGGGGCGTTATGCCCGGGACGGGCCCGATGGTCGGTCATGAAGACCGTGCCCGCGCCCTGCCAGCGGGCGACCCGCAGCGCCTCCTCCAGATGGGTCCGGGGCACCCCGTGCACCAGGTGGACGAACTTCTCCGCCGGGTAGTCGGCCGTCCACAACGCCGCCTGTGACCAGCGGTATTCGTCCCAGGGGCCGGAGAAGGTGACCAGTTGGTCCGCCGTCTCCGCGTAGCCCGGATACGGGTGGACGCCGTGCCCGAGGACCAGATGGGCCCCGTCGTCCCCCAGCGTCTCCAAGGTCGCCGCGATCCGCCGCACTTCGGGTAAATCCGTCCGCTCTGTGGGACAGCGGTCCAGATAGTAACCATCGACCCGGTACCAGTCGAGGAAACGGTCGGCGTCCGCGACGACCTCCTCGTACGGGCGAGTCCCGCCGGCCATGCCTATGTGGCCGAGGATCCGGACGCCGGCCCGCCGCAGCAGACCGGCCGTCTTCCGGCAGTGCGGGTCGGGCCGGTCGCCCGGCCCGCCCGCGACGTCGAGTACGGCCCAGTGCACCGGGGCGCCGGGGCGGGCCAGTGCGGCCCACTCCTCCGGGGCGAGCAGGGGGTGGGCGTATCCGGGGACGCCCACCCCCATGCCGACCGCCGCCCCCGCCCTGAGCGCCCCGGCGGCGGTCAGATGCGGCACGCCGCCTCCATCCAGATGTCCGCCAGGGACTCCTCCAGATTGATCCGGGGGCGCCAGCCGAGCCGGTCGCGCGCGGTGCGGACGTCGGCCTGCTGCCAGGGCCCGCAGCCGTCGGGGTACGGGTAGGGGGCGGCGGCCAGTTGCTCGGCGATGGTGGCCTCGGTGCGCGGGGCGCCGATGACCGCGCGCGGCGGCGGGCCGTCGAGTTCGTGGAGCTGCCCGGGGTAGCCGGCGACCCGGGCGAGGACGGCGGCGGCGTCGCGGAGCTTCACGGCCCGGCCGGTGCCGATGTTGACGACGCCCTGGGCGGCGGACAGCGAGGCGGCGTGCACGGCCCGGGCCACGTCCCGTACGTCCACGAAGTCGCGCTGCACGCCGAGGCCGCTGAGCTTCAGTTCGCTGTCGCCGGCCTGCATGGCGCGCCGCATCGCCTCGGCGAGCCGGCCGAGCGGGGAGCCGGCCGGGGTGCCGGGGCCGACCGGCGAGAAGACCCGCAGCACGACCGCGTCGAGCCCGGAGCCGAGGACCAGTTCGGTCGCGGCGAGCTTGGACACGCCGTACGGGCCGCCGGGGCGGGGCACGGCGTCCTCCGCGGTGGAGGAGCCGGGCTGGCTGGGCCCGTACTCGGAGGCGCAGCCGACCTGGACCAGGCGGGCGCCGCAGCCGCTGCGGCGCAGCGCCTCGCAGACGGTGGCGACGGCGACGGTGTTGTGCCGGGTGAGGTCGCGGGCCCCGCCCCGGGTGGCGCCCGCGCAGTTGACGACGACTCCGGGATGGACGGCGTCGAAGAAGCGGGTCAGCGCGCCGGGACTGCCGGTGGCGAGGTCGAACCGTACGTCGGCGTCGTCGCCGCGGCCGAGCGCCGTCAGGTGGACGGCGGGGTCGGCGAGCAGCCGGTCCGCGACGAACCGGCCGATGAATCCGTTGGCTCCGAGCAGCAGCACCCTCATCGCGCGACCCCTTCGTGCCGACCGGCCGCGGCCGTGGCCGCGTGCGCGGCCGTCGTGGGGAGGTGGTGCGTCATGTCTGATCCGTCTCCTAGGAAGGTGTTCGGTTACGGGTGGTGCGCGGCCGTCTCGTCGGCTCGGCGGACGCGCGCGTGGGGGGTCTCGTGGGGTCGTGGGGTACGGGGGCGGGGTCGCGAGGACCCGGGGCGCGGCCTCAGGCGTGGGCCGAGGCCCGGGAGAGCGCCGTGGTGGCGTGGACGAGCAGGGCGAGGGCCGCCGTGCCGCAGAGCAGGACGGGCAGTGCCGCCGGGCCCCACAGGTCGGTGACGGCGCGGACCGGGACGCCGAGGGCGGTGCAGCCCGGGAGCCGGGAGGCGAGGACGCTCGCGACGGCGACCGCCTCGGCGGCGCAGGTGGTGGCGAGGACGGCGCCGGCCGCCTCGGCGAGGCCGTACGCCGTGAGCAGCCGGGCGAGCAGCAGCAGGACGCCGAGCGCGAGGGCGCCGGGGTGGAAGCCGGTGAGCAGGAGCAGCCCGGTGAGGACGGCGAGGTGGCCGGCGACGGCGCCGAGCAGCAGGGGGCGGGTCCGCGCGGCGAAGGCGGCCAGGCCGCGGCTGGTGACGAGTCCGCTCCGGGCGCGGACGGCGAAGAGGTGCGCGCACCAGGCGGCGGGGGCGACCGAGAGGGCCAGGGCGAGGAGCGGGCCGGTGTCGAGGACCCAGGCGCCGCCGGGGGCGTCCGGGCCCCAGGGGGTGACGACGGCCGGGGCGTGGTCGGGTCCGCCGCGCAGCACCTGGTCGAGGAACCCGTCGCCGGCCGCCGCGTACGCGAGCAGCCACAGGGTCCACAGCGGGAGGGTGGGCAGCGGGCGGGCGGGGGCGCGCAGCGGGCCCTCGCGTACGGCGAGGGAGAGGGCGGCGCCGGTGGCGAGGGCTCCGAGCACGCCCGCCACGAGCCGTACCGGCCCGGTGGTGAGGGCGAGTCCGGCGAGGGCGAGGACCGCGACGGCGCCGGGCGCGCAGGCGGCGAGCGTCCAGCCGGCCCGGCCGGTCCAGGGAGTGCGGGGCGGGGCGGGAGGTACGGGAAGAATCTCGTCATGGGGCACGCGCGCGTACAGCTCCTCGGCGAGGGAGAACACGTCCCGGTGCCGGAACCGGGCGGCCGTGCGGTCGGTCATGCCCCACGCTTCCAGTCCGGCGGCGATCTCCAGCGGGTCGACGGCTCGTTCGCACAGGGCGCGGTGCCGGTGCAGGAGCGAGGTGACCGGGTCGGCGGGGCCGCGCCGTACCGGGCGGGCGGGGCGGGCCGGCGTCTGCTGAATCGCTTCCGCAGCGACAACGGCCGGGTCGGCGACGGGGACGGGTGGCGCGGCGGCCGTGAGCAGGGCCCGGGAGCGGGAGTCCCAGGGGCCGGGGCTGGTGGGAGCGGCGGGGCCGCGCATGGGGGTGCCTCCTTCATCAGGCATCGGGGTCTCCCGGGGCGGCGGCGACGGTCGTGGCGGTGGCCGTCACGGGGGCCGACATGGCGGGGGCGGCCGGCCGGTCCGCCCAGCTGCCCGGCACGTGGGACTCGGCCGGGTGGGCGAAGGGCACGCCGGGGGCGGCGCGGTGGCGGACGGGAGCGTGGGAGAGCAGTTCGAGGTAGAGGCCGCGGTACGCCGCGAGGTTCTGCTCGACCGTGAACAGCTCCAGGGCCCGGGCGCGGGCCGCGGCGCCGAGGCGGTGCCGTCGCCCGGGGTCGCGCAGCAGCGCGAGGCAGGCGTCCGCGAGCGCCGTGGGGTTGCGCGGCGGGACGACGAGCCCGGTGCCGCCGACGACCTCGACGACCGCGCCGACGTCGGTCGAGACCGTGGCCCGGGCGCAGAGCATGGCCTCGACCAGGCCGACGGGGAAGCCCTCGGCGACGCTGGAGAGCACGACGACCGCGCCGGCGGCGTACGCGTCCTCCAGCGTGGGCGCCTCGGGGCTGCCCAGCTCCTCGAAGGACACCGGGCTCTCGCCGGCGGCGTGGGCGCCCGCCGCCTCGGCCGGGAAGAGCTGCGCGGCCAGGCTCCGGCAGAGCGCGAGATACCCGGCGGCGTCCGCGTCCCGTACCGGCGCGGCGATGATCCGCAACCGGACGTCGGGCTGGCGGCGCCGTATCGCGGCGAAGGCGTGCAGCAGGGCGACGAGGTCCTTGGCGGGTTCGACCCGGCCGATCCAGGCGAGGGTCGCCGGGTCGCCGCTGTCCTCGTGCTCGCCGGTCTCGGCGAAGCGTTCGGCGTCCATCCCGGGGTGGACGGTGCGCAGCCGGTCCGGGTCGGCGCCGCAGCGCTCCTGCCAGCGGCGGGTGTGCGCGTTGCCCGGGGTGAGCAGGTCGGCCCGGCGGTAGGCCTCGCCGGCGAGCCGGCCGTGGAACGCGGCGAGCAGGGCGCGTACGGGGGTGGTGAAGGGGGCGCCCGCGGTGGCGAGGTAGTGGGCGCGGAGCCGGGAGCCGTGCTCGGTGACCAGCAGCGGGGTGCCGAAGAAGCGTTTGGCCACCAGCCCGGGAAGGGCCGCGGCCCCGGCCGAGGCGGCGTGGCAGAGGTCGACGCGCCCGAGGCCGTCGGACGCGTCGTACCAGTCGAGGGAGAGCGGGCGCAGGAGGCGCTCCCACTGCTCGACGACGGCCAGCTGGTCGGGGAGGGTGGCGGCGGCGAGGGTCCGGCGGGCGCCGGGTGCGCGGCAGGCGGACTCCAGGACGCGGACGGCGGTCTCGGAGCGGAGCGCGGCGGGCAGTCCGCCGTGCGCGCGGGCGAGTTCGGCGAGGGCGTAGAGCCCGGCGGCGAACCGCTCGGCGGGGTCCGCGTGCGGCCCGGCTCCGGTGTCGACGTCACCGGCGCAGACGCCGTACGCGAGGTCGGCGAACGCGGCCTCGAAGCGCCCCCGCTCCCGCCGCCCGTACCCGCACCGGTCGCTCCGTCCGCCCGGCCCCCCGCCCTCGGCGTCCCCGAGCGCGGCGGTACGCACGGCGCGGACGTGGGGCGGCAGCGGCAGCCGGCCGGCCGGCTCCTGGCCGGCGTCGCCGGTCAGCGCGTAGACGTCGAAGGTGTGCGGCGCGAGCCCGCGGACGAGCCGGTCGCACCAGAGGGCGGATTCACCCGTGGCATACGGATAGCCACCCTCCGTGAGCAGTCCGATCCGCATGGGTACACCTCCGCTCTCCCGCGACGGCGGTCACCGGTCGCTCCGGTGACCCGCGGCGGGATGAACGTAAGCGGACGAACGGGGGGCGTGATGGACGGTTGTCCGTCGCACCACCGGAAGGGGTGAATGCGCGTGACTTTCCCGCCCCGCGCGCGTTTCGTCGCGCTACGGGGCGGCCGGATCACTCTCCGCGCACAGCTGACGCGGCGTCACGCGTCCGGGTGCACCCAGGAGTTGGCGCGGCACTTGATGTTGTCGATGTCCAGGGACTTGGTCTGCTGCTGCATCACCGGCGCGAGCGTGCCGGGTGTACGGCAGCTCTGGTGGCCGTGGCCGAGCCGGTGCCCGACTTCGTGGTTGATGAGCATCTGCCGGTACGCGTGCATCTCCTGCTGCCCGAAGGTCTCCGAGCCCTGGGCCCAGCGGTACGCGTTGATCATCACGCGCTCGGTGGAGGCGGAGTCGCAGGAGACGTTGTCCACCGTGGTGTCCAGACCGGACTTCGCGCACCAGGTGCCGGTGGTGCCCGGGCTGGCCAGGGTGATCACGAAGTCCGGCGTCCCGCCGGAGACCCGCTCGAAGGTCATGTCGCCGTCGCCGGCCCAGCTGCGCCGGTCGTTGAGGGTGCGCTGGACGGCCTGCGCGAACAGTCGGCCGTCGAGCCCGAGCCCCTTCTCGATGTCGACCCGGTAGCGGATCTTGTGCCCGCGCCCGGGCGCCTTGTCGGCGCCGGGGACGGTCTCGAACCGCCCCGGCCCCTTCAGCTTGGGGTCGATCGGGAACGGCCGGGCCATCAGCTGGTCGTACGTCGGCGGCGCGGCCTTCGCCGGTATCGCCGGCCTCGCCTGTGCACCCCGGTCGTCGGAGCGGCCCGGGTGCTCCCCGCCCGCGCGGCTGGGGGCGCCGTCGGCCGAACGGGCCTGGGACGTGCCGCCCGGCTCGCTGTCGGCGACCTGCCCGGCGACGACCACGGCGAGGACGGTGGTGATCGCGGCGGCGGCGATCCCGGTGAGGGTGCGGCCGACCCCGCCGCTCCGGCTCTCCTGCTTCTCGCCGGCCGGCTCGGCCGGCTCCGGCCGCTCGTCGTCGCCGGCCTCGATCGTCCCGCCCGCCGTCGGGGCCGGAGGGGAAGGCGGCGACGGCAGCGGCGGCGCGGGCGGGGCCGCGCGGCGCGGCGCGGGTATGAAGGGGGCCGCCGGGCCGGATTTGGTATACGGGTAGCGGGCGGGCGGCGGGGGCGTCACGCCCTCGTCGTGCGCCGGATGCCCGCCGCGTACGGCGGGACCGCCGGGCGCGGCCGTGCCGTACGGCGCCCGCGGGCGCCCGGCGGGGCTCCCCTGAGCGGGGTACGGAACCTGCCCCGGGCCCTGGGCCGGTCCCTGCCTCGGGCCCTGCCTCGATCCCTGGTCCGGGCCCTGGTCCGGATGCGGGAGCGGCGCCGGCCCGTCGGCCCGCCTGCGTCGCCCCGTCCCCGGCCCGGCACCCGCCCCCGCCTGTCCTGCCCGCTCCGTCCGCCCGGTCTCGTCCGCCGGCGCGTCGGGGTTCTTGCGACGATGTCGTCCCACGGTCCGGTTCAGCTCCCGCCCTCGGCCGCCGCCTCGCTCCCGGCGTCGGTGATCAGCTCCCGTACCGCCGCGGCGACGGCCCGCGGGTACTCCATCATGGCCACGTGCCCCGCGTCCGGGAGCGTCAGCAGCCGCGAGCCGCGGAACGCGGCGGCCGCCTTGCGCGCCATCCGGTACGAGACGAGCCGGTCGCGCCCGCCGTACACCAGCAGCGTGGGGGCGAGGACCCGCTCCGCCTGCCGCCACAGACCGTGCTGGCCGCCGAGCGTGTACGCGTCGACGATGCCGCGCGAGGAACGGGCCATGGCGTCCCAGAAGTACGGGAGTTCCAGGCGGCGTTCCATCTCCTCGACGGCCTCGCGCAGCCCCTCCTCGGTGACCCGGCGCGGATCGCCGTAACAGAGGGAGAGGACCCCGCGCACCCGGTGCTCGGCCGTCCAGTCCTTGGTGAGGTTCGCGAGCAGGCCCGCGACCCCGGGCACCGCGAGCAGCACGGTCGGCCAGGCGGAGCGCTGGGGGCGCAGCTCGGGCAGCGCCGGGGAGACGAGGGTGAGGGTGCGCACCAGGTCGGGGCGCACGGCGGCGACCCGGGTGGCGACCGCGCCGCCCATCGAGTTGCCGAACAGGTGCACCGGGCCGCGGCCCTCGGCGTCGAGCAGCCGGATGATCGCGCGGGCGTGGCCGGTCACCGAGTAGTTGCTGTCGTCCGGCGGCGGCGAGTCGCCGAAGCCGGGCAGGTCGACCGCGGCGCCGTCGACGAGGTCGGCCAGCAGCGGCATCAGGCCGGACCAGTTCTGCGAGGAGCCGCCGAGCCCGTGCACGTACAGCGCGGGCGGCAGTCCCGGGCGGTCGCCGGGGCGGCTCCGCACGGCCAGGGTGAGTCCGGGCAGCGCCACGGACCGCAGCTCCTCGCCGTCGGCGATCCGCGCCGTGCGGGACGGCCGGGTCGCGGGTGGCGCGTCGGCGGTCCGGGTTTCCGGCAGCTCGGTCGAGGACATGGCAGCGATATTACGAGACGATCACGCCGGGATGCGTGTGTGCGCCGTCACAGGCTCGGGTGCGGCCCTCCGGCGAAGCTCCTACGCTCGTAAGGGAGGCCCGGCGACCAGCGCCGGCCCCCTGGCACACCGATCCACCGGCCCACCGGCCCCCGGCCCGCGGACCCGCTCGACGGAAGGAGCCGCATGACCGCCGACCCGCACGAGGCGAACGAGGCGAACGAGGCGCATCAGGCGAACGACGCCCGCGAACCGGACGGCGCCCAGGGCGGCACCGGCGCCGAGGAGCGGCACACGTTCCCCTCGGAGCACGACGTCCCGATCGACGAGGAGGTGCCGGAGGCCGACGCGGCGGACCAGCGCAAGGAAGTGCAGCAGCGCGAGGACGAGCCGCTGCGCCGGCTGCGGCGGCGCCGCGACCAGGCGAACGACGCGGACATCGTCGAGCAGGGCCGGGTCGTCGCGGCCGACGAGGAGGACTACCGCTGAACGGCGGCCGGACGGAACCGGCCCCCGGACGCCGGACGGGCAAGGCGCCGGCAGCCGGATCCCGGGCCGGCGGAGTCCGGAAGACGGACGGATCCGGGACCGTGTTCCCAGGGAGATGACCATTCCCCCTCGCCCTGGGCGTCCGGTCCGTGAAATTCTGCGTGCGCACCGCGCACGGCCGCGTTACCCAAAAGTACGATGGCGGGCGCGACGCCAATGCGCGCATGGATCGATCTTTGGGAGGCGGCGTGAGCGCCATCGAGCAGACAGAGGCAGCACGCCCTCGGGGCACGCGCCTGCCGCGCCGTGCCCGAAGGAACCAGCTCCTCGGCGCGGCCCAGGAGGTGTTCGTCGCCCAGGGGTACCACGCGGCGGCCATGGACGACATCGCCGAACGGGCCGGCGTGAGCAAGCCGGTGCTGTACCAGCACTTCCCGGGCAAGCTGGAGCTCTACCTGGCGCTGCTCGACCAGCACTGCGAGGCCCTGCTCCAGTCGGTGCGCACCGCGCTCGCGTCCACGTCGGACAACAAGCTGCGCGTCGCGGCCACCATGGACGCCTACTTCGCGTACGTCCAGGACGAGGGCGGCGCCTTCCGGCTGGTCTTCGAGTCCGACCTCACCAACGAGCCGGCCGTGCGCGAGCGCGTCGACCGGGTCTCGCTGCAGTGCGCCGAGGCGATCTCGGACGTCATCGCCGAGGACACCGGTCTCTCCCAGGACGAGTCGATGCTGCTGGCCGTCGGCCTCGGCGGCGTCTCGCAGGTCGTGGCCCGCTACTGGCTGTCCAGCTCGTCCCCGGTGCCCCGGGACAAGGCGGTGGCCCTGCTGACCTCGCTGGCCTGGCGCGGCATCGCGGGCTTCCCGCTGC
Organism: Streptomyces laurentii; assembly: GCF_040635425.1. Lineage (NCBI taxonomy): Bacteria > Bacillati > Actinomycetota > Actinomycetes > Kitasatosporales > Streptomycetaceae > Streptomyces > Streptomyces laurentii. Next base: position 37,343 of record NZ_JBEYHT010000001.1, on the reverse strand, counting down.
ACGCCACCGACGGACAGCTGACCGCCGAAGGCCACTGACCGCGCACGCGAGGACAGGGCCTGTCACCGCGCCCCACGGGGCCGGTGACAGGCCCTGTTCGCTCTTGGCGTGCCGTACGCGGGCCGTGCCCGTCCCCTCACCGGGCTAATGTGGGCTGGTACGGCGCGGGATCCTCGCGCAAGGCTGACCGTTCGGAGGGACATAGCCGTGGAGGTCAAGATCGGCGTGCAGCACGCACCCCGGGAGATCGTGCTGGAGAGCGGACAGTCCGCCGAGGAGGTCGAGAAGGCGATCGCCGACGCTCTCGCGGGCACGTCGCAGCTGCTCAGCCTGACGGACGAGAAGGGCCGCAAGGTCCTCGTACCGGCCGACAAGATCGCATACGTCGAGCTCGGCGAGCCGGCGGTGCGCCGGGTGGGCTTCGGCGCGCTCTGAGCGACGCGCCCGAAGGCGTGTGAAAGGCCCGGTGGACGTGAGTCCGCCGGGCCTTTCGGCTACGCGGACACCCGCGGACATCTCAGGGTCGGATCAGGGTCGGCCGGGGGCGCCGAGAGGATTGTCATCCCGAGTGACCGGGTAGGACGGGTGTGACCGCACTGCCCGCCCCGCATCCCCCGCGAGGTGATCCCCCGTGTTCCTGGAAGCTCTCGGTTCCGCCCTGCTCGGTGCCGCACTGGCCTGGGCCGCCGCGCACCGTTTCGCCGGCCGCCTCCCCGTGCGGGGCGCCGTGCTCCTCACCGGCGCGCTCGGCGCGGTCTTCGGCGCGCTCGTGACCCATGGGGCGCTCGGGCCCGGGCACTTCCTGGCCACTCTCGTCGGCGCCGTCGCGATCGCGGCGGTCCTGCTGTCGCTGCTGCTGCGGCCGGCCGCGCGACGGCTGCGCCGCTCAGCCACCGTCTGACGGACCCTCCGGCCGCCGGCGGACCCGCGGCTGAGGCGTCGTCACGGCGCGGACACCACGACGCGGCCGGGCATCCCGTGCGGGACGCGCCGACCGCGTACGTACAGCCTGCGGGAGATCAGAAGAGACGGCGTCAGGCGGCGAGGCCCAGCGCGGCCATCCGCTTGGTGTGCGCCTCGGTGATCCGCGAGAACATCCGGCCGACCTCGGCGAGGTCGAAGCCCGCGGCCATCCCCTCCACGCCGCCGACCAGCATCGTCGACAGCGCGTCGCGCTCCGCGACCACCCGCTGCGCCTGCGACAGCGCCTCGCCCATCAGCCGGCGGGCCCACAGGGCGAGCCGGCCGCCGACCCGCGGGTCGGCGTCGATCGCGGCCCGGACCTTCTCGACGGCGAAGTTGCCGTGGCCCGTGTCGTCGAGGACCGACAGCACCAGGGCGCGGGTGTCGGAGTCGAGGCGGGCCGCGACCTCCCGGTAGAAGTCACTGGCGATCGAGTCGCCGACGTACGCCTTGACCAGGCCCTCCAGCCAGTCCGACGGGGCGGTCTGGCGGTGGAAGTCGTCCAGCGCGCGGGCGAACGGCTCCATGGCCTCGGTCGGCTCGGCGTCCACGGCGGCGAGCCGGTCGCGCAGCCGCTCGAAGTGGTGGAACTCGGCGGAGGCCATCTTCGCCAGCTCCGCCTTGTCCGCGAGGGTCGGCGCCAGCTTGGCGTCCTCGGCGAGCCGCTCGAAGGCCGCGAGCTCGCCGTAGGCGAGCGCGCCGAGCAGGTCGATCACGGCGGCGCGGTACTGCGGCACGGCGGAGGCCGTGGCCCAGTCCTGGGCGGCGATACCGGTGGGTGTGGCGTTGTCAGGCGTCTCCATGAGCCGCACAATAGCCCGCTCGGGCGGTCCGCCCGGGGCCCGGTCCGCGCCGGTGCGGCCCTGTGACCGTGGCCTCGTCCGGAATTCTCCCGACACACCTGCGCGATTCCGGGGTACAGTGGTAATGCGCCTGCTGAGTATGCGGACAAGTTTTCGCACGTTCGGACGTACCCAGGAGGCCGACTCATGAATGAGGATGCCCGGTCGGTGGCCCGATCGGCTCCGGCCCGACAACCCTTCCGGCGGACCCGCGGAAGGGCCCCTCAGCGGCACGACGCTCGAGCGACGGCAGTGGTCCCGCGCCCTACCGGGCGGTGATCCTCGCGATCCCGCCGACGGATTGCGGCACGGTGAGACCCCCTTCGTTCGCCTCGCGCCGCGTCTCACAGAAGAGGCAGCACCCTGAGTACGACTTTCCGAGAGCTCGGGATCCTTCCCGAGACCGCCGAGGCCCTCGAAGCCGTCGGCATCGTGACCCCCTTCCCCATCCAGGAGATGACGCTCCCGGTCGCCCTGTCCGGCACCGACGTCATCGGCCAGGCCAAGACCGGTACGGGCAAGACCCTCGGTTTCGGCCTCCCCATCCTCGAGCGCGTCGTCGTCCCCGCCGACGCCGAGGCCGGGCGTGCCACCCCCGAGGAGCTGACCGAGGCCCCGCAGGCCCTCGTCGTCGTCCCCACCCGTGAGCTGTGCCAGCAGGTCACCAACGACCTGCTGACCGCCGGCAAGGTGCGCAACGTGCGCGTCCTCGCCATCTACGGCGGCCGGGCCTACGAGCCGCAGGTCGAGGCGCTGCAGAAGGGCGTCGACGTGGTCGTCGGCACCCCGGGCCGCCTGCTCGACCTGGCCGGCCAGCGCAAGCTCGACCTGTCGAAGATCAAGACGCTCGTCCTCGACGAGGCCGACGAGATGCTCGACCTGGGCTTCCTGCCCGACGTCGAGAAGATCCTCAGCATGCTTCCGGCGAAGCGTCAGACCATGCTGTTCTCGGCGACCATGCCGGGCGCCGTCATCGGTCTGGCCCGCCGCTACATGTCGAAGCCCACGCACATCCGCGCCACCTCGTCGGACGACGAGGGCGTGACCCACGCCAACATCGCGCAGCACGTGTTCCGTGCCCACAACATGGACAAGCCGGAGCTGGTCTCCCGCATCCTGCAGGCCCGCGGCCGCGGCCTCGCGATGATCTTCTGCCGCACCAAGCGCACCGCCGCCGACATCGCCGAGCAGCTGGAGCGCCGCGGCTTCGCCTCCGGCGCCGTCCACGGCGACCTCGGCCAGGGCGCCCGCGAGCAGGCGCTGCGCGCCTTCCGCAACGGCAAGGTCGACGTGCTCGTCGCCACCGACGTCGCCGCCCGCGGCATCGACGTCGAGGGCGTCACCCACGTCATCAACTACCAGATCCCCGACGACGAGAAGACCTACCTCCACCGCACCGGCCGAACCGGCCGCGCGGGCGCGAGCGGTACGGCGATCACCCTCGTCGACTGGGACGACATCCCGCGCTGGCAGCTGATCAACAAGGCGCTCGGCCTCGACTTCCACAACCCGGTCGAGACGTACTCCAGCTCGCCGCACCTCTACGAGGCCCTCGACATCCCCGCCGGCACCAAGGGCATACTGCCGCGCGCCGAGCGCACCCGTGCCGGTCTGGACGCCGAGGTGATCGAGGACCTGGGCGAGCCGGGCGGCCGTCGTGGCCGCGGCGGACGCCAGGAGCGCGAGAAGGCCGCCGAGGAGCGTCCGGCCCGCACCCCGCGCCAGCGCCGCCGTACGCGGAGTGGCGAGGGTGTCGCCGACGCGGCGACCACCACCGCTCCCGTGGCCGTGGACCAGACCACCCCCGAGGCGACCGACGGTGCCGAGGCGCCGGCCGGTCCGCGTCGCCCGCGCCGCCGCCGTACCCGTGGTGGCGGAGTCGGCGCCGGTGTGCCGGTCGCGGGTGCGACCCCGGCCCCCGCTGCCGCCCCGGTGGAGCCGGCCGAGGCTCCCGAGCCCGTGAAGACGGTGGAGCCCGCGCAGCCGGCCGCCGTCGAGACCCCGGTCGCCCCGGCCCCGGTCGTCGAGACCCCCGTCGTGGAGACCCCGGCCGCCGAAGGCCGTCCCCGCCGACGTCGTGGCCGTGGTGGCGAGGCCCGTACGGCCCCGGCGACCGCCGAGGCCGTGACCGAGACCGTGTCCGCGTCCGCGCCCGTCGATGTCGCTCCCGCCGTCACCGTCACGGAGGAGGCCCCGCGCCGCCGTCGTGGCGGGCGCGCGGAGGCCGCCGAGCCGGCCGCCCAGGCCGCTCCGGTGACCGCGCCGGCCGAGACGCCGCGCGCCGAGGCCCCCGCCGCCGAGGGTGGCCGTGGCCGCCGTTCGCGTGGCCGTGGCCGTACCGCCGAGGCTCCGGCCGCGCCGGCCGTCGCCGAGCCGCGTCAGCGGGCCGCTTCGGCGCCCGCCTCCGCGCCGCGCAAGCGTCCGGTGCGTCCGCGCCGTACGGAGGAGGGCGTGTCCTTCCAGACCGTGGAGTCGGCCGCCGCCGCGCTGGCCGCCGCCGCGGTCGTCCCGGCCCAGGCCGCCCAGGAGCGGAAGCCGGTCCGTACGGCCGCCGCTCCCGCCGCGACCGCCCCGGCCGCCGTTCCCGCGCAGGCCACCGCCGCGCCGGTCGCCGCCGCACCGGCCTCGGCCGGTCCGCGGGGCCGCCGCCGGGTCACCCGCCCGGTGACCGACACCGCCGAGCCCGCCGCCGCGCCGAAGGCCGAGGAGCCGGTGGCCCCCGTGGCCGCCGCGCCGGTGGAGGAGCCGAAGCCGGCCCGTCGCCGGGCGACCCGCCGGGCGTCGAGCCCGGTGACGTCGACCGCGGGCACCGGTGCCGTGGTGATCGTCGAGTCGGCCCCGGCCGCCGCGCCCGTCGCGGAGCCGAAGGCCGAGGCGCCGAAGGCCGCCGAGCCCCAGGCCGCCGAGCCCCAGGCGGAGGAGCCCAGGGCAGAGGCGCCGAAGAAGGCGGCCCCGCGCAAGCGGACCGTCAAGAAGGCCGTCACCGCCGAGCCCGTCGCCGCCGAGCCGGCCGCGGAGCCCGAGGCCCCGAAGGCGCCGCGCAAGCGCGCGGCCGCCAAGAAGGCCGTCGCGGAGCCGGTCGCCGAGCCGAAGGCCGACGAGGCCCCGGCCGAGGCGCCGAAGAAGGCCGCCCCGCGCAAGCGGACCGTCAAGAAGGCCGTCACCGCCGAGCCGGTCGTCGAGGCCGACGCGCCCGCCGAGGCCCCCAAGGCCCCGCGCAAGCGCGCCACCGCCAAGAAGACCGTCGCGGCCCCGGCCGCCGAGCCGGTCGCCGCCGAGCCGGTCGCCGCCGAGGCCGAGGCCGAGGCGCCGAAGAAGGCCGCGCCCCGCAAGCGCGCGACCACGAAGAAGGCGGTCGCCGCCGTGGCCCCGGACGCGTCCGAGCCGAAGACGGCGCCCCGGCGTCGTACGGCGAAGAAGGCCGTCGAGGCCGTGACCGCGGAGGCCCCGGCCGCCGCGGAGCAGCCGAAGAAGGCGGCGCCGCGCAAGCGCGCCACCAAGAAGGCCGCCGCGCCCGAGGCGTGACGGCTGCGATGACCGCACCGCGGCCCGGTTCCTCGTCGAGGGACCGGGCCGCGGTGCGTACGGCTCCGGTTACAGTCCTTTCATGAGCAAGCCCCGCTCCCTGGCGCTGCCGCCCCGCACCCGCACCTACCGGCTGTCCACCGCGCGCGGCGAGTTCGCCGTCCTCGACACGGCGCCGCCCGCCGGCGTCCCCCGGCACGGCACGGCGCTGCTGCTGCCCGGCTTCACCGGCAGCAAGGAGGACTTCCTGGCCCTGCTCGGGCCGCTGAGCGAGGCCGGCTACCGCGCGGTCGCCGTCGACGGCCGCGGCCAGCACGAGACCCCGGGCCCGCGCGGCCGGGCGGCCTACCGCCGCAAGGCGCTCGCGCTCGACGCGGTGGCGCAGGCCGCGGCGCTCGGCGACGGCCCGGTGGATCTGCTCGGCCATTCCTTCGGCGGCCTGGTGGCCCGCGCGGCGGCGGACCTCGCCCCCGAGGCGTACCTCTCCCTGACGCTGCTCTCCTCCGGCCCCGGCCGGGTCGCCCGCGGCCAGCGGGTCCGCGTCCGCGCGCTGCGCACCGCGCTCGCGCTGCTGTCGAAGGAACGGGTCTGGTCGGCGACCCGCTGGCTGGACACCCGCGGCGAGGAGCCGGGGGCGGCGGATCCGCCGGAGATCGTACGGTTCCTGCGCCGCCGCTGGATGCGCACCCGGATCGCCCAGCTCGCGGGCGCGGGCCGGCTGCTGGTCGGCGACCCGGACGGGACGGCGGCGCTGCGGGCGCTGCCCCTGCCGCTGCACATCGCGTACGGGGCGGAGGAGACGGTCTGGCCGGTGCCGGACCTGGCGGCGGCCGCCGCCCGTACCGGCGCCCATCACACGGTGGTGGCCGGCGCCGGCCACTCCCCCAACGTGTCGCACCCGGTGGAGCTGGCGGCGCGGCTCACCGCCTTCTGGGACCTCGCCGCGCGGGATCCTCGCTCGCGCGGCCTCGGCTCCCGGGACCTCAGTTCTGGCACACCATCCGCAGGTGCTGCCAGAAACCGTCGCGCAGCGCCCGGCGCAGCGGAGGGTGGCCGCGCAGCGAGCGCTTGAGCAGGCGCTCCGCCTCGGTGAGCAGTTCGCCGTCGACGGGCCCGGGCAGATACGGGTGGCCGGGCAGCAGCTCGGCCAGCCGGTCGCGGCCGCGCTCGGCGAACCAGGTGGCGGCGATGCGCGCGCCGACGAAGGCGACGTCCTCGCGGGAGGGCAGCGGCGCGTTCTCGTTCTCGTAGAGGGTGACGGGCTTGCGGGTCACGTACGGCCGGCAGAAGTCGAGGTCGAAGACGCGCTGGCTGTCGACCTCCCACAGCAGCGGGTCGGCCTGGTTGCCGTGGTCGGCGGCCTCGATGCCCCACAGGTGCACGCGCGCGCCGTAGCCCTGCGCGGCCTCGACGGCCGAGACCAGGTCCTCGTCGCCGCCGACGAGGGCGGCGTCGCTGATGGCCCGGTGCCGGGCGAGGGACTCCAGGTCGGTGCGGATGAGGGAGTCGACGCCCTTCTGCTGGTTGTTGGCGTTGAGGTTGCCGAGGCGCACCTTGACGTCGGGCAGCTCGGCGATGGCCTGCTGCTCGGAGGTGTGGATACGGCGGCGGGCCCCGTCGTACCAGTAGACGCGCAGCAGCCGGCTGTCGGCGAAGATCGTGCGCGCGGTGTCGATGAAGGCGTCGATCAGACCTTCGGCGTCGAGGTCGAAGTTGCGCCGGTCCTCGGTTCCGGCGACCAGCAGGCCGGCGGAGGCGTACACGTACCCGGCGTCGACGAAGATCGCGTGTGTCGAGGGGGTCTTCGCCACCTCGGCCAGCATGCGGCGCAGCAGCTCGTTGGTGTGCTCCAGGCGTGCCTCGACCGCGGCCAGCGCCGCCGTCCGCCCGTCGGGCGGCTCGTCCGGCCCGTCGCTCTCTACCAGCGAGTAGTTAGTCATCCGAAAAATTTCCTTAGCGTAGGGAATGTTTGGGTGGTACACCTCGTTGAGTAGGTATGTAACCCCAGTTCTCCATGTGGAGGATCACTCGACGAAGGGAGAAGCCTGTGCGCTTCGAAATCCTGCGCCTCGACGACATCGACGGTACGCCCGTCGACCGGACCGTCGTCGACGCCGCCTCCGTCAACGGGATCGTGCAGCAGGCCGCAGCGATCGGCCAGCGCATTTGGATCCGGCCGGCCGACGCCTCGGCTTCGTAGCGGCTACCGCCTTTGGACACCGCGCCCCCGCATGGACTCCGCTGACGGAATCCGTACGGGGGCGCAGTGCTGTCCGGGCCGCTCGGGGGTCGGCCGGGATCAGGTTCCCTGGATGATCTGGGTGACGCCGTTCACGATCTGCTGGACGGCGATGGCGGAGAGCATCATGCCCGCGAGCCGGGTCACCAGGACGACGCCGCCGTCCTTGATGACGCGGATGATCAGCAGCGAGTAGCGCATGGTCACCCACAGCACCACGTGCATGGCGACGATGGCGCTCCACACCGAGATCTGCTGACCGAAGCCGTCGGCGTTCTGTACGGCCAGGATGACGGACACGATCGCGCCCGGGCCGGCCAGCAGCGGCATGCCCAGGGGGACGAGGGCGACGTTGACGTCCTTGGTCTGCTTCGGCTCGTCGGTCTTGCCGGTGAGCAGGTCGAGCGCGATGAGCAGCAGGAGCAGACCTCCCGCGATCATCAGGGCGGGGACGGAGACGTGCAGATACGCCAGGATCTGCTGGCCGAGGACGCCGAAGACGCTGATGACGCCGAAGGCGACGGCGACGGCCTGCCAGGCCATCCGGCGCTGCACCTTGGTGGCGCGGCCGGAGGTCAGGGCGAGGAAGATCGGCGTGATCCCGGGGGGATCCATGATCACGAAGAGGGTCAGGAAGAGCGAGCCGAAGACGGCGACGTCGAACACGGTGTATGGGCCTTGCGGGAAAAGGGGCGAACACGACATCCGGAATGAGTGATTCCGGAAAAAGGGCGGCATGGGGCCGGGATGGGGGTCCCACGCAGGACGTCAGATCAGGGGGCCATGGCCCGGGCGCGCACCCCACCGGTCACCCCGCGGGACGGGGTGGGTGAAGGGCAGCCGGGCCGGATACGCGGAAGAGCGCGGGCCGAAAAAAGGAGGGTCAGCGGAGCCCGCCGGCGCCGGGCACCGGGAAGGCACCCGTGGCGCGGCGCGTGATCTCGCCGTAGATCTCGGGATCGGTCGTGAAGTCACCGAGGCCGACGGTCTTGCGGCTGCCGTGGTAGTCGCTGGAGCCGGTGGCCAGCAGCCCCAGCTCGCCGGCCATCCCGCGCAGCCGCGCCCGGGTCGGCTCGTCGTGGTCCATGTGGTCGACCTCGATGCCGTCGAGACCGGCCGCGGCGAGACGCGCGATCGCGGACTCGGGCACGCACTGGCCGCGCTTGACCGCCAGCGGATGCGCGAAGACCGTCACGCCGCCGGCCGCCTTGACCAGCCGGATCGCCTCGAACGGGTCCAGCTCGTGCTTCTCGACGTGCGCCCGGCCGCCGTCCGCCAGCCACTCGGGCGTGAACGCGCCCGACACATCCGGTACGACACCCAGCTCGACCAGCGCCTCCGCGACATGCGGGCGCCCCACCGAGCCGTCACCGGCGATCCGGGCGACCTGCTCCCACGTCACCGGGACACCGAGCGCCCGAAGCTTCTCGACCATGCCGCGCGCCCGCGGCACCCGGTCGTCCCGGACCAGCTCGCGCTCGGCGGCGAACGCGGGCTCCTCGGGGTCGAAGAGGTACGCCAGCATGTGCAGGCTCACCCCGTCCAGGCGGCACGACAGCTCGGCGCCGGTGACGAGCGTGAGCCCCTCCGGCAGCGCGGCGATCGCCTCCGCGTACCCGCGGGTCGTGTCGTGATCGGTCAGCGCGACGACGTCCAGCCCGGCGGCCGCGGCATTGCGCACCAGCTCGGCGGGGGTGTCCGTGCCATCCGAGGCCGTGGAGTGGGTGTGCAGGTCGATACGCACGACGCGGGACTCCAGGGTTTCGGGGCGGACGAGAGCAACGCTTCAGCATAACGGGCGAATCGAACGCCCTCGTACGGACTCGACAAACCCGACGCCCCTTACGGGGTGGGGTGGGGGACGCCAGGGGGCGGTACGGGGTGAGGTCGGGGACCGGCATGGGCGCAGAGCGTCTGCCGGTACGGGTGTGAGCGCGGCCCGCACACAAAGGCACCGGCACCGGGCACCCCGCACCCCGCACGTCACGGCGAGTCGAGTCGGGTCGGGGCGGGGCGGGGCGGGGCGGGATCAGCCCAGCAGCCTCGGCGTCAGCGCCCCGAACGGCAGCAGGTCCACTTCCGCGCCCGCGTCGCGGATGTCGGTGAGGATGAGTTCGTCGTACATGAGCAGGCCGGACTGTTCGGGCCAGACGATCGCCCACAGCCACAGGCCGCGCGCCTCGCCCGCGAAGACCGCGCGGTCGTGGGGGGCGTCGGTGACGTGCCAGAGGGGGGTGGGGCGGCCCGCGGCGAGGACCTTGACCTGGGGCGGCTTGTCGATCGACATGCCGCCGGAGCCGGGGTCGGGGCCGTCGATGCCGGCGAAGCGGGCGCCGAGGCCGACGCCCAGTTCCTCGGCGACGAGCAGCAGCTCGCCGATGCCGCCCAGGGGGCCGGGGCCCGAGCAGGCGACGGCGGTCGCGCGCCCGCCGCTGCGGTCGTCGCCGGCGTACGCGACTCCGGTGAAGAGCCATCCGACGGGCAGGGGCCACGGCATCCACACGGGCACGTGGGCCCGGTGCACCACCACGCCGAGGGCCTCGACGCTGGGCGGGATCACGGGCTGCAGCGGGTACACCGAGCCGTGTACGTCGCACTGCCAGGAGTCGGCGAAGAGACCGGGCGCCCTGACCCGGCCACCGCACTTCGGGCAACTGGGTTCGCCCCTCATAGGGCTCAACGGTCCTAGCTCTCGGGCCTCGCGTCAAGGACGATCACCAGCGATCACCCGTCCGGCCCGAAAGGTTCACCCGGGCCTGAACGCGCGGCCATGGACACGTCCCCCACCCGTCTCCCGCGCCCCACGCGCCCCGTATGTCAGCGCGCCGGAGACCCCGCGCTAGGGCCTTTCTTTTGGGTCAGGCTGGATCAGGGAGCGGGGTCCGGTGCGTGTGATCGCAAGGCGGAGGAGGGAGACAACGCGGAGCGTTGGCGACCGACGACAACGCGGCGAGCGCGCGTGCCGGGGCACGCGACCCCAGCAAGATCCAAAAGAAAGGCCCTAGTCCAGGCGTACGGACGTCCGCCGCGGGTCGCGCAGGTCCGTGCCGTTCACCAGCCAGCGCTCCTCCAGGGCCTCGGCCCCGTGCACCCGCTTCCAGGCGGCCTCGTTGGAGGTCATCGGCAGCAGCGGGAGGAACCGCACGGGGTCCATCGGCTCGTCCAGGTCGAGGTCCTCGACGAGGCCGCCCGGTTCGGCGACCAGGACGGAGCTGAAGGGCGCGCCCGGCCACAGCGGGTCACCCACGTCGAGCGAGGCGCCGGGGGCCACGATCACGCCCTCGACCTGCGGACTCGCGGCCAGGACCGCGAGCGGGCGGAGCACCTTGTCGGTGTCGGCGCGGCCGGCCCGTATCGAGAGGACCAGCTCGGCGCGGGGGCCCTTGACGGGGTCGGCGAGGACGGCCGTCGGGTCGGCCATCGGCTGGGCGGACATGCCGAGGGTGGCGTAGCGCACCAGGCCGGCCTCGGCGTCCATGAAGCGAAGCACCTCGATCCGGTCGGTACCGAGGAAGGTGACGGCGGCGCGGGCGTCCGGCTCGCCGAGGGCCATGCGCAGCCGGGCTTCGACCAGAGCGAGAATTTCTGCCATGGAGCGAGCATAAAGCGCGTATGGAACGGGCAAAGTAAGGGATTGACCCTCAGTCGGCTGATAGTCTTGGCCACTGGTCGGACTTCCGACTGCTCGTCACACGTCATCCCTCACCAGGGACCGGCCGGAGGAGGTGGGACTGCGATGGATCGAAGTCGATCGGGCAGTACCAGCCGCTCTTCCGCCGCCACACCGCCGCAGTCGTAACCCCGGCGCGGACGGTCTCCTCAGGTGGCCGGTGACGTCAGGACCCCACCGCGGTCCTCATCTCCGGCACCTCGCACGACGGAAGAGCGCCCTCGTCTCCCGAGAGCACCGCTCTCCCCCGAGAGCAGCGCTCTTCGCCCCGTCTGTTGCGAACGCCGTCACCGCGATCCCCGGTGCCGCCCGCTTTGTGGACGACATGGTTCCACGTCCCCATTCCGGGCTGTGCCACGCTCGCCGACGGCCTCTCCGTGAAGGAGTACGCCCATGTCGATGATCCGTGACCTGCGCGCCGCCGTACGCCCCTCCCTGCGGCACTCTCTTCGGCACCCGCTGCGCAAGCACACCGGCCCGGCCGCGCCCGCCTCCCCGTACGCCGGCTACGACGCCACCCGCGACCCGTCGGCGCCCACCGCCGTCGTCGACTGCGCCGTCTACCGCGACGGCCGCCGCATCGACGACCGCGACTGCCTGACGCCGCGCGGCGCGATGCAGCAGGTGCGGGAGAGCGGCGGCTTCGCCTGGATCGGTCTGCACGAGCCGACCGAGGCCGAATTCGCCGGTATCGCCGCCGAGTTCGGGCTGCACCCGCTCGCCGTAGAGGATGCCGTCCACGCCCACCAGCGGCCCAAGCTGGAGCGCTACGACGACACCCTCTTCACCGTCTTCAAGACCATCCACTACGTCGAGCACGCCGAGCTGACCGCCACCAGCGAGGTCGTGGAGACCGGCGAGGTCATGGTCTTCACCGGCCCCGACTTCGTCATCACCGTCCGGCACGGCGGCCAGGGCTCGCTGCGCAACCTCCGCCACCGCCTCCAGGGCGACCCGGAGCTGCTGGCCAAGGGCCCCTCGGCGGTCCTGCACGCCATCGCCGACCACGTCGTCGACGGCTACATCGCGGTCGCGGACGCCGTCGAGCTCGACATCGACCAGATCGAGATCGACGTCTTCTCGCCGCCCGCCAAAGGCTCCACGCGCGGCGCCGACACCGGGCGGATCTACCAGCTCAAGCGCGAGGTGCTGGAGTTCAAGCGGGCCGTCACGCCGCTGATGCGCCCGCTGCAGCTGCTCAGCGAGCGGCCGATGCGGCTGGTCGACCCCGACATCCAGAAGTACTTCCGGGACGTGGCCGACCATGTCGCGCGCGTCCAGGAGCAGGTCGTCGGCTTCGACGAGCTGCTGAACTCGATCCTCCAGGCCAACCTCGCGCAGGCGACCGTCGCCCAGAACGAGGACATGCGCAAGATCACCTCGTGGGCGGCGATCGTGGCCGTCCCGACGGCGGTCTGCGGCGTGTACGGGATGAACTTCAAGCACATGCCGGAGCTGGAGTGGCGGTTCGGCTACCCCATGGTGCTCGTGGGCATCGCCACCATCTGTTTCACCATCCACCGCACGCTCAAGCGCAACGGCTGGCTGTAGCCCGCCTGGCAGGAAGCAGGGGGTCGGGGGCCCGCCGGTCGATAGGCTGCGGGCATGACAGACGCGCTGTTCGGGTCCGCCCTCGTCGAGGAGGCCACCAGGAAGTCCGGCCTCGTCTGGGTACGGGGCCAGGCCCCGGCCGCCCGGGCACTCTGGCACGTATGGCACGAGGGCGGGGCGCTCGTCGTCGGCGACGGCCCCGGCGAGCAGCCGCTGCCCGGGCTCGTCGACGGCGCCACCGCCGAGGTCACCGTCCGCAGCAAGGACAAGGGCGGCCGGCTCGTGGCCTGGACCGCCGCCGTACACGAGCTGCCGCCCGGTACGGAGGAGTGGGACGCGGCCGTCGCCGAGCTGCGGGGCAAGCGGCTGAACGCGCCCGACGCCGAGACGATGCCCGCGCGCTGGGCGCGCGAGTGCCGGGTGCTGCGCCTCGTCCCCCGGGAGTCGACCACCGAGCTGCCGGACGGCTCGCTGGCCGCCGTACCGCTGCCGTCGGCGGCGATCACCCGTGAGCCGGTGCCGGCGGCACTGCCGAAGCTGCTGCTGAGGCGTAAGCGCCGCCGGGGCTGACCCGGCACGGGGGCCGTCAGGTACGGGGCAGCTGCTGCCCGTAGTCCACGGTCTGGCCCTCCGCGGGCTCGGCCAGCGGGAAGTCGCGGTCCCACTCGGACAGCACCACCACGCCCGCGCCGCCGCCGCGCGCCAGGCGGAGCGGGAACGGCTTGCCGTCCAGGGAGACGTCGAGGGAGCCGCCGTCGCCGTTCTGACCGCCCCGGATGTTGATGGTGCGGATGCCGCCGATCTTCTCGTGGTCGCCCTTGACCACGGTGCCGTGCAGCGCGACCAGACCGTCGAGCAGCAGCCCCATGTCGGTGAAGCCGCGCAGCTGCTTGTACGAGGGGTCGTCCTCGGGCACCTTCACGTACTTGTCGTCGAGCTTGTCGGCGGCCTGGGCCCCGCCGTCCCCGCCCTTGCCCGAACCCGAACCGGAACCGGAACCGGAACCGGAACCCGACCCTGTGCCGGATCCGGACCCCGGGCCCGGCCCCGAGCCCGACCCGGACTCCTCGTGCGCCCAGAAACCCGCGTCCGCCTTCAGGAAGAGTTCCTCCCCGACCCGCAGCAGCTCGAAGGTGCCGTTCTTCGTCGTCACCGACCCGGTGCCGCCGTCCGGCTTGAGCCGCATGTTCAGCTTGTACGTGCCGCCCTTGCTGACCAGCGTGCCCGCGAGCCGTACCGCCTTCGCCCCGTCCGCCGCCGCCTGGGCCTTCTTCTCGATGGCGGGCGCCTCGAGCTTCCCGACCCCGTTGGTCCCCGCGTCCGGATCGACTTCGTCGCCGCCGCAGCCGGTCAGCGTGGCCGCGAGGCCGGCACACAGGGCCAGGGGAAGCGCGGCGCGGCGGATGCGCGGGAACGGACGGAGAAGGGTCACCAGGGCACCTCTCTGTTCGGTGAGGGGGGACGGGGGGCCGGCGGAACCGGAGTCCGGTGGGGGCGGCCGACGGCAGCGTACCGGGGCCGGCCCGCGCGTCCCGCAGCCGCCCACGGGACGCCGTCCGGGGGTGCTGCCGAAGCGTCATAGATCGACACGGGCTAGCCTGAATCAGGCACATTCAGCGACAAGAAGGCCACAAACCGGATCATCCGGCACGAAGGAGGCGCGCGGCATGGCGGCAGGCGCCCCTCGGATCTTCGTCTCCCATCTCGCCGGCGTCCCCGTCTTCGATCCCGTCGGCGACCAGGTCGGCCGGGTCAGCGATCTGGTGGCCATGCTGCGGGTGGGCCGCCGCCCGCCACGGCTGCTCGGCATGGTCGTCGAGGTGCTGTCCCGGCGCCGGGTCTTCGTCCCCATGACCCGGATCACCGGCGTCGAGTCCGGCCAGGTCATCTCCACCGGCGTGGTCAACATGCGCCGCTTCGAACAGCGCCCCACCGAACGGCTCGTCCTCGGCGAACTGCTCGACCGGCGGGTCCGGCTCGTCGAGCCGGACGGCCGCGAGGGCGAGGAGGTCACCGTCCTCGACGTGGCCATCCAGCAGCTGCCGGCCCGCCGTGACTGGGAGATCGACAAGGTCTTCGTCCGGCGCGGCAAGGGCGGCGCGCTGCGGCGCAAGGGCGAGACGCTGACGGTGGAGTGGTCGGCCGTCACCGGCTTCTCGCTCGAAGAACACGGGCAGGGCGCGGAGAACCTGGTCGCCACCTTCGAGAACCTGCGCCCCGCCGACCTCGCCAACATGCTGCACCACCTCTCCCCCAAGCGCCGGGCCGAGGTCGCCACCGCCCTCGACGACGACCGGCTCGCCGACGTCCTGGAGGAGCTGCCGGAGGACGACCAGATCGAGATCCTCGGCAAGCTGAAGGAGGAGCGGGCCGCGGACGTCCTGGAGGCGATGGACCCGGACGACGCGGCCGACCTGCTGTCGGAGCTGCCGGAGGAGGAGAAGGAGCGGCTGCTCACGCTGATGCGGCCGAGCGACGCGGCGGACGTACGGCGGCTCATGGCGTACGAGGAGCGGACCGCGGGCGGTCTGATGACCACCGAGCCGATCGTGCTGCGGCCGGACGCCACGGTCGCCGACGCGCTCGCCCGGGTGCGCCAGCAGGACAACTCCCCGGCGCTCGCGGCGCAGGTGTACGTGTGCCGGCCGCCGGACGAGACGCCGACCGGCAAGTACCTGGGCACGGTGCACTTCCAGCGGCTGCTGCGGGACCCGCCGTTCACGCTGGTCGGGGCGCTGATCGACAGCGATCTGCCGCCGCTCGGGCCGGACACCCCGCTGCCCGCCGTCACCAGCTATTTCGCCGCGTACAACCTGGTCGCGGCGCCGGTGGTGGACGAGAGCGGCTCGCTGCTCGGCGCGGTGACCGTGGACGACGTCCTCGACCACCTGCTGCCGGACGACTGGCGGGAGACCGAGTTCCACGCGCCGCACGAGCGCGCGGAGCGGGAGCGGGCCGAACGGGACGAGGGGGTGCGCGGTGGCTGAACGGACGCAGGACCGGGACCGGGAACGGGACCGCGAGCGAGAGCGCGACAGGGACCGCGAGCGCGACCGGGAGCGGGCCCTGCCCCGGATCCGGCTCGACCAGCCCCGCATCCGTCGCGCCCGGCTGCTGCCGGAGTACGACCCCGAGGCGTTCGGGCGGATGTCGGAGCGCATCGCCCGCTTCCTGGGCACGGGGCGGTTCATCGTCTGGATGACGGTGATCATCATCGCCTGGGTGGTGTGGAACGTGTCCGCGCCCCGGGAGCTGCGCTTCGACAACTACCCCTTCATCTTCCTGACCCTGATGCTGTCGCTGCAGGCCTCGTACGCGGCCCCGCTGATCCTGCTCGCGCAGAACCGGCAGGACGACCGGGACCGGGTCAATCTGGAGCAGGACCGCAAGCAGAACGAGCGCTCGATCGCCGACACCGAGTACCTGACGCGGGAGATCGCCGCGCTGCGCATGGGCCTGGGCGAGGTGGCGACCCGCGACTGGATGCGCTCGGAGCTGGAGGACCTGCTCAAGGAGCTGGACGACCGGCACGGGAACGGACACCGGGACGGCGGCCGCGAGGGGCCCGGGAACCGGCAGGGAGAGCGACAAGGACGGCACGGCGGTCTATTCCCGTACGGGGACGGGAAACGGAGTGATCTACCCGACCGCTGACGGGGCTTTCACCGGCCGGTGGTGGTCGCCGTACCATCGGAGTCATGGCTACGGAAGACGCGGTGCGCGAAGCACTGGCGACGGTGAACGACCCCGAGATCAACAAGCCGATCACCGAACTCGGCATGGTGAAATCGGTGGACATCGGGTCCGACGGACGGGTCGCGGTGACGGTCTATCTGACGGTCTCCGGCTGCCCGATGCGCGAGACCATCACCCAGCGCGTGACGGACGCCGTCTCGCGCGTCGAGGGGGTCACCGGCGTCGACGTCTCCCTGGACGTGATGAGCGACGAGCAGCGCAAGGAGCTGGCGGCGGCGCTGCGCGGCACCACGGCCGAGCGCGAGGTCCCCTTCGCCAAGCCGGGCTCGCTGACCCGGGTCTACGCGGTCGCGTCCGGCAAGGGCGGCGTCGGCAAGTCCTCGGTGACGGTCAACCTGGCGGCGGCGATGGCGGCCGACGGGCTGAAGGTCGGTGTCGTGGACGCCGACATCTACGGCCACAGCGTGCCGCGCATGCTGGGCGTGGACGGCAAGCCGACCCAGGTCGAGAACATGATCATGCCGCCGTCGGCGCACGGCGTGAAGGTCATCTCCATCGGCATGTTCACCCCGGGCAACGCACCCGTCGTGTGGCGCGGCCCGATGCTGCACCGCGCGCTCCAGCAGTTCCTCGCCGACGTGTACTGGGGCGACCTGGACGTCCTGCTGCTCGACCTGCCCCCGGGCACCGGTGACATCGCGATCTCCGTGGCGCAGCTCGTGCCGAACGCGGAGATCCTGGTCGTCACCACTCCGCAGCAGGCGGCGGCCGAGGTCGCCGAGCGCGCCGGTTCGATCGCCGTGCAGACCCACCAGAAGATCGTCGGCGTCGTCGAGAACATGTCGGGCATGCCGTGCCCGCACTGCGACGAGATGGTCGACGTGTTCGGTACGGGCGGTGGCCGGAAGGTCGCCGAGGGCCTGACCAAGACCACCGGCGCCACCGTCCCGGTGCTCGGCTCCATCCCGATCGACGTCCGGCTGCGCGAGGGCGGCGACGAGGGCAAGCCGGTCGTCCTGTCCGACCCCGACTCCCCGGCGGGCCAGGCGCTGCGCACCATCGCGGGCAAGCTCGGCGGCCGTCAGCGCGGTCTGTCGGGCCTGAGCCTGGGCATCACGCCGCGCAACAAGTTCTGATCCGCGCGCGCCGTACGCGATCCGTGTACGGCGTGTGTACGTGAAGTGGGCGCCCCGGACCATCCGTCCGGGGCGCCCCTTCACGTGTACGTACGTGTCCCGTCGGGCCCGTCAGGCCCGTCAGGCTCCTCAGGAGTACGGGCCGAGGTCCTTCACCTGCGAGAAGGCGAGGCCGTACGCGCTCATGCCCCGCCCGTACGCGCCGATGTGCACGTCCGGGCCCGCGCCGGCCAGCACCCAGCCGAACTCGGTCTCGCGGTAGTGGAACGGCACCGGGACGCCGTCCACCGGCAGCGACAGCGTGGTCCAGGCGGGCCCGTCAAGGTCGTCGGCCAGCTCGAAGGCGGTCTCGGTCTGCTGGTCCAGCCAGTTGTCGCGCAGCGTGTGGTCGAGCTGCGCGGGCCAGGTGTGGGCGAGCAGCCCGGAGCCGGCCAGCCAGGCGGCCGAGGAGACCGTGGTGGCGTCCAGGAAGCCCGTACCGTCGCCGCTGCCGCCCACGGGGTGCGCGGCGACCGTCACGACGACCGTGAACCGTTCCTTCTCGGCGGTGCCCGCGTCGGACTTTATCGACGGCTCGTCACCGTGGCCCAGCGAACCGTGCCGCACGCTGCCGTCGGCCGCCGTCCCCACCCGCATCAGCCGGCGCGGGCCCGTGAAGGCCTCGTCGAGCCCGTACCAGGCGAAGGGGGCGCGTAGGAAACCGTCGGTTTCCACCCCGCGCGTCGTCGTCATCTCGGCCGCCTCCTCGTTCGTCGACAGAGGCGAGGATAGCCACCGCGGAGCGCGGTACCGGTGACGGGCCGTCGTCAGGTGGCGTCGGAGTCGTACGGCGGGTGCTCGGTCGTGCCCGGCTTGTCCTGCTTCTTCAGGAGGTCGGGCGTGCCGTCGGCCTTCTTCAGGAGGTCGGGCGTGCCGTTGACGGCCGTCGGCGCGGCGACCGGGGCGGCCTGGGATGCCTGGGAAGACGTCGCCACGGCCGGGGTGTCGCGGCCGTGGACGGCGTCGGCGACGTCGCTCATCTCCTTGCGGAGGTCGAAGGAGGAACGGAGCTCGTTCAGTTCCTTCAGGTCGTCGTTCTCCGCGAGCTGCTTGCGGATGAAGTTCTTGGGGTTGAGGTCCTCGAACTCGAAGTCCTTGAACTCCGGTCCCAGCTCGCTGCGGATGTCGGCCTTGGCGCCGTCGGAGAACTCGCGGATCTTGCGGACGAAGCGGGAGACGTCCTGGATCAGCTTCGGCAGCTTGTCCGGGCCGAAGATGAGCACGGCGAGCACCACGAGCGTCACCAGCTCGAGTGCGCCTATGTCGTTGAACACCCTGTCGCTCCTTCTCGCCGGTCCCGGGCGGCCCGCTCCACGGTACCCGCCGAATTTGTCCGGCGGGTACCGCGTGATGTCCTCCAGGTGGCCGTCAGGCGCCGGTGGAGGACCCCAGCGTCAAGGTCTTTGTCTGCTCTTTGCCGTCGCGTGTCACGGTGAGCTTCAGGGTGTCGCCCGGACGGTGGGCGCGGATCTTCACGATCAGCTCCTCGCCACTGTGCACGCGCTGGCCGTCGACCTTGGTGATGACGTCGCCGGACCGGAATCCGGCCTTGTCGGCGGGCCCGTCGGGGGTGACGGAGGGGGCGCCGCCGGCGCCCTTCGCGCCGACCCGGGCGCCGTCGCCGGTGTAGCGCATGTCGAGGCTCACACCGATGACCGGGTGGGTGGCCTTGCCGGTGTTGATGAGCTCCTCGGCGACCCGCTTGCCCTGGTTGATGGGGATGGCGAAGCCGAGGCCGATGGAACCGGACTGGCCGCCTTCGGGGTCGGCGCCGCCGCCGGCCGCGCGGATGGCGCTGTTGATGCCGATGACCCGGGCGGCGGAGTCGACGAGCGGGCCGCCGGAGTTGCCCGGGTTGATCGGCGCGTCGGTCTGGAGCGCGTCGACGTAGCTGACGTCGCTGCCGTCGCCCTTCTCGCCGCCCGCGGTGATCGGGCGCTCCTTGGCGCTGATGATGCCGGAGGTGACGGTGTTGGACAGGTCGAAGGGGGCGCCGATGGCGACGACGGGGTCGCCCACGCGCACGTTGTCGGAGTTGCCGAGCGCCAGCGGCTTGAGGCCGGAGACCCCGGACACCTTGATGACGGCGAGGTCGTAGCCGGTGTCGCGGCCGATCAGCTTGGCGCGGGCGGACTCGCCGTTGCTGAAGGTGACGGAGATCTCGCCGGAGGACGCGGCGGCGTCGACGACATGGTTGTTGGTGAGGATGTGGCCGCGGGTGTCGAGCACGAAGCCGGTGCCGGTGCCGGCCGAGCCGCCGCCGCTGACGTGGATGGTGACGACGCTGGGCAGCGCGGTGGCGGCGATCCCGGCGACGCTGTCGGGGGCGCGGCCGATGTCCTTGGTGTCGGACTGGGGCAGCTCGATGGCGGAGATGCCGCCGTGCCGCTCCACGTACGCGCCGACCCCGCCGCCGATCACGCCGGTGACGAGGGCGAACGCCAGCGCGCAGACGAGCGCGAGTCCGCGCCGCGGCTTGCGGGGCGGCTTGCCGGCGCCCGGGAGGACGGGCTGGGCGCCCCACGGGTCGTACGCGGGACCGACCGGCGGCCCGGCGGGCGGCGCCGGGGGTACGGGGCCGGGCGCGGGCGCGTGAACGGCGCCGGGCGGGGCGGGTACGGGTGGGGCCGGTACGGGCGCGGGGCCCTGCGGCATCGCGGCCGCGGGCGGCATGGGCCGCTGGACGGGCGGCGCGGGGGCCCAGGGGCCCGGTTCGCCGTACGGCGGTGTCGCGTACGGGTCGGGAGCGTGCAGCGGCTGCGGGGCCTGCTGCTGTGGCGGTACGGGCGCGGGGCCCGGGTCCGGGTGCGCGACGGGCTCGGCGGGCACGGGCTCCGGGGCCTCGGCCGCCGGCGCGTCGGTCGCCTGCGCGGCCGGGACGACGGGCGCGGGCACCACGGGCTCGGCAGGCACCACCGGCTCGGGCACGACGGGCGCGGGCGCCTGAGGGGGCGTCGACTCGGGCGCGGCCGGCACGTCCGCGGCCGGGTCCGACGCGGGAGTGGGTGCGGGTGCCGACGCGGGTTCCGGGGCCGCCGCCGGGGCCGCGAGCGTGAAGTCGGCGTCGTCCGCCGGTTCAGGAGGTCCGTCCGGTCTGGCGTCCGTGCCCGTGGCCGTGGTCGAGGTACGGCTCCACCACGTCGGCTTCCCGTTCTTCATGCGCTCCCCGCAACAGATGACCTGTCCGCGCCGCCCGCGTCGTCGGACGGCGCGCCCCTAGGCCGTGTCTTCACACGGCCTCGCCCCTGGATTCAACCAGGTCGTCCGTCAGCGGTGGGAGGGACTCGGGGCCGGGGTGGAGGTCGGGCCGGGTCCGGGCTGGTAGGAGAGCCGCAGCGCCGGGTTCATCGGACGGGCGAACGGGGACAGTTCGAGACGGGCCGGGATGACCGTCGGCGGCGCGGGCTCCGGGGTCGCGTCACGGCGCGAGCCGGACGCGAAGGTCGCCGGGGCGCGCAGCGGGGTCACGGTGCTGCCGCTCTGGCCGCCGCGTGCCGTGTCGAAGGTCAGCGTGCCGCCGAGGGCGATCGCGGCGAACGAGACCGCGCTGGCCGCCGCGAACGCGAAGCGTCTGCCCCGCCACGAGGAACGGTCGCCGACCTCGTGGATGGGGAAGCCGCCGTCCGGGGTGACGGGCGCGGCCGTGGCGAAGCCGTCGGCGCGCACACCGCCCTCACGCAGCAGGTCGTCGAAGGGTCCCCCCTGGTCGAGCGGTCCCCCCGGCAGCCCCTGGAGGCGGGCGAGGAGCCCGGCCGAGGGCGGTGGGGGCGCGCTGGACGCGAAGACGCTCTTCAGGGTGCGCTGGGCGTCGGCCTCGGCCTTGCAGCGGGGGCAGGTCGCCAGATGCGCGAGGACCCGTTCACGGGTGTCATGGCCGAGCTCGCCGTCGACGAGCGCGGCGAGCCGGTCCCCGAGGTGCTGTTCCGCGGGGGTAGGTGACGGACTGGTGCCGCTCACGCCGCTCCGCCCTCCCCTCCGACGGTGGCGAGGGCACGCTCCTGGCGCGCCTCGGGCGAACGGTGCTTGAGGGCCTTGCGCAGGTGCGAGCGGCCGCGGTGGATCCGGCTGCGGACCGTGCCGAGCTTCACGCCGAGGGTCGCGGCGATCTCCTCGTACGACAGTCCCTCGATGTCGCAGAGCACGACCGCGGCGCGGAACTCGGGCGCGAGGGTGTCGAGGGCCTGCTGCACGTCGGCGTCGAAGTGCGTGTCGTTGAAGGCCTGCTGCGGGGACGGCTCACGGCTGGGCAGCCGCTCGGCGGCGTCGTCGGCGAGCGCGTCGAAACGGATGCGCTGCTTGCGGCGCACCATGTCCAGGAACAGGTTCGTGGTGATGCGGTGCAGCCAGCCCTCGAAGGTGCCCGGCGTGTACGACGACAGGGAACGGAAGACCCGGACGAACACTTCCTGGGTCAGGTCCTCGGCGTCGTGCTGGTTGCCGGTGAGGCGGTACGCGAGACGGTAGACACGACCGCTGTGCGTGCTGACGATCTCCTCCCAACTGGGAGGGGTCCATGCCTGCGCGTCCGCCTCGGAGGCGAAGGTCGCGGTGGTGGGCGCGGAGTCGGCGGCGCGGGAACGGTCAGCGGTGTCGGTCACGGATTTCGGCTCACCCGCTGATCTGAGAAGACGCCGAAGCACTCCTCCCCGATCCACAGGCGCAGCCGCACCTCCCCTGTCGGCTCTGGTGGTGTCCAGTGGAGTCCCTACCATAGCCACCTCGCCCGTTAGCTCCGGATAAAACTCTTTACGCGAATTTGGGACGGGCTCATCCGCCGTCCCGGCGTCGCTTCCTGCCCTTGTGAACGCGCGGTCCCATCTGCGGGTTCCCGCGTCCAGCGGATACAGTCGACGCCGTCCGTCAACTACGGGGACAGCCAGGGGAACAGGAGAGGGCCATTACCGCCAACCGGCAGACGAGTCTGGCGTTCGCCGACGCCTTTGTCGCCGAGGCCGAAGCGCTGCTCTGGGCCCGTGACCGCGCCGACGAGGCGAACATTCCCTCGGTGTCGTCGGGCACCGGTGCGGCCCTGCGCCTGCTGGCCGCGACGGCGGACGCCAAGGCGGTGGCGGAGATAGGCACCGGCACGGGCGTGTCCGGGATCTATCTGCTGCTCGGCATGCGTCCGGACGGCGTGCTGACCACCGTGGACATGGAGCCGGAGCGGCAGGCGCACGCGAAGGCGGCGTTCCGCGCGGCGGGCTTCGCCGGCAACCGGGCCCGGTTCATCCCGGGCCGCGCCCTCGAAGTGCTGCCGCGGCTCGCGGACGGCGGCTACGACCTCGTGTTCTGCGACGGTGACCGGCTGGAGCTGCTGGACTACCTCGACGAATCGATGCGGCTGCTGCGGCCCGGCGGTCTGGTCTGCTTCGAGGGTGTCTTCGCCGACGGCCGGACGGTCGACTCGGCGGCCCAGCCGGCCGAGGTGCAGCGCATCCGCGAGCTGCTGCGGACCGTACGGGAGAGCCGTGAGCTGCTCCCCACCCTGCTGCCGGTGGGCGACGGCCTGCTGTGCGCCGTGCGCCGGGGCGCCTGACCCCGTACGTCCTTCACGACCCGGCCGTCCGCGCGCGGCGGGGCGGACCGCTGTCCGGCCCCCGGTACACCACTGCCCCGGTGCGGTGGGTACCGCACCGGGGCAGAAGCGGAAATACGCGACTGGGCGTGACTAGCCGACGACCTGCTTCAGTGCGTCGCCGAGTGCCTGGGCCTCGTCCGGGGTCAGCTCGACTACGAGCCGGCCGCCGCCTTCGAGCGGAACGCGCATGACGATGCCCCGCCCCTCCTTGGTCACCTCGAGCGGGCCGTCACCCGTCCGCGGCTTCATGGCCGCCATGCTCGTTCCCCTTCCTGAAACCAGCTCATCGTCAGCATCGAACACGATTGCTTCCCGGTCATTATCCCGCATCACAGGACCCGATGACCAACATCAGCAGGCATCGCTTCCGCAACGCGCTTTCACAAAGCCACACATTTCGCCGTTCCACCTGCGATACTTCGCCACTGCCGGCCCCTCGCCGGGTCCTGATTTGTTGACGCAGCTCACATGCGCGGACCGGCCGATCGCGACGTGATCTCCGCCATGCTGAGCGGGTCAACGACGCGAAAAGGCGAAGGGAAACCCGCGATGGCCGACACGGTGCTGTACGAGGTGAGCGACGGACTCGCCACCATCACCCTCAACCGCCCCGAGGCCATGAACGCGATGAACGTCGCCGCCAAGGTCGCGCTGCGCGACGCGGCGGAGGCGGCCGCCGCCGACCCGGCCGTCCGCGCGGTGCTCCTCACCGCCGCCGGCGAGCGGGCGTTCTGCGTGGGCCAGGACCTCAAGGAGCACGTGGGCCTGCTCCAGGCCGACGACGAGGCCGGCACCCACCACACCATGAACACGGTGCGGGACCACTACAACCCGATCGTCCGCGCGCTGACCGGCATGGCGAAGCCGGTCGTCGCGGCGGTCAACGGCGTGGCCGCCGGCGCGGGCTTCGGCTTCGCGCTCGCCGCGGACTACCGGATCGTCGCGGAGACCGCCTCCTTCAACACGTCCTTCGCCGGGGTGGCGCTCACCGCCGACTCCGGCATGTCCTGGACGCTGCCGCGCCTGATCGGCCCGAGCCGCGCCGCCGACCTGCTGCTCTTCCCCCGTACGCTCACCGCGCAGGAGGCGTACGAGCTGGGCATCGTGAACCGGCTGGTCCCGGCGGACGCGCTCGCCGAGGAGGCCGCGAAGACCGCCCGCAAGCTCGCCTCGGGCCCGACGCTCGCCTACGCGGCGCTGAAGGAGTCCCTGGCGTACGGCGCGGACCACTCGCTCGCCGAGGCCCTGGAGAAGGAGGACGAGCTCCAGACGAAGGCGGGCTCGTCGGAGGACCACCGGATCGCGGTGCGCGCCTTCCTCGCCAAGGAGAAGCCGAAGTACGTCGGCCGCTGAGCCTCCCGGCACACAGCCCCGTGCGCGACCCACGCGCGCGGGGCTGTTCCTTTGGCACGCCCGTCAGGCAGGTCCTAGGTGTATTGACCCGCGTGAACAACCCTGTGGGTCAATACACCTAGCGGCCGGCGCCGCGGGCGAAGCAGTCCGCCACGTGGTCGTCGACCAGACCGCAGGCCTGCATCAGGGCGTACGCCGTCGTCGGGCCGATGAACTTCAGACCGCGCTTCTTCAGGGCCTTGGCCAGGGCCTTCGACTCGTCCGTCACGGCCGGGACGTCGGCGATCGTGGCCGGGACCGGGCGGTTCTCGGCGTCGGGGGCGTACGACCAGATCAGCGTGTCCAGTTCGCCCGGCTCCCAGTCGGCGAGGACGCGCGCGTTGGCGAGGGTGGCGTCGATCTTGGCGCGGTTGCGGATGATCCCCTCGTCGGCGAGCAGCCGGGTGCGGTCGTCCTCGCCGAAGCCCGCCACCTCGGCGATCTCGAAGCCGGCGAACGCCGTCCGGAAGGTCTCGCGGCGGCGCAGGATCGTGATCCAGGACAGGCCGGACTGGAAGGCCTCCAGGCACAGCCGCTCGAAGAGCGCGTCGTCGCCGTGGACGGGGCGGCCCCACTCCTCGTCGTGGTACGCGACGTAGTCCTCGGTGGACAGTCCCCAGGGGCAGCGGAGCAGGCCGTCCGGCCCCGCGATGGCCGTTCCGTCGCTCACGCCGCGTCCTCCTTGCCGTTCGCCGCGGCCGCGTCCGTCGCCGTGCCGGCCGCCGGCTCGTCCTGCTTCTCGTCCTGGTTCCCGTCCGGCGCCTTGTCCGTCAGGTCGCCCGCCACGTCGTCGGCCACGTCGTCCGTCACGTCGTCCGTCACCTTGTCCATCGTCACGCCGGGAGTCCCGCCGTCCGCGGCATCGTCGGCCGGCGTCCCGTCACTCCCGCTCCGGGCGGCCGCGAGCGCCGCCTCCAGGTCCGCGATCCGGGCGTCCCGCTCCGCGAGTTCGGCGTCGAGACGGTCCAGGACGTCGTCCACGTCCGCCATCCGGTAGCCGCGGGCGGTGACCGGGAGCCGCAGTGCCTCGATGTCGCCGCGGGCGACCGGCCGGGTCAGCGGCAGCGGATCCACCAGCTGTTCGGGGGCGGCCTCGGGCAGGACCTCGCTCTCGCCGCCGCCGACCACCGCAAGGGTGACCGCCGCGACGACCACGACCATCGTGATCAGCAGAAACCAGAACACCTGCGCGCCTCTCCCGTCCGTGGAAAACGTCCGGTGCCGATCGTGCCATGCGCCACTGACGGTTAGGGTCGCAGGCGAACGGACGCGAGGGAGGACAAAAGGGATGCTGCGCTTGGGACGGCGAGAATTCGGGCCGCACGAGCCGGTGATCATGGCGATCGTGAACCGGACCCCGGACTCCTTCTACGACCAGGGCGCGACGTTCCGGGACGAGCCGGCGCTCGCCCGGGTCGAGCGGGCCGTGGCCGAGGGAGCGGCGATCGTCGACATCGGCGGGGTCAAGGCGGGCCCCGGCGAGGAGGTCACCGCCGAGGAGGAGGCGCGCCGCACGGTCGGCTTCGTCGCCGAGGTACGCCGCCGTCACCCGGACGTGGTGATCAGCGTGGACACCTGGCGGGCGGACGTCGGCGAGGCGGTGTGCGAGGCGGGCGCGGACCTGCTCAACGACGCGTGGGGCGGGGTCGACCCGCGGCTCGCGGAGGTCGCGGCGCGGTACGGCGCGGGCCTGGTGTGCACGCACGCGGGCGGCGCGGAGCCGCGTACCCGGCCGCACCGGGTGGAGTACGAGGACGTGATGGCCGACATCCTGAAGGTGACGGTCGGGCTCGCGGAGCGGGCGGTCGCGCTCGGCGTACGGCGGGACGGGATCATGATCGACCCGGGTCACGACTTCGGGAAGAACACCCGGCACAGCCTGGAGGCGACGCGCCGGCTCGGCGAGATGACGGACACCGGATGGCCGGTGCTCGTGTCGCTGTCGAACAAGGACTTCGTGGGCGAGACGCTGGACCGGCCGGTCAAGGAGCGGGTGCTCGGCACTCTCGCGACGACGGCCGTGAGCGCGTGGCTGGGCGCCCGGGTGTACCGGGTGCACGAGGTCGCGGAGACGCGGCAGGTCCTCGACATGGTGGCGTCGATCGCGGGCCACCGCCCGCCCGCCGTGGCCCGGCGCGGCCTCGCGTAGCCGTACGCACGCCGTGTACGCCCGTACACGCGCGTACACGCGCGTAGGGGCACGAGAACGCGTGACGGACGCGAGACGGGCGGGGCATATGCGCCCCGCCCCTCCCCCCGGGAGCGGGTTCTACCGCCGGTGCTCCTTGGTGCCGGCTTCCTTCGTCACCAGCGCCACCGCCTCGTCGACGTCGTCCGTGACGTGGAAGAGGAGCAGGTCGTGTTCGGCCGCCTTGCCGCCGGCGACGACGGAGTCGCGCAGCCAGTCGACGAGGCCCTTCCAGTACGCCGTGCCGAACAGGACGATCGGGAAGCGGGTGACCTTGCGGGTCTGCACGAGGGTGAGCGCCTCGAACAGTTCGTCGAGGGTGCCGAGGCCGCCCGGCAGGACGACGAAGCCCTGCGCGTACTTCACGAACATCGTCTTGCGGACGAAGAAGTAGCGGAAGTTCACGCCGATGTCGACGTGCGGGTTGAGGCCCTGTTCGAAGGGCAGCTCGATGCCGAGGCCGACCGAGACGCCCTTGGCCGCCCGGGCGCCCTTGTTCGCCGCCTCCATGGCGCCGGGGCCGCCGCCCGTGATCACCGCGAAGCCCGCCTCGACGAGCGCGCGGCCGATCCGCTCGGCGGCGTCGTAGTCGGGCGTGTCGGGCAGCGTGCGGGCGGAGCCGAAGACGCTGATCGCACTGGGCAGTTCGGCGAGGGCGCCGAAGCCCTCCACGAACTCGGACTGGATGCGCATGACCCGCCAGGGGTCGGTGTGCACCCACTCCGAGTCGCCCTCGGTGTCGAGCAGCCGCTGGTCGGTCGTGCCGGGCTGGACTTGTTCACGCCGCCGGAGCACCGGTCCCAGCCGCTGCTCCACCGGCTTGCTCGGCTCGCGGGGTACGCCCATGGCCTGCTCCTTTCACCGTCCATTGATCGTCCCGGTCAGGTTAGGACGCGTCAGGTGAAGAAGACTCGAATTGCCGGAATCAATCGGTGAGCCATTCGCGAAGCCGTGCCTCGCAGTGGTGGATCCGCTCGACGTGCACGTGCTCGTCCCGCTTGTGGGCGTAGAGCGGGTCGCCGGGGCCGTAGTTGACCGCCGGGACGCCGAGCGCGCTGAAGCGGGCGACGTCGGTCCAGCCGAACTTCGGCTGCGCGGTGCCGCCGACCGCCTTCATGAAGGCCGCGGCGGCGGGGTGGGACAGGCCGGGCAGTGCGCCGGGGCTCTCGTCGTCGATCTCGAACTCGGCGATGTCGCAGTCCGCGAAGACCTCGCGCACGTGGGCGAGGGCCTCGGCCGGGGAGAGGTCGGGGGCGTAGCGGTAGTTGACGGTGACGACGCACGCGTCGGGGATGACGTTGGTGGCGACGCCGCCCTCGATGCCGACCGCGTTGAGGCCCTCGTGGTACTCCAGGCCGTCGATGACCGGCTTGCGCGGCTCGTACGCGGCGAGCCGGGCCAGGATCGGGGCGGCGGTGTGGATGGCGTTGGAGCCCATCCAGGAGCGGGCGGAGTGGGCCCGCTCGCCCGCGGTGTGCAGCTTGACCCGCAGGGTGCCCTGGCAGCCGCCCTCGACCTGCCCGTAGGAGGGTTCGAGGAGGACGGCGAAGTCGCCCGCGAGCCAGTCCGGGTGGGCCTCGACGACCTTGCCGAGACCGTTGAGGTGGGCGGCGACCTCCTCGTTGTCGTAGAAGACGAAGGTGAGGTCGCGGTTGGGGACGGGCACGGTGGCGGCGATCCGCAGCTGGACGGCGACGCCGGACTTCATGTCGGAGGTGCCGCAGCCCCACAGGACGCCTTCGTCGTCGAGGCGGGAGGGGACGTTGTCGGCGATCGGCACGGTGTCGATGTGGCCGGCGAGGACGACCCGCTCGGGGTGACCGAGGGTGGTGCGGGCGACGACGTTGTTGCCGAACCGGTCGACGGTGAGGTGCGGCAGGGCGCGCAGGGCGTTCTCGATGGCGTCGGCGAGTGGCTTCTCCGTCCCGCTGACGGACGGGACGTCGACGAGTGCCGCGGTCAGCGCGGCGCCGTCGAGCGTGAGGTCCAGCACGGGTGCGGGGTCGGCGGAAGGGGCGGAGGAAGCGGTGTCGGCCATGTGCCGACCCTATCCCCGCCTCCAGTACGGTGGGGCGCGTGTCCGAGCCCCGCCGTGTCCCCGCCCCCGCCCGCCGCGGCCGCGCCGTCCGGTTCGCGGCGGCGTTCTCCGCACTCCTGGGCGTGGCCGCCTATGTGACGCTGCACGACGTGACGGGCAGCATGGGCCCGCCGCGGTGCGTGATCGGAAGCGGGCAGAACCGCTACGAGTTCACGCCCGAGCAGGCGTCGAACGCGGCGACCGTCGCGGCGGTGGGCAGCGCCCGCGGACTGCCGGAGCGGGCGGTGACGATCGCGCTCGCCACCGCGCTCCAGGAGTCGGCGCTGCGCAACATCGAGCACGGCGACCGGGATTCGCTCGGCTTGTTCCAGCAACGGCCCTCGCAGGGCTGGGGGACGCCGGAGCAGATCCTCGACCCGGTGTACGCGTCGACGAAGTTCTACGAGGGCCTGGAGAAGGTCCCGGGCTATTCGCGGCTGCCGCTGACGGTGGCGGCGCAGAAGGTGCAGCGCAGCGGTTTCCCGCAGGCGTACGCGAAGCACGAGCCGGACGCCACGCTGCTGTCGGCGGCGCTGACCGGCCGCGCGCCGGCCGCGCTGAGCTGCACGGCCGACGCGACGGAGGGGCGGCCGGGCGATCCGGCGCGGGTGCGGGACGAGCTGGTGAGGGCGTTCGGCGCGCGGTCCGCGCCGAAGACGAGGCCGGGGGCGGAGTCGGAGCGGGCCGCGGGAGCGCCCGGCTCGGCCGCCGGGGGCGCGCCGGCGGCGCGGGTGGAGCTGACGGTGCCGGTCCGCGAGACCCGGGTCCCGCGGGCGGAGCGGGGCTGGGCGCTGGCGCAGTGGGCGGTGGCGCGGGCGGAGGAGCTGCGCATAGCCGAGGTGGTCTACGGGGACCGGAGGTGGGTCGCGGACGCGTCCTCGGGCGGCTGGGAGCCGGTACGGGGCGGCGCGGGCACGCGGGGCACGGACGGCTCGTCCGTGCGGCTCACGCTGGCGCGTTAGCGGGGCGGTTCGGGCCGGTCCCCGGCTGCGTCCGTGGAAGCGGTGGTCATATGCCGATCCGTCCGGACGCACGTGCGGCAGAGGACACCCGCCCCTGACCGTCGTGCGGCATATGCGCCTCCCACGGCCTTCTCGGGCAGCCGTACGACGGATCCCCCGGGCGCGTCATCCGCGCCCCCGCCTCACCCCCTCCTCCCGATCTTCCGTCGGAGGCCCCTCGACCGCCTCGATCCCCTTACGGGACAAGGGAAGTGACGGTTCGGCGGCCGTCGGCACGTTGAGTGCGTTCGTCCGCTTTCCTCCCCACCCGACAATACGACGCATTACCCAGTCTTTACCTTCGGCGTCCGCAACCTTCCCCGCCCCGGGGCCGGTTGTCACCGCGTCATATCCACTCCGCCGAAGGAGCATCATGTCCCTCCCCCTGACCCGTCGGATCGCCCAGGCCGCCCTCCTCGTCGCGGCCGGCGCAGCCCCCGTGGTCGGCGCGGCCGGTGTCGCGAGCGCCACGGAGCCCTCCCTCGCCCCGGCCGCCGGCGCCCTGACGGGTCTGACCTCCCTGGACACGTCCAACGCCGGAAACGCCGTCGACGCCGCCGCGCAGACCGCCACCAGCACTGTCGGCAAGACCGGCGGCAAGGTCGCCGACTCGGCCGTCCCGGCCGCCGGCAAGGTCGCCGACTCGGCCGTCCCGGCCGCCGGCAAGGTCGTCGGCCAGGCCGGCAAGACCGCCACCCCCGCCGCCCAGAAGATCGTCGGCGACACCGCCGGCCAGGCCGGCAAGACCGTCGGCGAGGCCGCGGGTGCCGCGGGCGGCGGCAAGGGCAAGGGCAAGGGCGGCGGCCTGCCGGGCTCGGGCCTGATCGGCGGCCTCCCGATCGGCCACTGACGGTTCCGTACCGCCACGGCGCACACCGAGGCCCGGGAAACACGCGTGAAACGTGCTTCCCGGGCCTCTGCCGTGTCCGTGAGGTCCCGCGGCGCCGGGATCAGCCCAGCCGCTTGACCGCCGCGTCGACCCGCTCGTCCGTCGCCGTGAACGCGACCCGGACGAACCGCTCCCCCGCCACCCCGTAGAAGTCGCCGGGCGCCACCAGGATGCCCTTCTCGGCCAGGTACGCCACCGTGTCCCAGCACGGCTCGTCCCGCGTCGCCCACAGGTACAGGCTGGCCTCACTGTGCTCGATCCGGAAGCCGTGCGCCTCCAGCGCGCCCCGCAGCGCCGCCCGCCGGGCCGCGTACCGCGCGCGCTGCTCGGCCACGTGCGCGTCGTCCCCGAGCGCCGCGACCGTCGCCGCCTGCACCGGCGCGGCGGTCATCATGCCGCCGTGCTTGCGGATCAGCAGCAGCTCGCCCAGGACCGCGGCGTCGCCGGCGATGAACGCCGCGCGGTAGCCCGCCAGGTTGGAGCGCTTGGAGAGCGAGTGGACGGCCACGACGCCCTCGTACGAGCCGCCGCACACGTCCGGGTGCAGCACGGAGACCGGGTCGGCCTCCCAGCCCAGCTCCAGGTAGCACTCGTCGGCGAAGACCAGCACGCCGTGCTCGCGCGCCCAGGCCACGATCCGGGTCAGTTCGTCCTTGCCGAGCACCCGCCCGGTGGGGTTGGACGGCGAGTTGAGCCACAGCAGCTTCAGCCCGGCCGGGTCCAGCTCCGTGGGGTCGTCGTAGACGACGGGCTCCGCGCCGCACAGCCGCGCGCCCACCTCGTACGTCGGGTAGGCGAGCCGCGGGTAGGCGACCTTGTCGCCCGCGCCGAGGCCGAGCTGGGTCGGCAGCCAGGCCACCAGCTCCTTGGAGCCGACGACCGGGAGCACGTTCTCATGGGCGAGGTCCACCGCGCCGAGCCGCCGTGCGCACCAGCCGGTGAGCGCGTCCCGCAGTTCCTTCGTCCCCCACACCGTGGGATAGCCCGGCGAGTCGGCGGCCGCGACCAGCGCCTCCTGGATCAGCGCGGGGACCGGGTCCACCGGGGTGCCCACGGACAGGTCCACGATGCCGTCCGGGTGGGCGGCGGCGGTGGCCTTGTAGGGCTCCAGCCGGTCCCAGGGGAAGACGGGCAGACGCGAAGAGACGGCGCTCACGATGTGGCTCACTTCCTCGTACGTACACGCCGGCCGGAACCCGACCGGAGCATGTCGGTCCAAACGCGCCGGTCCCGTACAGCGGCGAGGCCGTACGGGACCGGGCGGAATATCGGAGTGCTCAGCCGTTCTGCGGCGGCAGGGCGGCGATGAAGGGGTGGTCCCGCTCGATCAGGCCCAGCTTGGAGGCGCCACCGGGCGAACCGAGATCGTCGAAGAACTCGACGTTCGCCTTGTAGTAGTCCTTCCACTCCTCCGGAGTGTCGTCCTCGTAGAAGATCGCCTCGACCGGGCAGACCGGCTCACAGGCGCCACAGTCGACACATTCGTCCGGGTGGATGTACAAGGATCGCTGGCCCTCGTAGATGCAGTCGACGGGGCACTCCTCGATGCACGCCTTGTCCTTCACGTCGACACAAGGCTGCGCGATGACGTAGGTCACGCTGTCGTTCCTCCTCGGTAGGGCTGGTCTGCGCGGGAGCGCGGCGTCGTCGATGCCCACCCCTAGTATCTCCGTTCTCGGGGGCGATCCGAACAGGAGGGGCGCAGAAGGCGTGGAATTCATCGGCGGCGGACGGCTTGACATCCGCATTACCACTGCTGACGTGGGAAAACGTGTCTCGGTTCGGTACGTGACGGACTCACGAGTTCCAGGTGAGCACTTCACGGACGCGGTCGGGGTGCTCACCTCATGGGACTCCGGCGTGTTGCTGATCACACGAAGGACGGGTGACACCGTCCGCGTCGCCGAGGACAGGCTCGCCGCGGGCAAGGTCGTCCCCGCCGCTCCCGCGCGCCGCCGCGGCCCCGCCGCCTCCTTCCCCGAACTGGCCCGGGTCACGGCGCGCGGCTGGCAGCCGCTGGAGAGCGAACCGCTCGGCGACTGGACGCTGCGGGCCGCCGCCGGCTTCACCCGGCGGGCCAATTCGGTCCTCCCGCTCGGCGACCCCGGCCTCCCGCTGGACGCCGCCCTGGAGCACGTACGCGCGTGGTACGCGGCCCGCGGGCTGCCCGCGTACGTCCAGGCCGCGACCGGCGCCGAGGGCACCCAGGAGGTGCTCTGCGCGGAACTGGAACGGCGCGACTGGGTACGGGAGGTGTCCGCCGAGGTACGGATCGCGGGCCTCGCGCCGCTCGACGACACGGACGCCGACGTCTCGGCCGTCCGGCTGGGCCGCTCGGTCGACGACCCGTGGCTGCGCCGCTACCAGCGGACCGGGGAGCCCGGCCCGCATGTGACCAAGGTCCTCGGCAGCGGCCCGAGTGTGTGGTTCGCTTCCGTCGCGGGCACCGATGACGTACCGGCGGCGATCGGACGCTGCGTGGTGGACGGACGCTGGGCCGGCTTCATGGCGGTCGAGGTCGCCTCCGCGCACCGCCGCCGGGGCCTGGCGACGGCCGTCATGACGGCGCTCGCCCGCCGGGCGCTGGAGGAGGGCGCGTCGGCGGCCTGGCTCCAGGTCGAGGCGGACAACGACGGCGCCCGCGCGCTGTACGACGGGATGGGCTTCACCGTGCACCACCACTACCACCACTACCGCCCCCGGGCCGCGGCCGCGGATCTCCCGACGACAGACGATCGGGGGCCGGGCGACCAGGGGACGGACGCGTGACCGACTGGCGGCGGGAGTTCGCGGAGGAGGCCCGGTCCGACCGGCCCGATCTCGCCCGGCTCTGCCTGCTGGTGGGCGCGGTCGCCGACCCGGAGCTGACCCAGGCCGACCTCGACCTCGCGGAGGTCGAACTCGACCGGCTCGCCGGGCTCGTGCCGTACGGGACGCGGGGCGCCGACGCGTGGGTGGCGGCGCTGTCCGAGCTGCTCGGCCGGCGCGAGGGCTTCCAGGGCGTCGACGCCGACTACCAGCGGCTGGAGTCCTCGCTGCTGCACGAGGTGCTGAGACGGCGGCGCGGGCTGCCGATCCTGCTGTCGGTGGTGTGGCTGGAGGTGGCCCGCCGGGCCGGGGCGCCGGTGTACGGGCTCGGGCTGCCCGGTCACTTCGTGGTCGGCTTCGGCGACCCGGCCGAGCTCCGGCTGGCCGATCCGTTCGCCGGCGGGCGGCCGATGACGGGCACGGACGCCGAGCTCATCGTCACGAGCGCCACCGGCGAGGCCCTCGACCCGTCGATGCTGCGGCCCGCGACGGCGCCGGCGATCGTGCTGCGCATCCTCAACAACATCCGCGCGTGGGCCGCCTCCCGGCCCGAGCGTTCCGGGGTCGCGCTATGGGCGGTCGAACTGTCGCTGCTGCTGCCCTCGCATCCGGCCCGGCTGCGTTACGAGCGGGCCGAACTGCTCGTACAGCGCGGCGACTTCCTCACCGGCGCGGCCGAGATGGAGGCGTACGCGACGGTCATGGACGCGGTCGAGCCGAGCGCGGCGGAGGCGATCCGGCGGCGCGCGAAGGCGGCGCGGGCGCTGCTCAACTGACGGCCGGACGGATCCGGGGCCGGAAAGCGGAACTTTCCGGGCCCGGCCGTTCGTTCCGCCGTCGACCTGTATCTCGTTTATCTCGTTCGGTGTTCGGTGTTCGGTGTTCGAAGTGTGCGCGACGGCGGAGCCGTTGTCGGGGGAAGTGAGCAAACCATGGCCATGGTCGGCCTGTTCTGGATCGCCGAGGGCGACGTCTACGTGGGCGCCAAGCCGGCCGGCCACGCGCCCGGCGTGCGGCTGGCCGACGAGGGCGTGACGGGCCTCGGCGACGGACAGTCCCAGCTGTATCCGTGGGAGGACATCCGCTCCCTGACGGTGGCGGACATACCCATGAAGACCCTGATCCGCCAGGTCGGCACGGTCACGGGGATGGCCCTGGAGACGGTGAAGGAGATCGCCCTGCCCGGCATGGGCGGCGGGATCGAGGCCCCGCCGCTGCTGCTGGTGCGGGTGGGAACCGAGGGCGGCGAGCGGAACCTGGCGGCGTACGTCGCGGCCTCCTCCGGCTACCCGCAGAGCGAGGTGGACCTCTCCCTGGCGCTCCTGAACCGCCTCACGGAGGGCGCGGCGACGATGGAGACGACGCTCGCGGCGATGGCGGCGTGGGGGCGCGCCTGGGAGGGCGGGACGCCGCGCCGCTCGGAGCGCGAGGAACTGCTGCGGAAGTGGCTGGGCTAGGACCTGCGCCGGGGGGACAGGCCGTGGGCGACGCCGTGGCGCCGCCCGGCCCGTAGCCCCTTCGTCCTCCTCCTCCGCTGGCCTCGTCCCCTGTCCTCCTATGCGCCGGTCAGCCGGCGGCCTGCCGGTGACGGGCGTAGGCGGCGGCCATGCGGCCGCCGACCTCGGCGGTGGAGATGAGGACAGCCATGTTGGCCTGCGCGGTACGGCCTCCGGTGGCCCGGTCGACGGCGTGCATCAGGTACTTGGTCAGCCCCTGGCCCGTGACCTGGTCCCGCTCGGCCTGGGCGAGGGCCTCGGCGATGGCGGCCTCGGCCTGGACGGGGTCGACGGCGTCCTCGGCGCGCGGGGGCGCGGTGATGACGACGGCCCCGGGGTGCCCGGTGGCCCAGTGGGTGGCGACGACGCGGGCGATCAGATCCTCGTCGTCGATGCGGTGCGGGGCCTTCACGCCGCTGGAGGCGCAGTAGAAGGCGGGGAAGTCGTCCGAGCCGTGGGAGACGACCGGGACGCACTGGGTCTCCAGGTACTCCATGGTCAGCTTCAGGTCGAGGATCATCTTGGCGCCGGCGCAGACGACGGCGACCTTGGAGCGGGTCAGCTGGATCAGGTCCGAGGAGACGTCCATGGTGGTCTCGGCGCCCCGGTGGACGCCACCGAGGCCGGCGGAGGCGAAGAACGCGATCCCGGCGAGTTCGGCGGCGACGAGCGAGGACGCGACGGTGGTGGCGCCCCGTATGCCGCGCGCCAGGACCACGGGGAGATCGCGGCTGGACACCTTGGGGATACCGGACGTGGACGCGAAGCGTTCGATGTCGTCCGCGCTCATGCCGACGCGGATCGCGCCGTCCTCGACGCAGATGGTCGCGGGGACCGAGCCGCCCTTGCGGACGGCGGCCTCGACCTGGAGCGCGGTCTCGACGTTGTGCGGGTAGGCCAGGCCGTGCGTGATGACGTTGGATTCGAGGGCGACGACGGGACGTCCCTCGTGCAGGGCCTCGCGGACCTCTTCGGCGTAGACGACGGGGATCGTGGGGCTGGGCGGGGTCATCGCGTTCCTTCGATCGGGAGAGCGGTGGGGCGGGTGCGGCGGTACGGCGGGAGGCCGGGCGGGCCGGAAGGGCCGGGAAGGCCGGGAGGGCCGCTCATGTCCGGGCACCGCAGTCGGTGGTGCCGAAGTAGCGGTCGCCGAAGTCGCCGATGCCGGGGATCATGAACGCGTGCTCGTTGAGCCGTTCCTCGACGGCGCTGGTCACGATCTTCACGTGGGGGCGCTCGGCGCCGACCCGGGCGATGCCCTCGGGCGACGAGATGAAGTTGACCATGATGATGCGGTCCTCGCTCACGCCGGCGTCCTTGAGGACGTCGATGGCGGCGAGCGCGGAGCCGGCGGTGGCCAGCATGGGTTCGAGCAGCAGGACGTGCCGGTCGGCGATGTCCTCGGGCAGGTGGCTGTAGTAGAGGTGCGGCAGCTTGGTCTGCTTGTCGCGCTGGATGAGGATCTTGCCGATCCGGATGCCGGGGTGGATGTCGCGCAGCTCGCCTTCCAGGGCCTCGCCGGCCCGGATCACGGGGACGGCGCAGATCTTGGTGGCGAACTCGAGCCCGTCGTAGGTGACGCCGACGGGCGTGGTGACCTGTTTCTTGGTGAACGGCAGCAGGTCGAGGCCGTGTTCGAGCAGTAGCCGCATGACACGCCGGGCGTAGAACACGAAGTCCTCGTGGGCGCAGTCGCGGTCACGGATGATCGTGTGGATGGCGCGCAGCTGATCCGTCTGCGGCAGCAGATGAACGTGGGGGGTCGCGGTCACAGCACACTCCTGAAGGTCGATACCGCCAGGCGGAGCCCGGGGGGGGTGGGACGTCCGCCGTCGTTCCTGTCCTCAGTCGCACAAACCTGGTATGCGCATGTCACCCCAGTGTCGGCAGGCGCGGAGTTCCCCCTCAAAGCCATGTCCAAGGAGTGGACGCACCGGTGGACACCGGGTGGAGGTGCCGGAGGCCGAGGTCCCGGTGGGTTTCCGGTGTGGCCGCCCGCCAGGGGCGAGCGGCGACCCGGTGACCGGTGGGGCCGGGTGTCGCTCCGGCAGTCGGGATGTGTGCGGCCCGGCGGGTGGGGGCTCGGTTTGCGGCCAGGGTGAATGGCCCGTCTCCGCCGGTTCGGGGTGCGCGGCAACGCGATGGGGCGGCCGGCTGTCTCATCGACAGCCGGCTCCCTGTCGTAGGTGAACTCCCGAAGCCAGAGCCGCAGGGCCTCCGCCATCGGCCGGTTCTCCCGCCCCGGATCGAGGG